>CAZUER010000072.1:0-19830 GCA_964619345.1 uncultured Desulfohalobiaceae bacterium
ACCTCTCCTCAATTTCCGGATCAGCAACGTCCCTATTTCACCACCCGCAAGATAGGGGATATCCCGGTCACTCTGCCCCTGGACGTGCCCAAGGCATGGTTCGTGGGCATATCCGGCATGTCCAAGGCAGCCTGCCCCAACCGTTTGAAGAAAAACGCCGTCTCGCACAAGCTTTTGACCTGAAGGGTGCTCCTGTGTCCAGCAAACGAGTGACCATCGACCCTTTCAACCGCATCGAAGGGGATCTCCGAGTAGAGATCGAGATCCAGGATCACCTGGTGGCCAAGGTCCGGAGCTCGGGGGTTATGTTTCGGGGCTTCGAGCGGATCATGGCCGGTCGGGACCCCATGGACGCCCTGGTCATTACCCCGCGAATCTGCGGTATCTGCAGCGTATCGCACGGGGTTGCGGCGGCCAAAGGGCTGGGCCAGGCCTTGGAACCGAGGGTGCCGGACAACGCCATGTATATGAAAAACGCTATCCTGGGCACTGAGGTGGCCATGAGCCACCTGACCCACTTCTATCTCCTGCTCAGCCCGGATATCATCAATCCGGCTCATAAAAAAGCAGCGGCCTTTAAGCAGCTCGAGGACCGTTTGGCCAATATGGACGGCCTGTCTGTGATGCGGGCCGTCAAGGCCAGGCAGAGCCTTTTGGAGATTATGGGCCTCTTGGCCGGAAAATGGCCGAATACACTAGCCATTCATCCCTCCGGAACCACCTCCACCCTCAATTTGAGCACCAAGACCAGGGCCATGGGTATTCTCCAAGAGTTCCAGGCCTTTCTGCAGAACCATTTCCTGGGCTGCCCCATGGATGAATGGTTGGACGTGGTCTCCATGCAACGGCTGGAGCAGTGGCTTTCCCAGCCTGAGCACCAAAGCAGCGATCTGGGGCTGTTTCTGGCCCTGTGTCTGGAGCTCGGTTGGGATCGTATCGGCCGGGGGCCGAACCGGTATCTCTCCTACGGGGGCTATGAACTGCCTGGGGGAGATATGTGGCTCAAGCCGGGATATTACGACGGCAGATTCAGCCCTTTGGATCAAAGCCGGATCACCGAGCATATCGGGTATTCCTTTTTCCGGGACGCAGTGGAAAACAGACACCCCTTAAGCGGGGTGACCAATCCCATAGCCGAGAAGAAGAACGCCTACAGCTGGGCCAAGGCGCCGCGATACAATAAGATGACGGCCGAGGTCGGCCCCCTGGCCAGGTTGTTCATTTCCGGAGAGCCCTTGATCACGGATATGATGCGGGAGATAGGTCCATCCGTTTTTACCCGCATGACCGCCCGCCTACGTGAGATGGTCCTCCTCACCCGTCAATTGGCTCGCTGGATAGAAGACATCGATCCCAATGAACCTTTCTATGCCTCCTCTTCCGGCCGCTACCGGGAGACAGGAATAGGGCTCATTGAGGCCGCCCGGGGCAGCCTGGGGCACTGGATGTCCATGTCCTCCAATCTGATTACCAATTATCAGATTGTCACTCCATCGGCCTGGAACCTTTCTCCCCGGGACGAGCAGGAGGAAATGGGGCCGGTGGAGGAAGCGTTGACCGGTACTACAGTGAATGATCCGGACAATCCCGTTGAGGTCAATCTCATCATCCGTTCCTTTGATCCCTGCATGTCCTGCACTGTGCATTGAGTATGGACGAAATCTTTCCCATCCTTTTGGCCCGCGGATTCCAGGAAGAAATCGTCGTCTTGTCCCCGGAGCTCATTGTCCTGTATGCCAATGAGCCTTTTCTGCGCTCCCATTCCCTGGACATGGACCAGGTCCGCAACCTTCCCTGCCACCTGATACTCCAGAGCTGTCGCCGGTTTTGCGAAGAGTTCGTGGACGAATGCCCGGTGCATAAAGCCATGTCTATAGGCGGACCTACCACGGTCACCCTTCGGGATGTGCAGCAAGGAGACGAGACCCGCCATTTTAAGATCCATATCTATCCGGTGGAGCTTGAGGGGCATGGCCGGTTTTACCTGCATATGAGCCGGGATATCACCGAGCGGATTGAACAGGAACGCCTGCGGGACAATATGTGGATGGAGATTCTCCAGCAAATGGAGGATCTGTACAATAAGATGGTTCAGGAAGGGAACAAGCTGGATCGGCTGGAACGCAGATTCGAGCATATCAAGGACAGTGCACCCTTGGCCCTGATTGCCTGGGACGAGTTGGGCCTGGTCAGACAGTGGAGCCTGAATGCGGAGATACTGCTGGGCTGGCCGGCCGAAGAAGTCCTGGGCAAGCCCTTTGTCCACTTTTTCGCCAGCGGAGAATCGCAAAAGCGCATAGAACAGATGGTCCAAGCCATCCTTCACGGCCAGGAGCTGGACTATTCGATAAATGAAAATCGGACAGCTTCCGGGGATATCATCATCTGTGAGTGGTACCACAGCGCGTACTTTTCCGATGAGGGCCGAAGTATTCGGGGCGGCTTGTCCATGGGCCAGGACATAACCGAAAATATCAAAACCACCCAGGCCCTGCACAGGATGGAAACACAAGCCGAAGCCCTGCTTGGGGCTGTGGATGATGCCTTAGTGGGTGTCAACCACTTGGGACGAATAACCTTTTGGAATCAGGCCGCGGAAAGATTGTTCGGTTGGAATGCGGAAAAGGCCATCGGGCGGGAGATCGAGATCATGCTCCCGCCTCAGGCCGCCTTGGAGGAAGGGGCTCGCCTGAGAAGGTTTTTCACCGACCCCGGGACAGAAAGCCCACGGAGGGAGATACTGGAGACCCAGGTCGCTCAAAGGAACGGAACATTCTTTCCCGCCCGCCTGTCCATGTTTTCGGCCCGCCTTGGGGAACAGCACCTGGGCATTTTGGTGGTCCGGGATTTGAGCGAAATCAAGCGGGTTGAGCATTTGCTCAGTCAATCGGAAAGGATGCGTTCTTTAGGGGAGATGGCCAGTGGAGTGGCCCACGATGTGAATAATCACTTAACTGTCGTCTTGGGCAACTTGGAGTTGCTCAAAGAGTCCACTTCCCAGAAATCCGGCCTGGACTTGATAGAAAGCATTGAACAATCGGCCCGCAAAGGGGTGCAGCGCACTGCCGAGCTGCAGTCCTTTGTTCGTGGAGAGGGCGAGTCCAGGGATGTCGCATGGGAGCGTACCGACCTGGATCGGCTGGTGCGGGAGGTGGTCAACCTGACCCGGTTTCGGTGGAAGGATCAGACCGAAAGAACCGGGCACACCATCGATGTGGGAATCGAAATTCCGGAGCTCCCGCCGGTCATGCTCTGTGCCTCAGATATCCGCGAGCTTTTGACCAATCTTGTGCTCAACGCGGTGGAGGCCATGCCCCAGGGCGGGCGCTTGCAGATATCGGCCGGTCTGGAAGGTGATGGGGTGCGGATCAAGGTCCGGGATAACGGTGTCGGTATGAGTACCAGGGAGCAGTCCAGGGCCTTTGAGCCCTTTTTTACCACCAAAGGGCCTGCCTCCGCCGGCATGGGGCTGACCATCGCCCGCAACATCGCCAGGTGGCACAACGCTGACCTGAGCATCAACAGTATCAAGGGATCCGGGACCACTGTCAGCCTCTTTCTGCCCTTGGACTCCGCTGCAAAACCAGCCCCGGAATCGGGCACGGATAAGGCGCCTTCACTGTCCATTCTGCTCATAGAGGATGAGGAGCCTATCCGGGATATGCTCCGGCGCTTCCTGGAAAAGGCGGGCCACAAAGTCCAGGAAGCAGCCAATGGACGGGAGGGTGTGCATATGTTTCGGCAGGGACAGTTCGATATGGTGGTCACCGATCATGGGATGCCGGAAATGAACGGTGAAGAGGCAGCTTTGCGGATCAAGAGATCTGATCCGTATATGCCCGTCATCCTTGTTTCCGGGTGGCATGGCGACCTGGATCTTACCCAGCAGACGTCCGGTCTTATCGAGGAGGTGCTTCCCAAGCCCATTGACTTTGAGAAGTTGCTGACGACTGTTCACAGGCTGGCCAGGAGCAGAAAGTGACAACTTCATTAGATTACCACCGTGGACAGCCCGCCCATGAACAGCAAGGGTAAGTGCTTAGCCCATGCAGGCCAGCCGTGACCTGCGGAGAGCCTCCGCCCCAGCCGGGTGGCCACCAGCATGGACAAAAGTGTGCCCAGAACAACGGTTATGAACTGCAGTATGGCCACGGACTGCAAATCGAGCCGAAAGGCCACACTGGGCAGCTCATAACCGATCTGATTGCTGACCACCGCAAAAAAATCCGCTGCCTGATTCAAAAGGGGCTCAAGGCGCAAAGCCACTTCATAGGCATAGACAATCGGAAGCCCGGCCAGGAAGAAGGTGGGACCGAGCTTTCGGTCTCCTCCCAAGCCGGCCAATCCAAAGGTAAGCACCCCTATGCCGCCGATGAGGAAGGCAAAAAGGATGGCCGCGGCCATGACCATTCCTAATCCCAGGTGGGCTGAGCCCTCCGCATGCAGGAGGGGCTGACCCCAGTCCGCGTGTTCGATGGACCGGAACAGCTGGGTTCCCCACAGGAGGGGGATGAAGATCATGGCTGCCGGATCGCTTTTCCAGACGTTCCACAGCTCCCAGCCAGGCGGCCGGAGGTTGACCCGCACCGACCGATGGGGGCAGGCCTTGATGCACTTGGCACAGAGAATGCAATCCTGGTTGGTCTGCATGGCAAAAGGTCCCTTGCCCATCCGGCATCCGGTGATCCCGTTTCTCCCGGTGTAGCATTCGTAGTTCTGACATTCGTTGGCGCAATAATTGAGATTGGACCGCACCTCCACCATGGAGGTCCGGGCCAGGGTCCCGACCATCATGCCCAGGGGGCAGGAGTAGCGGCACCAGATATTGCCTTCCAGAGTCAGGGCGAACAGGGCCGCTGTTCCGGTGATGGTCACCAGCAGCCAGGAGGTGGCCACAGGGTTGTGCCACATATCCCAGGCGGCCTGAGACCAGAAGATCAGACCCAGCCCCAGGGCGCTGACGGCGTAGCCATACAGGTGAAACTGCTGGGGAATTTTCAGCCTGGGGAAAGGTATCTTATAGAACCAGTCCACAACCTGGCCCATGGGACACATGCTGCACCAGATCCTGGCCAGGAGGATGCAGCTCAGGATGAGCAGGGGTTCCCAGTTGGCCCAGACCAGAAGAAGGGACACATTGGACTCCGGGGAAGGCTGACCCCAGAATCCCATGGCCACCACCAGAAAAAACAGGGCGGTCATCCCCAAACGCAGTGCCTGGGGATAAAGCTGACTTTCAAAGACACGCCGGACAATGGGGAGATTCAAGAGATTGTAGGCCGGCTTTCCGGCCATGGGCTCATCACTGATGAAGACGTCCTCTGCCGAGAGCCGGTTTGTTTTGGCCAGGGTCACTCCGCGCTGGATCACCCCTTCCAGCTCCCGGTCGTTCCCCGGCCACTCGTAAGCCACAATTTTGTTCAGGGCATCCTCATCTATGTCCACAATGGGTTTGTTTTCTTCCTCCCCGATATGCGCCGCCAACTGGGTGGCCACCTCCCTGAGGTCGCGCTTGCGCTGGCTGAGGCGGGGGAGGATCACTTCGGTGCGGGCCAGGCTGACATACAGGTCGTTGTCCAGTTCCAGATCGTCGTCTGCGGCTATGATCATACGCACATTGGCCTGCCCCGGATTCTCCGAGCCCAGGGGATAAAACAAACCGGAGCTGATATAGGCGGCCAGCTGGCGTTGGACCTTGGATTTGAGAGCGGTCACCCCGGCAATGACCAGAGTCCCGTTGTGGGCTACCTGCAGAAAGCCGTTCCATGGCGGTTGAGACGGTGGGAGGATGGAATCGTGGAACCCAAAGAGAGCCCCTAGCTGAAGCGTCTCCTCCGGATCCAGGGTGTCGGCGTCCTCAGGGAGCAAGGACCTGATGAACTCCGGAATGCGGTGGGCATGAAAGATAATAAACGGACCCTGGCTGTCCGGCCCGTTTTCGTGAATGTATTGGGCCACCCGGGTCTTCATTGTTCCCGGACCTCCCACCAGGAGGGCCGGAGATGACCGGGTGGACAGTTCAAAAAGTTCCTCCCTGAGCCGACGGGTTTGCCTGGACGATCCGAGCAAAGGGATACATGGCCTGGATTCCCGTTGGGACAGAAGCTCCCGGTAGTGGTAATCGTGGAAGAGCCGGGTCTGCATTCGGCCGTTGACGGCCGAGCGGAACCATTTCCTGAGTATTTTCCGATTGACTTGAGATCTGGAAATATAACCCTGAAAGAAGAATGCGACCGGTACGGCCAAGAGGCTACTGGGTTCCAGAGTACGGGCGGTAACCAAGTGCGGATTATCGGTAAAGGGACCCATTTCCCCGAAAATTTCCCCGGGCCGGACCAGGTCGATATCGATCTCCCCTCCTTCTTCCTGTCTATGGGTTAGGCCCACGCTGCCCCGGAGCAGGACATAGATGGACCGGCCCGGTTCTCCCTGGCCAAACACGATCTTGCGCTGAGCCAGGGGGATATGCTCTGAACTGACATACAGTTCAGAAACCGTTTCCCGGTCCAGGTCTTCAAAATAGGGGGAAACAGCCAGCAAAAAATCTACGGTTTGATGTTTCAGGGCTGTTTGCAGCTGATCAGGGCTGATGGATTGTTGCTCAAGGAGGATCTGTCCAAGGGGCAGGTATCGATTCCTGGCCAGGATCTCTTCCTGCCGGCGCAGACCCCGGAGGATTTCCTTCTCTTTACAGGCTCCAACAGCCAGGAGATAGGAACCCAGATGCCCAGGGGAGACGCCTTGCTTCAAGCCAAAGTCCAGCACATTCCGGCTGGAAGAGAGACTCCCCGGGGGAGGAGGGTGGGAGTGAAAAGTGCTGTCAACAGCCATAAAAATATGGTCTTATAACTCTTTGTTTTCACTGACCTCTGATCTCTGACCCCTGACCTCTGGCCAGAGCAAAAAATTTGCTCTGGCATTTACCCCTTGACAGGATCCAGGGTTTTGGTCTAAGTCTAACTCAAAAGAAATCAAACCACAAAGACAAGACCCAAGGAAAGAGATACTCACATGAGTCTGCGCACAGGCAACTGGTCCACCTATTTTAGCTTTTATTTTTATGGACCTGGTCTGCCTGGCGTTCGCTGAGGAGTAACACACAAACAACACCCAGAAGCCGTGGCAGACCGAAAAGGTCCCCACGGCTTCTTTTTTTGGGCCGTGGGGAAACCCCACGGCCCTTTTTTTGAGCTTATAAAACACATTGCAGCATCAGGAGGAGGAAATGATCATTTCTCAGGCACCGAACACTTCGATGTGCGGCGGCCGAAATGGCCGCACCTTTGGCTGGCCCGAAACCCATAACAGATCAAGGAGGACATGATGCACACCACAGACGACGTACGAATTCAGGGGTACACGGCCATGAAGACACCGCGCCAGCTCAAAGAGGAGCTGCCCATTTCCAGGGCAGCTCAGGAATGCGTTCAGTCTGGACGCACGGCGATGCAAGACATTTTGGATAAAAAGGACCGGCGGCTGCTGATTATTTCCGGACCCTGCTCCATCCACGACGAAGAGGCGGCTTTGGAGTACGCCCAACGCCTGGCCCGGCTCAGCCGTCAGGTGGAGAAGACCATGCTCGTGGCCATGCGGGTGTACTTTGAAAAGCCCCGGACCACAGTGGGCTGGAAAGGGTTGATCAACGACCCCAACCTGGACGATTCCTGCGATATGGAGACCGGGCTGTACCGGGCCAGAAAACTCCTGCTGCAGATAAATGAAATGGGTCTTCCCGTGGCCACCGAGATGCTCGATCCCATCACACCCCAGTACGTGTCCGATCTGGTCAGCTGGTCGGCTATTGGGGCCAGGACCACGGAATCCCAGACCCACCGCCAAATGGCCAGCGGCCTGTCCATGCCTGTGGGCTTCAAGAACAGCACAGACGGCAACCTGGGCACGGCAGTGAACGCCATGCAGGCCGCACGAGCCTCTCAGACCTTTTTGGGTATCGACCAGGACGGCCGGACCTGCATCGTAAAGACCAAGGGAAACGCCTACGGGCATGTGGTTCTCCGGGGCGGGGCCAAGCCCAATTACGATCCCATCAGCATCGAGGAGACCAGACTGAATCTGATCAAAAAGGGTCTGCCCGAAGCGGTGATCGTGGATTGCTCTCATTCCAACTGCCATAAAAAGCACCAGGGTCAGGGCAACGTGTTCAAAAACGTCCTGGAGCAGATCCTGCAGGGTAATGAGGCCGTTTTGGGCCTGATGCTGGAGAGCAATCTGCACGAGGGCAATCAGAAGTTCACCGGAGATTTTTCAGCCTTGAAGTACGGGGTATCCATAACCGACGAATGCATCTCCTGGGAGACCACTGAGGAGCTCTTGACCACGGCCGACCGTCGTTTGAGCCGGGTCAAATTGCAGGCGGCGTGATTCAGAGGACAGAAGACAGAGGTCAGAAGACAGAGGTCAGAAGACAGAGGTCAGAGGACAGAAGACAGTTGTCGGTAGTCTGTGGTTGGTGGACGCGAGACCGGGGACGGGAAGCAGGAGTCGGGAGGCTGGAGTCAGCATAGTCGCTGGTTGTAGCCTTCAGTATGATTTCAGGATGCACCTCTGAAACCGTCCAGGCCATCAAGTATCATGCTCTTAGATTTAAAGAAAGATCAGACGGTTAAGAGTCCCCTCCTTCGCAAGGAGGGGCAGGGGTGGTTGGGATTTTGATTCGGATCCTTACCCATTACTAGTATTCTTTCAAACATAAAAAAATAATTGTTTAATCTGTGTTAATCGGTGTTTTCTGTGGACCAATGCTCTGCTGCCCAATCATACGGCACACATCTGCCTGATGAGCCATTTTTCATACAAACCCCATAGGCGTACCATGCACGAAACCATCGTCCAGACCCAGGGCCAAACCTCCCGCATTCTCATTGGCCGGCATGGAGATGACCTGACCGCCCTGCTTCCCACCCAGCGGGCGGCGATCATCACCGACGACAACGTCTATCGGCTCTACGGCCGGAGCTTTCCCGATCTCCCCATTCTGCGCATGGGCTCCGGGGAGGGGATCAAGACCCTGGAAAGCGTATCTGAGCTGGCCAGGAAGCTCATGGACCTGAACGCGGACCGGACCTGGTTCATTCTGGGTATAGGCGGGGGAATCGTCTGCGATGTGGCCGGTTTTCTGGCCTCAGTCTATATGCGCGGAGTCCGCTTCGGGTTTGTACCCACCACCCTTCTGGCCCAGGTAGATGCCAGCGTGGGAGGCAAGAATGGGGTCAACCTGGATGGCTACAAGAATATGCTGGGGGTCTTCAATCAGCCGGAGTTCGTCCTCTGCGATCCGGAATACATATTCAGCCTGGAGGAAGAGGATCTGGCCTGCGGTCTGGCCGAGGTGATCAAGCACGCAGCCATTGCCGATCTTGATTTGTTCTCTTTTCTGGAGATTAACCGGCAGGATGTCATGGCCAGGGAGCCTCAGGCCATTCAGCGCCTGGTCCTGGACTCGGTGCGGATCAAAGCGGATGTGGTCAATCAGGACGAAAAGGAGTCCGGTTTGCGCCGGGTGCTCAACTTCGGGCATACCCTGGGACATGCCCTGGAAAAAGTCACCGGAACCTCCCACGGCCGGGCTGTCAGCCAGGGAATGGCTGCGGCCGCTGAGCTCTCTGTGCACAGAGGTTTCCTATCACCAGCCGACTGCGCCCGGCTTACGGCCCTGCTCTCATCCTACAATTTGCCCAGTGAATTACAGATAGATCCCGGCCGCCTTATCCAGGCCCTGGCCCGGGACAAGAAACGGGAAGGCGACGATGTGCATTTCGTCCTTTTGCAGGGGCTGGGCCGGGCCGTGGTCCAGACCCTGCCCTTGTCCGAAGTGGAAGCGGCTCTGCAAAGCATGAAGTGATGTAACCGCGGAATACGCGGATCTCTTTCCCTCTTCTCACTCCCTGGAGACCGTCTCCCATTCAAATCCCACAATATTCCGTTCCTCCGGATCGAACTCCACCCCGATAAGGTAAACCTCCTTGGCCACATCCATGTACTTGTCTGCATAATTCTTGTTCTTGATCTGGTTCAGGGCGGAACCAGAGGTGGTATCGATGCGCAGGACCTTGAACTCAAAAATATACACTCGATTATTGAGTTTGACCGTCATGTCGATCCGGCCGTGATTTGTGGTATCTTCTGCGGTTACATCAAGACCTAAGGCCGTGAAGTAACAATAAAATATAGATGCATAGTAGCCCTCGTAGGCAGCAAGCTGGTTTTTGCGGTACCAATCATGGGGAATAGAGGCAAAGAAGGCTTGGAAGGTGCACCGCATCCCTTGGATATCGTTGGCCGATAGATTATGTTCCAGTTGGTGTCTGTTGCGATGGACATCAATCTGGCTCCCACAGTAGCGATGCAGGATACTCTCGGTCAGGCTCTTTTTGACCTCATAGTTGGGGTAGCTCAAGTCATATGTAGGTTCGAAAATCCCTGGCCGGATATTCTTGATGGTCAGATATCCGGTCTGAAATAAGAGGTTTTCCGGTTCGATATAGTCAAGGTCAAAAGAACCGAACATGGCCTCATAAGCTTCGATATGCTCTGCTTGCGGGACAAAGTACCTTTTTTGCTGGAATAACTTGACCAAGAACTCCGGGGTTCCTGTCTCAAACCAGTAGTTTCGAAAACTGCCCTGAGACAAAAAGTTTAAGATGCTGAAAGGATTATAGACTTCTTCTCCCAGCCAGGAGTACCCATTGTACCATCGTCGGATATCCTCCAGATTCTTGCCCTCCAAAAAGCTGGCGAATACATCTCGCATCTCCGATTCAGTATACCCACAGATGGTGGAAAACCTGGAATCCAAGGTGATATCGATCAGGTTGTTCAGGCCGGAAAACAGGCTGACCTTGGAAAATTTGGACACTCCTGTGAGCATGGCAAACTGGATATGCGGGTCGCTCTCCTTGATCACCGAGTAAAAATTTTTCAGACCCTCGCGAATTTCAGCAGCCTGGTCAGGATCTGTGATATTATCCAGAATGGGCTTGTCGTACTCATCTATCAATACAACCGCCCTTCTCCCGAAACCTGTAGCAGCTTTTCTGATCAATTCACTGAAGCAGCCGGCAATATCATTCGAATCACGGCAGGTTATTCCCAGATAGGCCTGATTTTTCAAAAGGAGATCCCGCAATCTCCCGTCAAGCTCGCCTCGATTTTTGGGGACCCCAAGACCCAATGAGAAGTGAATGACCGGATATTTTCGATCCCAGTCCCAGTGATCCTCAAGCCACAAGCCCTGAAAAAGATCCCTATTGCCTTCAAATGCTTCTTTCAGGGTATCTATGAACAGGGTCTTGCCAAAACGTCTGGGCCGGGACAAAAAAAAGTATTTGCCCTGCTCCGTTAGCTCATGCACGAATCTGGTCTTATCCACATAGGTATAGTTTTCTTGAATGATCTGGCTGAATGTGCTGATGCCGATGGGCAGTTTTTTCATGTTAACTTTGCTCGATTGATTAAGCATAATGCTGCTTATTTGTATGTTTATCTTCATTGATCTGAAAGCGAAAGATTTTCGACGTGGCTCCTGAACGATGCAATGTCTCCCAGAATTGTATCTTTTGTTTCCAGAACCCGCCGGAGAAGAAAAAAGACCCGCTCATCATCCAGCCCGTAGCTGTAGGCATGACGAAACACATGCCGAAAGGCCTGCATTTCATCCAGGCGCTGAAAGCTGATCTCCGAGCTTAAAGCGGCCGGCCGCACACCTGGTATTTTCAAACGCATCCTGCGTAACAATTCAGTATGATAGGTGGAAGAACTTTCCAGAGAGTTTTCCCAAAAAGCAGCAATGAGCCGAAAGAGGTCTTCATATGCAGAGTATAGGTTATGAAGCCAATAACCTATGCTTTCAACCAGTTCGCTGGAAACTTGTGGCTGAGTCTTGGCTGACTTTTCCTCCAATAAAGCATAAATCTTCCTGATCTCCACCACCTGCTGGTCAAAATCGCTGAGAAAAAGGACTACTGCTTCTTTGGTGCCCATAGCTGCCCCTTCCTTCGAATCGAGTCCGCTATTTTGCTTTCCTCCAGTCGCAAAACATCCACCTCACTCCCCAACTCCCGGGAAGCCTCGGCAATAAATGGAAGAAGTGCATGCTTGTCCAGGCCGGACACGGCAATATCGATATCAGAGTCAGATGAAAACCTGCTGGGAGAGATCAGGGAACCGAACAGGTAGAGCTCATCCCAATGGTATTTCCCAGCAAGGGATTGAAGAATGGTATGCACCTCTTCCAGCACCTGCCGGCGATACCTTTCCCGGGCAGCAGCAGATCGCTTCCGGGCTTCAAGCCAGATGAAAGGTTTGATCATGCAGGTAATCTAAGTAATCGAGGGATTTTTGTAAAGCTTGATCATCATCCCGGACCATATCCGGGACCAGAATCCAGAGCAGATAGAATGGCTTTTTCCTAGATTGCCCGGCACTCACTTGGTAGTATAGCTTATAAGATTTGCTAAATCTTTCATCTGCAAGTGAGTGCTGGGCCGAGCAATGACGGGGGTAGTGTATCCGTAAGTCTCTTCCCCGATCACACTGGACGTCTGCGGCCAGCGGCAGAGCTGAACTCTGATCTCTCGTATGAAGTTAGCTTGCATGTCGAACTTTATACAATTCATCAATATTGAAAATTCTGTTAACATGACAGAATTTTCAATGATCAGGAAAAAGACCGGGCATCAGATAAGGAGCTAGGCGGGCAGGAAATGACAGTCGCAGTGGAGCTCGAGTGCTATCCGAAGTAACGATTTCGTGATTCAGCAGTGAAGAAGTGATCCTCCGCGCCTGACGTTCACTCACCCCAAGGAGTCCGGGGATTTCTCCTCTATGAATCTCACCTCGGTAAAGGATAGCTTCAAGGACCCTGTCAGCCTTTGTCGGGAGTTGACCAGCCCGGATTTCCCTTTCAGCCCAAAGGAATAAGCGCTCCCGCAGCCGAGAGGGTTGGACAAGTCCTTCCATGAAGTTGATTTGATCCAAGCATACCCGAAGGAAAAAACCAACAAACTCTGCCAGGGCATCTTCGCTCAGGTGGCCTCGTCCGTCGAGATCATTGCGACTTTCATATCGCAGGCCATGAGCTTTTGTTTATACTCAGCCTCATTACGCGCCAGCCCCCGAGCCACAGACCAAATGCCACCAGTCTCCAAATGTTGAAGAATGAGAGCATACGACATAAGACGAGCCACACGCCCGTTGCCATCAAGAAAAGGATGAATCCATAGGAGGCAGTGATGACCACATGCAGCAGCAAAAACGGAATCAGTTCGGCTCAGCTGCCCATAGAATTCCTCCGCTCAATCCGCCCCCATCAATCCATTCCTGGACAGCGATATGCGCCTTGGCCTTGAGCTGGAGGTTTCGCTTTTTGAGGTCATTGCTGTAATCTCCTTTGAGAGCCCGCTCGATGTCGACAGGATGTGTATCATGACCCTCAATAAGGTTACTGTAGTAACAGTTCATTGCCCGAACCAGGTCGGCCAAGGCACGCAATATTCCTTCGGGCAAGCTTCGTCTGAAACCGGCAGCCTGACGAGCAAGATCAATGACGAGATCAATGAGTTGGTTACGATGACGCGAATCTTTTCTGATCAACAAAGGCTCCATCAAAGCGATTCGTTCGCCCCTGTCTTCAGACTGACTGTCGGCCGGCTTAATGTCCGCTTTTTTCTCTTTCATATATCAAATAATATCTGAATGATAAATCTATGTCTAGTGTTCATATGGCCGCTTTTGTGGCCGGTTCCCATCGACTACCTACCTCGGGCTACAGATCTCTGCTTTCCCAATCCGCCCGCTTCGCTCAAGACGCAAAGGTCGCCAAGCAAGAAAGGCAAAGGTCACATTTTTTATTTGCCGGGTAACGGCAAATAAAAAGCCCCTTGTCACCAGTCGTGGATTTTCGTAGCTTCTGCTTATGAATGTTGAAGATGTAAGGGGGTATGCCTTCAATTCAGCCCTTAGCACTAAATCGTCAGTTAATTCTCTCTAGTTTTATTTAACCGCCCGTTCTCAGGCTCACTTGACGACAAAGCAGACGTAAAGGCAGACGGTTGTATCTTTTTGCCCCGCTCGCTTCGACGCTGATTGGGGCAAAAGGGCCATCGCTTACGCGATATGCCCATTGGGCGAAGTCTTTGCCACGGAGAGGGCCTGCTCTGAGATTCTTTCCATTTCACTGGGGTCGCCCCGAGGCAAAAGAAATCTATTCTTACGTCCATCTTAAAATATAGCTGAGATATGTATTACCTATTGGATGTTCGTTGAGGTGTTAAGTTTTAAATCAATGAGTCAGATCCGAATCAAAGCACTTCCACCCAATGGATAATAAACAGCTCAGCATACGTCATTTACGTTCATGCGCCTTGACTTCCCTCATCAGGAGACATAGGCTTTAAACCAATAAACTCGTTATGTATGAAAAGAGGTCCTGTATGGTGATGATAAATAAAGACCATTTGTTAATGCTCGTGCTTGCTGAAGCATACGCAGAAAAGCATAAGACTGAAGAAAAGATCAAGTTCTTCAAAAATAAATACAATAAAAACCTAGTAGAATTACAATCTGACATGTCATATAAAAAAGAAGACTTTGAAATATATGATGATATCATAGAATGGAAAGCATACGAAAACTACTTGAAAGACATTGAGCTGAAAATTAAAGAGATGCAAAGTGGAAATATTCAGGTTGCTTGATGATACACTAATTGTTGAATCATACACAGTTTTGGATTTTAAGGCATGGAACACAGGATACTACATAAAGATTGAAATTGTTTTGCGAAATAGTACATTTTTGTATGCACGAGAATACAGCGATGCAAAAGAAAGGAATTATTCATTTCATTGGCAAGATGACCAAGGAGTACTTCTCATTCGTTGGGACGATGCTCCTCACCATAAAAATTTAAATACATATCCTCATCATAGGCATAGATGAAATGTGATTGAAGCAAGCACAGATATATCTCTTGAAGATGTATTACGTTACATTGAAAAGAGTTTGGAGTAGGGAAAATGAGCACTCACCACCTGAGCCCAAAGACACCTTCCTCCTGGGCCTTGAAACCCTGGAGGCCTCCACAGCAGTTCTTGGTATAGACAAAATCCTGATCAAAGGCAGGCCAGGTGTCGTTTTACCTGGGGTGAATCTGCTGTTAATGAGTGAATAGAGGCGAATGCAAGCGACTGTTTGCATTCGCCTGGGGTCTGGAGACAGAGGTCAGCAAATCAAGGAGAAGCTTCCTGCACTTATTTGGGACCATGACTCATGCAAGCCCCGGTTCATTGTCGGCCGGGGCTTTTTGGTGTGATGTTGGGTTGTTTACTTGTGTGACTGAACAGTGTGCACATACCAGCACTTGTCACCCGGCATGGATTGTCGTAGATTCTGCTTATGTCCAAGCGCCAAAATCCCCATGACAAGGTGATCAAAAACATCCTGGGCAGGCATGAAACGGCTGTAAGCTTTCTCCAGAGTTTTTTGCCGGAGAAGATTACCCGGCATCTTGAGCTGGAGGCCCTGTGCTTTGAGCAAACAAGTCACATTCCGGACCATCTGCAGGAGTATTTCTCCGATATACTCATGCGAATGCCGCTCCGGGATCGGGAGCAAGAAGCCGAGATTTATGTGTTATTGGAGCATAAAAGCTTTCTAGACGAAATGGTCCCGCTCCAGCTTCTTCGCTACATGGTGGAAACGTGGAGTGCATACGGTGAGAAACGCAAAAAACCGTTTCTCAAGCTGCCCCTGCTTTTGCCGATCGTCATAACTCATGGGGAGTACAGGTGGCGCTTCAAAACGAAACTCAGCTCTATTGTGGATGTGCCTGACAACGCATTCCGTGCTTATCTTCCGGACTTCGAGTACAATCTGTTTGACGTGAATGTTGAAGATGTCCGGGGATATGCCTTCCATTCAGCCCTGAAATCCCTGTTTGCCATTTGGCAGATCAGTCCCAAGAGGGAGTTTCTTGATGAGCTCAAAGACGCTCTGATGCTCCTTTTCCAGGATCTGGACGAGAAGCAGCTTGATCGATTTTTGAAGATACTGGTACACTACTTGTCACAGGCAAGGCCATCGGAAGAGTTTCCGGAAATTCTGGAATTGATCCGATCACTGCCTGCTGGAGGAGAGACAATGGAAACCATAGCTGAAATGCTGGAACAAAGAGGCTACGAGAAAGCCGTTAAAGCGGAGAAGGACCATTGGGTGAGTGAGGGTGAACAGCGAGGCGAGCAACGAGGGGAACTCAAAAAATCCAGGGACTTACTTTTAAGGAATATTAGTGCCCGATTTGGAACAATAAACCGGGACATCGTAGAACGGATAACGTCGATTCAGTCCGTCGAGATTCTGGATGGGCTGTTTGATTTGTCCCTCCGGGTCTCATCATTTGATGAATTCAAAGAGCAGGTTATCCGAGCTACAGACAACTAAACAGTGCAAAATCCAGCAGAGAGAAGCCGCTCTGGGTCATTTCCGGGCGGCTTTCTTATTCCCTGATAACATGGGTCCAGGATCAGGCCGTATTGGACCGAGCCTTGGAAGCTGTTCTGAATGATCTTTCAGTCAAGAAGTTAACAATGAGAGTCAGGCCCAAAGACACCTTCCTCCTGGGCCTTGGAACCCTGGAGGCCTCCACCGCGGTTCTTGGCATAGACAACATCCTGATCCAAGGCAGGCCAGGTGTCGTTCTACCCGGCGTGAATCTGCTGCTGATGAGTGAATAGAGGCGAATGCATTTCCCTTTGCACTCGCCTCTTAATTAGGGCCGTGACTCATGCCAGCCCAGGTTCATTGTCGGCCGGGGTTCATTGTCGGCCGGGGCTTTTTTATGTAAATTGAATCTGAATGATCAACGTTAAGGGACCATCGTGTGCAGGAGTCAAGATGACCAAAAAACTGCCCATTGGGATCCAGACCTTTGAGAACTTGATTCGGGAAGGCTATTATTATGTGGACAAGACTCATTATGTCCACCAACTGATCTCCCAGGGTAAGTACTATTTCCTGTCCCGGCCCCGCCGGTTCGGAAAAAGCCTTTTTTTGAGCACCATCAAGGCTGCTTATCAGGGCAAAAAGGAATTGTTCCAAGGCTTGTATCTGGAAGAGAACTGGAACTGGGATACGGCTCATCCAGTGGTGCATATAAGCTTTGGATCTGGTGTGGTCCGTAATACTCAGGAACTGCAAACAACATTTGATGAAATTCTGTATGATCACAGTCGGCAAGATGACATAGAATATGCCAAGAAAAGCCTGAAAGGCCGGTTTTCCGAGCTTGTGCATAGGTTGTATGAACAATATAGCTGTGGGGTGGTCATCCTTGTCGATGAATACGACAAGCCCATATTGGACAATATCGAAGACACCAATACGGCAGTTGCTGTGCGCGAAGAGCTGAAAAATTACTATTCAGTGATCAAAGACAGTGATCCGTACATAGAGTTTGTGTTTATTACCGGAGTATCCAAGTTTAGTAAGGTATCGTTATTCAGTGGCCTGAACAATTTGGAAGATATAACCCTGCATAAGGAACACTCCGCTGTATGTGGTTATACCCAAAAGGAGCTGGAGACTGTATTTGCCGATCGATTGGAAGATGTTGATTTAGAAAATGTCAGGCTTTGGTACAACGGCTATAACTGGCTAGGAGAAGATGTCTATAACCCGTTTGATATACTTTTGTACTTAAAGACACAGGAGTTCTCCAATTACTGGTTCGAGACCGGCACACCAACATTTTTGATCAAGCTCTTGCATTCCAAAAAATATGCGATTTCCTCCCTGGAGACCATCAAGGCCAGCGAAAAGCTCTTGGGAAGCTTTGATGTGGACCGTATAGAGATCGAGACCTTGCTTTTCCAAACCGGGTATTTAACTATTAAGTCAGTGCAAAATATGGCTGGAACCAGACGATTCTGCCTGGGCTATCCCAACTTGGAAGTCAAGCAGAGCCTGACAGATTCTCTTCTCACATATCTGACCGGAACATTGGCCGAATCCGAGAAAGTCAAGTTCTCTGCCTTTGATGCCCTGGTTGCCAATAATCTGGACAGCCTGCGGGATATATTTCAGGCCTTTTTCGCCTCCATCCCACATGACTGGTACCGGCGAAATCAGCTGGCTGGATATGAGGGCTACTACGCCTCTATCGTTTACTGCTACTTTGCCGCCCTGGGCCTGGATGTGCATCCGGAGGAACCGACCAACAAGGGTCGCATTGATCTGGTGATTCGGTTTGAGGGCCGGGTGTATATCATCGAGTTCAAGGTGGTGGAGCTGACCGATACCGGCAAGGCCCTGGAGCAGATCAAGGCCAAAGGGTATGCCCAGAAGTTCACCGGCCAGGAGGTGTATCTGATCGGGGTGGAGTTTTCCAGCCAGGAGCGAAATATTGTCGGATATGAATGGGAAAAACGGATTGGCAATTGAATTGACAATCCGCATGTTTTGTCCGGGGTTGCGGCATACGTTAAGGGGGATGTTCAATCAAATGGTTAATAAACGAGAGTGACAGATTGTGTTGAAAGAAATTTTCCAAAAACTCAAGAACAAAGGCATATTTTGGAGCTATGATCATCAGATTTCACTTGCTGAGATTGGCGATGACATTTTTCTTGAACATGTACTGAAATACGGCGATATTGATGACATAGCTGATGAGCACATTTCCCACCTCAAGCCCAAAGAAGGGGTGAATAATATAGCTGAAAAGGGATGTATCGCTGGTCCCGCCAGTGGCGGGACCAGCAGCGGGTCTGATGTTAAGCTCGATCACTCTGTGCCCGTCATTTCCATGCAGCCTGGCCTTGTAAAGACAGTGAGTGGGAATCCAGAGCAGATAAGATGGCATTCCCCTACTCTCCGGACCGCAGCCTGTGCTTCTGGATCTTGCCGGTGGCCGTCTTGGGCAGCTCCCCAAACTCTATCTCCTTGGGAACCTTGAACCTGGCGATACGTTCCTTGCAGAAGGCAGTGATCTCTTCAGCCGTGACCTGGGCTCCTTCTTTGAGCTTGATATAGGCCTTGGGCACTTCCTGCCACTTTTCGTGCGGTATACCCACCACCGCCACTTCCAGAACGTCCGAATGCTCGTAGATGACGTTTTCCACTTCCACAGAGGAGATGTTCTCCCCTCCGCTGATGATAATGTCCTTGAGTCTGTCTTTTATTTCCACGTAACCGTCAGGATGGGTCACCGCCAGGTCCCCGCTGTGGAATACCCCACCGTGAAAGGCCTTTTCCGTCTCCTGCGGCTTGTTGTGGTAGCCGAGCATGACGTTGTTTCCCCACATGACGATCTCCCCGATGGTCTGCCCATCATGGGGCACAGGCTGCATGGTGTCCATATCCACCACGTCCATGTAACTGGTGGTTACATAGGGAACGCCCTGTCTGGCCTTGATCTTGGCCCGCTCTTCCAGGGGCAGATCGTCCCATTCCTCCTTCCAGGCGCAGAAGCTGTGCGGTCCGTAGACCTCGGTCAGGCCGTAGCACTGGGTCACGTTGCAGCCGATGGACTCCATCTGGCGGATGATAGCCGGAGAGGGAGGGGCCCCGGCTGTGCTGATGATGAACCCTTCCGGCACGTCCACCTCGTTCTTGCCGGCGTAGTCGGCCATGGAGGAGAGGACCACCGGGGCTCCACACAAATGGGTGGCCTGGTGTTTGGAAATAGCGGCAAAGATGTCTTCCGGGACCACTTTGCGCAGGCAGATATGCGTGGCTCCGGGGGCGTTGATTCCCCAGGTGTGGCACCAGCCGTTGCAGTGGAACATGGGCAGTGTCCATACATATTTGCAG
>CAZUER010000073.1:0-19798 GCA_964619345.1 uncultured Desulfohalobiaceae bacterium
TCTTTCCGACTATGTGCAGGGGAAACGGACCAAAGCCAGAAAAGGGGAAAAGCACCTGGCTTTGGCCGCCAGAGCCGGCAATCAGTTCAATACATTGTGCAAACAGGGCTTTCAGCCCGGGAGTGTCCAGCCCTTTACCCAGCTGCGAAAATTTTTTCGAGACCTGAACGTATCCGTACACGACCAGCTGGGCATCTCAAGTTCCATTCTGAACAATCTGACCATCCTGGCCGACATGCTGCGCACCATTCACGTGAAACCCGAGGATCTGCGAGTCCCGAGAAGTATCTCCAACCATCTCAAGGCCAATGGGTTCCAGTCAAACTCCCATCCGGCTGTGCAAAGCATGGCCCTGGCATTGCTGAATATGGGCCGTGACCGTTTCGGAGTTTATTGGGAATTTAATGCCCGGAACATCTTGTACAAATTTATACCCTTGGGAACATGGCAGATACCTGCGCACCTCAAAGAGCAGTACGACGTCCTGCTCAACCTGGCCCAAAAAGATCTTCCCCCGCACTTGTGTATTCCCACAATACTCACCCTCGATGTCTGGTCCCAGCGGGAGCAGATGGTCTTGCTCATGGCCCATATGAATTTGTGTGTGGCCGGCAAGGACACCATCATGGACTATATTGAAGATATGATGGCTGGTCACTTCCACAAGGACTTATCAAAAGCCTTGAACACCCACCTGACCCAGGCTACCCAGGCCTTGCAACATATCTATACCTCCTTCGAACAATTGGGGATGCAGGACCCTTCAATCCTGGTCACAATGACCTCCACCTGGAAGGAGGCCGTCGGTCCCATCCCCTTTCATAACACCTATAAGCACCTGGATACCTTGTTGAGCACCATGTGCCGCGCTTTGGTTCCAGATGCAGCTTTGCTCTTTCCCCTGCTCAAACGGGCAGAAGTTGCATCATCTCCCAAAGATATCAAGGCCTTAATTCTGCTCAAGGAGGAGAAACGTATTCCCCTCCAGGTGACGGAAGACGATCTGCGGCACCTCGTTCAGGATCTCTCCCAATGCATGGATCTTGAAGGAACTTTCAAAGCCTTCGAGCACTGTCTCACCGGAGAGGATTACCGAACACTGGTCCAACGCTTTCTTATGGAGGCTTGTGAAGCTAGTTGTGATAGGGCCCATCAGGATGACTTGTTTGCTCCAGATCCAGACCTGACCTGGACCGATATCCCCCAATCCCTGATGCGGGGTTTCGCCGAGATCGTCAACCCGGAGTTTTCCCTTTTCGGCTTGGTACAGATGAGTGCCCAAACATCGGGTAATAACCCTCCGGTCCCCCAAAATGCCACCGAGGCCCGCGCATTTCTGGAACATCTCCCGCCACCCCGCACATTGGACCAGATGCTCGACTGGATGCTGACCTGGCCCAGCACCCCATACAGAAACGATTTTCTGGCTACCGTTATTTTTCATCATGCCGGCTATGTGACCGAAACCAAGGGGTGGGAATATCTGGCAGACCTTATCCGCTTCTACCGCTTAAACACCTTGGCTGCCCTGGTCTGGGATATATGGACCGAACTCGATCTGTTTTCCCGCTTGCGAAAGGATAAAGATTTTCAGGAGGCCGTTCAGACCCTGAAAATGATGCTCCCCCGCAAACGTTCACCCAAGTCATTCCCTGGCAAGAAAAAGAAAAAAACTCTCTTGGATGAAGTCTTGGAAGAACGAAGGCACAGGTCCAAAAAGGACAAGGGATAACTGCCATGTTTGAAAAAGAATGCAGCATACTGCAAGTACCCAGGGATGCAGACCAGGAAACCGTGCGCAAGGCCTTTGTCAAGCTCTCCCGGCGTTACCCCCCGGAGCATTTTCCGGAAAAATTCAAGACCATCAAAAACGCCTATGAGCGGTTAAGCCTGAACTACTCCAGCATCAAAACGTTGGTCCAGGAGCTCTCCTCCCATCACACACCGGAGAGGATGATTCCCTGCCTTTTTGAACAGGCCATGCAAAACGAGGCAACCTTTCCCCGGTTGGAGGTCCCGGAAATGGACGTCATGAGCCTGGAACCAATTTTTGCAGCTTCAGACCACCAACGTACCCTGCAAGCAGTATTAAAGGACGTTCAGGACCAAGGCGTGGAGTATGAGGATAGTCCGAATGGGAATGGACGAGCGAAAGAATAAGCTGATTAGGACCTTCCGGCCACAGCCGTGAAGGCCTGGGCAAGCATGGTGCAGACATCGAACACAGGAAGACCTGTTGCTTGTCTGATATCCGGGCTGTAGGGGGGCAGGTTGGTGCACTCCAGGACCATGGCCCGCACCCGGCTGTTTTCAGCCAGACCCAGGGCCGCCTGAACCACCTCCTGCCTGCAACGCTCAACATTTAGATCCCCTGCTCCCCCCAGAAAGACCCGGCTGAACTCCGGGGCCTGCTGCAGACCGGCTACAGCCACCCGGGAGGAATCAATGCCTGCGGCCTGAATGTGAGCTGGACCCAGGGAATCGGCACATGCAGTCAGGATGCCGACCAGGGCTGAGGAGGGAAGAGTTGCCTGAACCATGGAAACCTGCAGCAAGCTGGAGGAAAAGACCGGTATCTGTACTGCTTGGGCCAGCTGGCTTTGATACAGAACCAAAAAACCGCAGCTGGTCCCGATGAGATCCGCCCCTTCGTCTTCCAGCTCCCTGGCCGCTTGAAGGAAAGGACCTATGAGTGCAGGGTCGGCCTGACGCAGGACCCGGGAGGGAGATGCCCCCTTGACCACCTTATACCGCACCGGAAAGGCAAAGGTCCCTGCATGGCCCACATCGCCCAGTATGCGGGGAAAGGTGGTCTGCAGCATCAGCAGGCCCAGATGGGGAGGGGATGCGGGTTTCTGGTTTCGGGTTTCAGGTTTCATTTGGGATTGAAAAGCTCCGTTTCCAGGCAAGGAGTTTCGGCTCATACATCAACCATAATGATACCGGGCTTGAATAAAATCGATGCGGTACATAAAAAGAATACGCTGTCAATACTCAGCTTGGTCCGGTTCATGGTCCCGGGTCATATTGTCCACAGAAACAGCCTTGACCGGCATGCGCACGGACGGTGGTTGAACAGCGTCATCCGGGAAACGTGCTGCCAGCAGCTCAGAGACAATGGGCTGGCAGGTCCGGCCCTGGCACATGCCCATACCGCAACGGGTAGCCTTTTTCAGAGCTCCGGGGGTCGTAAATCCCTGCTCTACCCCGCGCCTGATCTGGGCCAGAGTCACGTTTTCGCAGCGGCAGATCACCGTCTCCTGCGGGAGATCCCATATATTCTGCCCTGGGGGACGGCAATACGCATGCACCGCCCGGCCATAGACCATCCATTTGCGGCGTCTGGCATACAATGCTTTGAGAATACGGTCCGCCTCAGTCTTTGGGGCCAATCCCAGGTCCTGCAAAATGGCCCAGGCCGCAATCTGTCCCTCCACCAGAGCCTTGCCTCCGCCCCCGATACCGGCTACCTCTCCGGCCGCATAAACTCCGGGAACCGAGGTCTGCATGCGCTTTTCCACCTCCACCGCCCAAGCTCCGGGATGAAAATCCAGCTTGAGCTCGCACCCGGCCTGGGCCCCCAACTCCACATTGGGAACAAAACCGTACCCCACAGCTGCAACCCGGGCCGGATAGATACGTTCACTGCCCCCAATATGATTTCCTTGTCTATCCAGCTTGACTGTGACTACTTCCTTCAGCTCCCGATCCCCACGGGCAGCCAGGACTTTCCTCTGCCTGTGCACCGGGATCCGGCCCCGGAAGACCCTGAACATGGAACTCAAGGCAGAGCCCAGGGGAGATCCGGTCCGGGCGGCAACAGAAAGCAGATAAAACCCGGCCTGCACCCTGGACTGATCCACAATGGCCTGCACCTGTCTTTTGGAGGCCACAGCATCAGAACCCAAGGCATAGAGCAGAGGACTGGAACCAGCCAAAAGCATGTCTTGAGCCGGAAGGACCCCGCTCTCTTTGAGCATGACCTGGGCCGCTCCGGCAGACAGAACCCCGGGCAGAGTCCAGCCGGGAAAAGGCACAAAACGTTCCCTGGCCCCGCTAGCTATAAGTACCACCTCGGCCTGTACTGACAACAACCGGCCCCGGGCATCTTCAACCCACAGACTGCCGTCAGCTTCCCGGCCTAATACCTGAGCTTTGGACAGAACATTGAACCTTGATGTCTCGTATTGCAGGAGATGGCCTGCTGTACGAGCCTCTCTGGGCCACTGCTGAGAGTCATCGCCGCCTCCCCGGCGCAGAAGCTGACCGCCTGGACGGCGGTTTTCATCAATGAGCAGGACGTGGGCTCCGTGGCGGAACAAAACCTGGCTGGCGGCCAGTCCGGCCGGACCGATCCCGACAATCGCTACCTGGAACTTACATTGCATGGATTTCGATCTCCATGCCTTCCTCCACTTCCAGCATGCAGGCCCGCTGATAGGGACGACCGTTGACAGTGACCAGACATTCGTAGCACACCCCCATGCCGCAAAACACACCCCGGTCCCGGTCCCGCCTGGGGCCGGTCCCCAGAGTACGAATGCCGGCGGTCAGGAGGGCTGTGTGCAGATTTTGGCCGCAGGCGGCCTGGATTGGACGGCCGTTGACCAGGATGGTGACCTGCTGATGTTCCGTTTTGGGCATATCTTCGCAGTACCAATTAAAGCTTTCTATTTGCACAGCTTGCACAGCCCCAGGCACGTCTCATGCCTCATCCCTGCAAGCTTTCCCTGTCCATCCTGAATTCGTGCATAGGAAAATGCGTCTTGCCCTCAACAATCATTTGGGCCATGAGCTCTCCAGTCATGGGCGCCAGGGCGATGCCGTCCCCTTCGTGCCCGGCGGCGATATACACATTGTCCACACCAGGAGCCGGTCCCAGAATAGGCAGTCCATCCGGAGTGTACGGCCGCAATCCGGCAAAGGAGCGGATAATATGCAACTCCTTCAGAGCCGGAACAATGGCTGCACAGCGTTTGGCGATACCGATCATACCTTGACTGGTGGTACCCCTGTCGAATCCGGCGAACTCCCTGGTGGACCCCAAAAGCAGAGTGTTGTGAGCCGTCTGTTCCATCGATACCCCTTGTTCCCCGCTTCCTGCCAGCTGTGGATCGAACTTGGCCGCGATGTAGGTGGCTGAAAGCATGGGATGGCGGAGGAGAGTCCCGGCCGGTTGAGTGACTGCAAGCTGGCCTTTTCTGGGGACAATGGGAACATGCATACCAAGCATTGCTCCCAGACCGGCGGTCCACACCCCTGCGGCCAGAACAACCAGGGAAGCCTCAAATCGGCCGTGATTGGTGTGCACGGCCCGCACTCTGTTTTTGTCCCGGACAAAGGCGGTCACCTCCGTCCCGGTCAGAATCCCGGCTCCTCGCTCCTTGGCCCCCAAAGCCAGCCCCTGGGTCAGGGCAATGGGATTCACCTGGCCGTCCAAGGCCGACCAGGTCGCTCCGGCAATATCCGCACACAGCCCAGGTTCAAGCTCCCGGACCTGTTTGGAATCCAAAAGGCTGATCTCCAATCCGCCCTGGGCCTGTCGGCGGACAAAGTCGCGCATAGCCTGCATCTGAGCCTGGCCTTCAACTACCACCAGCCCACCGCAGGCCGAGAACTCGATGGGCCAAAGCAGCTCATCCTGCAGACGCAAAAATCTCTCCCTGCTGGCCAGAGCCAGATCCAGATGCACCCCCGGCTTTTTGGATTGTAAAAAAACCAGACCGTCACAGGCCCCGGAGCTTCCGGCCGCCAGATCTCCGGCCTCCAGGACATTGGTTTTCACTTTCCGACAGGCCAGATGATAGGCGATGCTGCATCCAATCACCCCGCCGCCGATAATGAGCACATCAGCCTTATTCCCGCCCGGATTCTTCATGCCCCAACTGCCCTTCGTTTTCTCCACCAGGGAAGAGCAATCGCAGCCAAAAGAAACAGACCGGAGACAATCCTGGCCGGCCAGGCATTGACCACATCCGGGCTGGTGCCCAGCAAGGCAATGGTCACAGCCAGGGCCAGAACCAGTAAGCGAGGAGCTTCGGACAGCCTGCGGCCCAGGTAGCCGCTTAAGCCTCCGGCTAAAAGGACAATAGAAACCAACAGGACCAGGACCAGAGATATAACCTCGACTGCTGTGCCCTGCAGAAGCAGGGCCCGGTTGTATATAAATACGTAAGGAATAAGAAACCCGACTACGGCCAGCTTGAAAGCCTCGAATCCGGTTTGCAGGGGTTTGGACCCGGCAATAGCCGCCCCGCAATAGGCCGGGATGCACACCGGGGGAGTGATTCCGGCCAGGATAGCGAAATAGAAGACAAAAAGATGGGTGGCCAACAGATCGCAACCCATAGCCTGCAAAGCTGGTCCTCCGATAGTCACGGCGATGATATAGGCCGGTGTGCAGGGCAGGCCCATACCCAAAAGCAGGGAAGTGAACATGATCAGGATCAGAGCGATGAGCAGAATCCCGCTGGACCAGCTGTTGATGACAGTGGCAATGCCCAGGGCCAGGCCGGTGTTGGTCACAATGCTGACCACCATGCCCGCTCCGGCGCAGGCCAGTCCGATCATAATCATGTTCTGGCCGCTGGAGCGCAGGGTGTGCCAGAGCCGCACCGGAGTCAGCCTGGTCTCGGCCCGCAAAAAGCTCAAAACAAAGGTCACCCCTATGGACACGTTAGCGGCCATGAACGGAGAATACCCTTTGAGCAGCATGGCCACCAGAACCAGCAGGGGCAGCAGCAAATAGCTGTCTTTGCCCAGTTGAGCCAAAGTAACCATGTCCCGGCTGTCCATGCCCCGCAGGTCCTCTTTCAGGGCAGTCAGATGCACCCGCAATACCAGACTGACATAGTACAGAACGGCCCCCAGCATGGCTGCCAGGACAATATGCACATAGGCAATGCCAGTGATCTCGGCCATGACAAAGGCTCCGGCCCCCATGACCGGCGGCATAAGCATACCCCCGGTAGAGGCTGCCGCTTCCACCGCCCCGGCGAATTGGCGGCGGTAACCCAAGCGTATCATCATAGGGATGGTAAAGGTTCCAGTGGTATACACATTGGCTGCTCCCACGCCGCTGATGGATCCGAACAGACCACTGCTGATGACTGCGATCTTGGCTGGTCCTCCCCGGCCTCTCCCGGCTATCTTGCAGGCCATATTGGTGAAAAAGCGTCCGGTACCGGTGTTTTCCATAAATGAGCCAAAAATGACAAAAATGGCCACAAAGGTGGCCGAAACTCCGGTGATGGCCCCGAAAATACCGGCTTCGGATATCAGATACTGCATTTCCACAATCTCGGCCAAGGTGGGCTGACTGGAATGGAAGACCCCGCCCAAATAGGGAGCCACATACATATAGCCCAGAAAGCAGGCAATGAGGATGGCCAGGGCCGGGACGACAGCCCTCCGAATGGCCTCCAGCAGAAGCAAAATCATGAGTACACCAAGACCCAGCTGCATCGGACTGACCGGATCGATAAAGCTCAGGCGCATGGTCAGCTGATCGTTGGCTAAAATGACATATAAGGGCGGAAGAATGGAGAGGCAGGCCAATACAAGATCGAGGGTGCCGATGCGGTCGCCTTCACCCGCATCTTTGCGGCCGGAAAAAAGCAAAAAGGTCAAAGGCAGGATGCACAGCAAATGCACTCCCCGCTGGACCCGAGGCTGCATAATGCCGTAGGTGGCTGTATACAAATGAAAAAGGGACAAAGCCATCAACCAGGTCCCGATGGCCTTGTCCCGCCAACCGCTGAGCTGTCGCACCGAGTAGGCTCCCTGGAAAATGCTTGGGTTTCAGCGCTGCCTCTGGCGGGCCTGCTATTTGTTATTCATTATTCGTTAGAAGCAGCCAGTTTGATTTTGGAATGAAACTTATGGAGTGCCCCCCTGTGGCATGGACAGGCTGCCGGCTATTCCGACATGTATCCAGCGTCCTTATAATACTTCTCAGCCCCGGGATGCAAAGGCACAGCCACATCCCGCCACCCTTTCGCGGGCACAAAATGTTTGTTGGCCTTGTTCAGGGAGTGAAGCTCGTCAATGTTTTCGCAGATGATCTGGATTACACGGTAAGCCACCTGATCCGGAACATCCTTGTTGATGAGTAGCTCTCCGGCCGAAGCTATGGCCGCGACGTTCCGGTCCTGCCCCTTATAGGTTCCAGCTGGAATAACCGCATGTCCGGAGTCCTCGGCCAGTGTTCCCAGCGAGTTGTGCACATCCTCGATGCACTCCTGAGAAACATCAAGGAGCCGGGTATCGCGGCTGACCGCCATTTCGGTAACCGCCGCACCGGGCAGGGCCAGGTGGGTGAACACGTAATCCACATGCTTGTCTTTGTACAGATTGACCATGTCCGCGTATACGGCATGAAAAACCTTCCCCCCGGCATCTTCGATATCGCTCAGGGACACCCCATAGAAATCCAGGATATGCCGGACCAGGGGCAGGTCGGACGTCCCCTTCATGGGAGCGGCCACTTTGACCTTTTCTCCAGCCTTTATCTTTTCCGCCAGCTCGGCCACAGACTGGATGCCGGTGTCCTCAGAAGCGACGAAATGGATATGGTAGATACCGAATATGCCACCGAGAGACCGGACATCCTTGTAAGCCTTTTTATAAATGGGCTTGAGCCCTTTAAAAGCCATCTTATCCACAAAAGTGATCCCCCAGCCCAGATCGTCCTTGTGCATAGATACCCTCACCGGATTGACCACTCCGCCTCCAGGGACGACCTTAATCACCAGCTTGGGTTCCTTGTTTTTGATCAGCCTGGCGATTCCTCCAGCCTGCACGTACCAGCCTCCGCCCACGCCGCCGGCTACCCAGGTCATGGTCCGGGACTTCAGCTCAGCCCCCTGTCCAGCTGAGGCTGAACCGGCTCCCAATAGGAAAAGGCCAAGGACCAAGGCTGCAAGGAGTGTAGCTAAACGTTTCATGCTCTTTCCCTCCTGTACTTGATGGTTTGTATAGAAGATCATCGAAGCGCTCTTAAATGACCAACCTGCTGAGAGCACTTCCAAGCAACTTCATGTTCAGAAAATCAGCTGAGAAATATATTAACTTAGATATGAACTGACAATCTGCTCAAATGCAGTCTGTTTCAAAACATTATTTATCGGGATCTTCTGCCCGTTGACAAATACGGCGATAGCACTCTTTATGCCCTGAGAACGGGCTTCATCTGAGTCGGTGGACAGGACCCGGAGTTGCACCTCCGAACCCAGTTTCCGGGCCACATACTCAGCCACACCTATGGCCTGTTCACAGCTGGTTCAGGTGAATGTCGTTTTATGGTATACAGCGATGTGGACCATTCTTTATCTCTTCAAAACCTCGGTCTGTTCAGTGAGCAAGGCCTTGAACCTATCCAGAGTCACTGGGTAGGGCTGGATGGGTATCCCCATCCAGTCGGAATATTCCAGGAACTCTTCAGGCTTTTCAGCCATATATTGTTCCACATAACCAATGGAGTCCAAGACTACTGCCCCGCCTGTGTGTCGGGGAAAGTTTTCATTAGCCAGGCCTTTATCCCAGCCCTTGAATACCTGGTGCCTAAACTTAATCCACCCCGGGGTCATCCACCAGACCTTATCCCCACCGGCCACCTCTTGGGCAATTCTTTCCCGCTCCTCTTCACTGGCCACCATATCCATGCAGTGTGTGGCGTCGATTCGGGCCACATTCGGACCCTGTTCTTCTATAATTGTCTGCATGGTCCGGGTAGGCTGATCCGCGTTGATATAACAAAACTTACCACCATAGACCACAATCACCTTGTCCACCACTTGCTTGGCTTTTTGTATCCGGGACACAAGCTGCCGCTCGAGCTCCTTGACGTCTTCATGCAGTCCCGGAGTAGTATAAAACACATGTTCTGTATCCAAAAAACCCTCTTGCTTCAGATGGTTGAGCTCCAAGCTCACTGTACCGCAGGACACTATGGCCATACCGTGAAACGAAGCTTTAAGCATATATCCTCCATTTCAGCTTTGCCTGCGGCAAATCTGAGGTGTTTTTTGCGCTCTGGCCCAAACCAGTATGCCGTACTTTGTCTCGTTTCATGCATGACGTAGCTATCAAATTCCTGAACTCTTCATCATTTGGTCCAAGGCATCCAGCTCTTCCTGCTTCATACTGAAACTGTGCTCAGCATCCGGAAAGCTCCCGGCCTCCACTTCCTGCTTAAAAGCGGCAATCGCCTGGCTCATTTCCTTGCTCAACTCGGCATAGCGCTTGACGAACTTGGGCAGAAAGCGGTCGAAAAGGCCCACCAAATCGTGCAACACCAGCACCTGTCCGTCGCATCCGGCCCCGGCTCCAATACCTATGGTGGGTATGGATACAGCCCAAGTGACCCGCTGGGCCAAAGGAGCGGGGACCGCCTCCAGGACCAGGCTGAAACAGCCGGCTTCAGCCAGGGCCCGGGCGTCTTCTAGCAACTGTTTTCCAGCTTGGGCCGACTTGCCCTGGACCTTGAAACCACCCAGCTGTCCCGCGCTCTGTGGAGTGAGCCCCAAGTGGCCCTGCACCGGAATCCCGGCTTGGGTAATGGCCCGGACTTGAGGCGCAACAGCAGCCCCGCCCTCCAGCTTCACGGCCTGGGCTCCGCCCTCTTTGATCAATCGCCCGGCGTTTTCCACTGCTTGCTGCACGCTGACCTGGTAGGCCATAAAAGGCAGATCGCCGACTACAATGCACCTTTTGGCCCCCCTGGTTACCGCCTTGGTATGATGGATCATCTCCGGCATGCCCACGGACAGAGTGTCCTCATGTCCCAAAACCACCATGGCCAGGGAATCTCCGACCAGGATCATGTCCATTCCGGATTCATCCACAATCTTGGCCGTGGGGTAATCATAGGCTGTCAGCATGGTCAGCTTGCGCTCTCCTTTTGCAGCAATAATATCCAAGGTATTCAACCGGCTCATGCTTTACCCCTCTTTTCTCTATCTTGATTCTTTTGCTCCATAACCTGTACCAGGTTTCTTAAGACCATATTCACCGGCGTAGACACTCCACATTCCTGGCCCCACCGGCAGATAATTCCATTGATGGCTTCCACCTCTGTTCGCCGCGCACCTTGAACATCTTGGAGCATTGAGGAATGATTGAGGGCCGTGGCCTGGGCCACCCGCATGACCCTATCCACTGTATCAGCACCCGGATAGCTTCCTCGAGCCTTGGCCACCTCCATGGCTTCCAATACAGCAGCCTCAGCCACCTCCCGGGCCGGTCCGCACTCCGAGATCCACCCATTGGGAACTGCGGTCAGAGCGGTCACAGCGTTGATCCCGATATTCACGAACAGCTTGGCCCAGATATGATCATCCACCCGCTCGGTAGCTTCACAATCCAATCCGGCCTGGTTCAAAAGACGGACCAGATCCGGCAGCTCTTCCGGGCCAGGGTCATGAACAGCTCCCAGCACAGTCGGACCACTTCCGCCGTGTCTGATCCGCCCCGGCTCTATCATTGTCGCCGCCTGAGCGGTCACTCCAGCCAGTATGCGGCTGGCAGGGACATGCTCGGCAATTTGCTCCCAGTTGCCCATCCCGTTCTGGACAGTCACAAAAACCGTTTGCTCATGGCAAAAGGGCAGGATGGACGAAACCGCTGCCCCTGTGGCGTAGGACTTGACCAGAACCAGAACCAGATCCGGAGATGGATCGATATGCTGTGAGGACATATAAACCTGCAACTGCCAGCAACTCCGACTTCCGTCCAGCTCATGGACCAGCAGGCCATTCTCGGCCACCACCTGCAAATGATCGGTGTTTAAGCCATAGAGGACGGGCCTACATCCAGCAGATTGCAGTCGGGCAGCAAAAAGGCTGCCCAAGGCTCCGGCTCCCAGGAGAAGAATGTGCATAAGCCTCTCGTAATATTATGACAAATAAACGGCAAGCTTGAGAAGCTAGCCCCACTCCGGCTGCAGGTCAAGCCGGCACATACATCAAGATATAACTTGGACATGCCCTTCTGGCCCAAAAGGTCCAAAGATCATTCATCATACCTGCAAGTATACACAGAAAGCACCTCGGCGGACCTGAGCTCAAAGTACCGCATTCCAATAATCGGTGCTCATCCCTGTCTCATTTCATCTGACTCTGCGGCATTTTCCTTGGGCAACTCCTTCCATTTGACCACATCTATGGGCATGCGATTCATGTCCAGCCACATTCCACGGGTGTAAACACCCTTGACCAGACCATTACGTTCCAAAACTTGACAAATGACCAACTCTCCCTCAGAGGGCAAAACATATTCCGGATCCTGCCAACTCATATCAACCCGCACATTAAGCTCCTTTTTTCCTCAATGGTACATGGAAGCTCTGCAAAATTCTTGCACAAGATAGGCAATCTGACAATGCACAAGCCATATGAATTCAGGTAAAGTATCTTTGAAACCGGCTTGTTATAAAAATTGACCTTCAATGGTTGATCGCTGGTAGCCCAAGGTGCTACAAGAACTGGATCTGAACGGAACCGAATTATTCTTCAGCAAAATTATCTGCAATACAGAATATACGATTTGGAAACGCAATGGGCTTTGAACAACTTATCAATCAATTCGGCTATCCGGCTGTGTCCTTAGGATCGATCCTGGAAGGTGAAGCTGCCCTGATTTTTGGAGGCTTCCTGGCCAAACAAGGATACTTGACCCTATTGTGGGTCATGGTTGTGGCCTCGGCAACCACTTTGGCCTGCGATCAGTTTTTCTTCTTCCTTGGTCGGACCCAGGGAGTCAAGGCCTTGAATAAATGGCCTCAACTCAAAGATAAGACTCATCGGGTAACGGCCCTGGTCAAACGGCATCACTTATGGATGGCTGTTTTTTTTCGTTTTGTCTACGGTTTTCGGAGCATAACCCCCTTCACCATCGGGTTGTGCCGGGTCCCACCTGCCCGCTTTCTGCTGTTAAACCTGATAGGTATCAGCCTTTGGGTTCTCACCCTTTCTTGCTTGGGGTACCTTTTTGGTCATACCCTGCAAGAAATTTTAACCCGTTTTGACCATTGGGAACTCTTGATTTTTGCTTTACTGGCCGGAATCGGGGGCCTGAGCTGGGCCTTTTACGCCCTGCGCAGACTGGTGATCAAAAAAAACCTCAATCTCGTCTCTTGATTTTGGACCAGGATGCAATATCTTGGGCTGGGCCATGGGCCCTCATGGACCTCAGCGTAGTATCGATGGATGCATGGTTTGAATTATTCGTAACAGTTCAGCACAGTTCAGCACCGTCAATGGCGACGGTGAACACTCTACAGGCAGATCAATACACCGGAGGACGGATTTCGAGTATGGAAGGAAAGAAAATCATCGCTACCGCCGTGCACATATATACCAGCCTGGGCCTTTTGTTTGCCTTTACCGCAGCTTTGGGCCTGGTCACCTCGGATGTCCGTCTTTTTTTTATCTCCCTTTGGGTAACCATCGTTATTGACTCCACAGATGGTCTCCTGGCCCGTCATTTCGGGGTCAAAGAGGTCCTTCCTCACTTCGACGGCCGGCGTCTGGATGATCTCATCGACTTTATCACCTACGTCTTTTTGCCCTGTGTGGCCCTGGTGGTTTTTGACGTTTTGCCCCCGGCTTGGAGTTGGGCAGCAGTGCTGCCGCTTTTGGCCAGTGCCTACGGCTTTAGCCAGGATAACGCCAAAACCGAGGAATCATTTGTCGGCTTTCCTTCATACTGGAACGTGGTCATTTTGTATCTCTACGTCCTTAATCCTCCCACATGGATAAATGTGGTCCTCTTATTGGGCCTGTCCTTGTGCGTTTTTATACCAATTCACTATATCTATCCCTCCAAAACGCAGTGGCTGAAAAAAACAACTTTGCCCCTGACCGGATTGTACGGCATTGTGTATGGAATCGTCTGCCTTTACCTCAATGCCGATTGGGTCAAGGCCTTGACATTGATTTCCCTGGCCTATCCTGCCTATTATTTTTTTGTATCCATGGCCTACCACCGCAGAATTCGATTTGCCGAACAATGATCCACTCATATTGCAAATTCCGCTCTTTTGCCCTGCCCAGATGCGAGTGCAAAAATGGTTTTTGCACTCGCCAGAGGTCAGAGATCAGAAGTCAGAGGTCAGTAAAAACAAAGAGTTATAATTCCAGATTGAATCGCACATGAACGGAATGCGACTATTTGCAGTGACGTCTGCCCAGGGCCGAAGGCCTTCCTGGCTTTCCGGCCTTGGGCGCATTGAGTATTGGAGGAAAAGATGTCCGACAAAGCTGCAACCTGCGCTCTTTGCCCGTATGAGGCAGCAGAAAGGGTCTGCCAAAGAAGTACAGGCAAAGGACCGGAAAACTGCCCCACCCTCCATCAGGCCCATCTGAAGCGAGAAGCCTTAGCTGCCTTGAAGGATCCCCGGACATTTGAGTTTGCCCGTCAGGCCTCTTTGCAGGAAGCCTCTGGTTACATGAACCGGGATCAAGGGTATGCCCGCATTCGACCCATCAAGCCCCGTATTGTAGAGACGGTGGAGTTCGCTCATCGCATGGGGTATTCAAGGCTGGGACTTGTTTTTTGCATGGGCCTGCGACACGAAGCGTCCATTGTGCAGCGTGTCTTGGAAACCAACGGCTTTGAAGTGGTTTCTGTGCTGTGCAAGGTAGGGCGGGTCTCAAAATTAGAGCTGAATCTGGGGACACAAGACCAGATCAATACGCAGGCAGATGATGAAAGCATGTGCAACCCCATTTTGCAGGCCTTCATCCTCAACCATGAGCAGACCGAGCTGAATATTCTCCTTGGTCTGTGCGTAGGCCATGACTCATTGGTGCTCAAGCACGCCCAAGGCATGTGCACGGTCTTAGCGGTCAAAGATCGGATCTTGGGGCACAATCCCTTGGCGGCAATCTATACATATGACAGCTATAGTCGCTATCTCAAAAAACCTATTGGGGAGGACAATGGCGCATGACTGACGATGTCATATCTCTGACCAAGGAACTCATCCGCTTTCAAACCATGCACGCCCATCCGGAGGAGATCCATCGGTGCATGGATTTTATTCAAGAACTTTTAGATGACCACCAAATCCATTTCCAGCGGTTGGACCACAATTATATTCCTTCTCTTACGGTCCTTCCCCTGCCGGACAAAGCCCCGGTCACGCTCATGAGCCATATCGATGTTGTGGATGGCCCGGACGAACTTTTTTTCCCCCGCGAAGAAAACGGCCGCTTGTACGGACGGGGGAGCATTGACGACAAGTATGCAGTGGCCATGTCTTTGCATCTCTTTATCTCCCATCTGAAGCAGGCCCGGCACAATGGAAAAGACCAGGACGCATTGCCTTTCGGCTTGCTGATTACTGGCGATGAAGAAGTTGGAGGATGCAATGGAGCCAAACACGCTTTGCAGCAATTTCAAACCGATTTCTGCATCGCCTTGGATGGAGGAAGCCCAAATCACATCGTCTTGAAAGAAAAAGGGGTTATCAAGCTCAAACTGACCTGCCGGGGCAAGACGGCCCATGGAGCCCGACCATGGCTGGGGAGCAACGCCATTGAGACCTTGATCCAAGACTATCATGCCATGCGCAGCTTTTTCACCCTTGAGAGGCCCGATCATTGGCATCGGACCATGAACTTTGGAACCATACGGGCCGGAACATCTCATAATCAAGTTCCGGAGTTTGCCGAAGCGGTTTTTGATATCAGGTACACAGAAGACGACGATCCGGATTGGCTTATAAACTCCATCCGCCAAGCGGTCCAAGGGCACTTGGAGGTGGAAATGAAAGAGCCGCTGTTTCATGGCGGTTCATCACCATATCTGAGCTTGCTTCAACAAAAGCTCCCCCATGTTGCTTTTGGGTTTGAGCACGGGGCCAGCGATGCCCGCTTCCTTTCCGGATATAATATTCCCGGTATCGTCTGGGGAGCGGAAGGCGAAATGAGCCAGCATTCGGAAGAGGAACACGTGGTTATCAGCAGCGTGCACGAAATGTACAATGTTTTGGATGAGTTCTTAGCTGGACTGAGGAAAAGTAACGGAGTATAATGGATAAGGAGCATCACTCCATGGTTTTGGCCATTTTCGATCTGGACAGCACCCTGCTCAATGGTGATTCTGATCACGCTTGGGGGGAATTCATAGCTGAAAAAGGCCTTGTGGGCCGACAATATGAGGAGGAGAACGACCGTTTTTATCAGGATTACTTGGCCGGCCGACTGGACGTGACTGCCTATATCGAGTTCATGGTCCAACCTCTACTTTCCCTGGATATAGACCAGCTGGAAGAGCTGCGCCAAGAATTTATTCAAACTCGGATTCAACCCATGCGCCTGCCCAAAGCGGAAGCCCTTTTGGCCGAACATGGCAGACAGGGGCGGACTCTGGTTATTATCACCTCCACCACCAGGATAATCACAGAACCCATAGCCCGTCTCCTGGGAGTAAAACATCTCCTGGCCACTGATCTGGAGGTCAAAAACCGTCATCTGACCGGAAAGATCTCCGGCATACCCTGTTTTGGGCCCAACAAAGTGATCAAGCTCCAGGAGTGGATGCAGGCTACAGGCAGCAGTCTGGAAGGCAGCTATTGCTATTCCGACTCCCACACTGATCTGCCCCTCCTGGAGCTGGTTGAGCATCCGGTGGCCGTAGATCCGGACCAAGCCCTGGAAGATACAGCCCACTCCCGGGGCTGGCCGGTGATCAGCCTGAGGTAAGACAGTGGCCGGCAGTCAGCGCCGCCTCTGGCGGCGGCCGCCAGTTTGATCCAGTATGAAACTGGCAAAGTTGATTGCATTGTTTCACTTTATCCAGCGAGATGAGAACCACCTATATAGATCACATTGATTGCACAATGGAATTAATATCCCTGGTCCGGCTGATACAGGTTGTGCATTTCCTCTACCCGACCCTGAAGATAGACCTGCAGATTATGGCGAATGATGGGCATGGCCTTGTGCATATAATTCACATTCTCCCCGCCGATATGGGGCATGATGATCACATTGTCCAAATCCCAGAAGGGACTGTCCGCAGGCAAAGGCTCCTGCTCAAAGACATCACAAAAGGCGGCCCGCATCCTTCCGCTTTCCAAAACCTGGATCAGGGCCTTTTCATCCACACTCCCCCCCCGGCCTAAATTGATGAAACAGGCATCTTCCGGCATGGCTTCAATCTGCTGCCGGCCAATGCACTGCCTGGTTTTATCCGTCAATGGCAGGAGATTGACCACATAGTCGCTCTGAGCAAAGACTTCATCCACATCATCCAATGAATACAACCGACTCACCCCGTCCACAGGTTCCGGGCGGTTTTTGACTCCAATGACCTGCATGCCCAGAAAGGAGGCCTTTCTGGCCACTTCCCGGCCGATACTGCCCAGACCCAAAATCCCCAAAGTTTTACCGGCTATTTCATCCTGAGTCATCTTCCGGTCCCAAACCTTCAAACTTTGATTCTGAAAGATCTGATGCATGTTCCTGGCCAGCATAAGCATGGCCATTATGGCCAGCTCAGACATATGCCCGGCATGCATTCCAGTTGTGGAAGTCAATATGATGCCCCGGTTTTGCAGCTCTTGCACCGGAAAGGTGTCCACTCCGGTGGATAAGGCCTGCACCCATTTCAACTCCGGGGCCTGATCCAGCATGGTCTGATCGCACTTGAAGGTGACCAGGATTTCAGCCTGGGGCAAAGCCTCCTGCAAAGCCTGTTTGGAAGAGCACTGCTCCATCTCAACTGATGGAAATTTAGCCTGGATATCCTGCATCAATTCTTTGGGAATGGAATGGAAAAAGACAAGTTTGGTCACAACTCCCTCTCTTTTGCTTCTGATCCTTCACTATGAACCGAGACCTCCTGCTCCTCTCGGTCTTCACTGAGCTGATCCACGATCTCCTGAACCAGCTCTGTCCTTCGTGTCCAGGCTTGGAAATATTTCCTTTATGTGCCGGGTGATCTGGTCCAGATCGTTTTGGGCCAAAGGCATGACTGGCTCCAAGGTCTTTTGTTTTGGAACATACTCGAAAGACTGAGCTTATTCCCTATGCACCTCAGCATACAGCTGGCGTAAGGCTTGCAAAGTACGACTGTGCAGAGAGAGCTTTCCCGGGGTGTTTTCCCAGCGGTAGACACTGGCCGCTGAAACGCTCAGGCGCTGGGCGAACTCAGGACCGGATTGGGCGCATTGCTTACGCAGGCGGGCGATCTTTTTTCCGGTTGGGGGATTCAAAGGAATCTTGCCCTTTCTGGATTGATCCTTTACCTGTGCAGGCTTTTGCCGTGAGGCTTCCGCATGCTGGGAGATCCCGGCCTTTTGCCCGGCTTTCCTGGAGGTGGTTTGTGATTTGCTTTCTTGGCGGTCTGAATTTTGGATGCCGGCTTTTGCTTGTTTCGAGGTCTTTGTTCCTTGGGCCCAGCTGCAGCTGCACGACTCTCTGGCTCCGGATCCTGAACCTGGACCTCCTCATCCAGTTCAATGCCGAAAATATCACCCACATGGTCGTAGCTGAGGGTATCTTCAGCCACTTGAGACGACTCATCCATAAAAGAGAGGTCAGAGGAAATGAGTTCCCTGGCCTCCACTCCGCGCAAAGTAAACAAGAGCTCTGGTTCCTGATCCAGCCGATGCCCCACTCCATACAGGACAGCGGCCACATGCTTGCACATCACCGCCCAGTCCGGACAGTCGCAGTGCAAGCTGATCTCTTCAGGCCGAGGGAAAAGTCCCTTATGGGCATCGGTGACCACCTGCATCACTTCATCTGAAAGCTTGCCCTGCAATAGTTCCAACATCGACCCGATGCTTCCGGCACACTTGTGTTTCACCTCTTCCCAAACTGCACAAGAAAGCTCTTTGATCCCAATAGTCACGTTGTATATCTTTGATCCGCTGACCATGGCCGTCACCTGGCCCGGCCTTATCTCCAAATGGCAAACCGACCCGTTGCGCACGTACGTCCGCCCCCGGGGCAGGCGGTTGGAAAAGTCGGAAAAAGACTCCAAATGCGTGCACCACCCCTGACCCCAAAAGCTGCGGACAATGGTTCGGCCCTCAATCTGGATGGGGCAGATGTTTTTGCCTTTTTTGCGCAGCTGCTGCACTTTTTTTTGGGCCTTGGCCCGGCGTTCAGCCACCGGCACATACCTGGGCCATCTCCATCGGGACATATCGTCTCCCTGTCCTTCAATTATTCAGTGAATTCTGCATATTTTGCGGTTCAGAATCCGGAGTCTTATTTCGTTTCCAAGATTTTTTCTGAGAACGTCTCCCTCATTCCTGGTCTCCATGACCAGACTTGGGCCCAATTTCCGAAATATCCATCTGCTCGTCCCATTCAATGCCAAAGATATCCCCGGCCTGATCAAGGCTGAGCATATGTTTTTTCTCCCCCAGCCGTTCACGCAGCTCCTGGGCCCATGATGTCACCAGATCCTGGGCCTTCACACCCCGCCATTTGAAAAGAAGCTCCGGGTGTTTATCCAGCCGGGATCCTATGCCATACAGAACTGCCGCCTTATGTTTGCACACCGGAGCCTTCTCTGAACACTCACAGTGCAGGCTGAACTCATTGGGCAATGGGAAAAGCCCTCTTCTGGAATCCAAGATCTTGTCCACAACTTCTTGGGGCAGGTTTGCCTGATAAACTTCCTGGATTGAACTAATTTTTCCCAGACACAGATCCTTGATTTCTTGCCATACAGTACCCCGCACAGGCAGTACCCGCATGATCACTTCATAGACCTCTGTTCCCACAACCAAAGCCCTGACCTGACCGGGCAGGATCTCCAGATGCCGGATGGAGCCGTT
>CAZUER010000074.1:0-19732 GCA_964619345.1 uncultured Desulfohalobiaceae bacterium
GAACCCGCGACTTCAACCTTGGCAAGGTTGCACTCTACCACTGAGTTACTCCCGCTCGTTGCCAGCGAATACCTGTGTAAAGGAAAAGAGACTTTCTTGTCAAGGCGGAAAAGCTTTCTCATCCCCCTTTACTTTTATTGCCTTCATACGATAAAGGAGGTGTGCTGAACAGCTCAGACATCACTTCCAGAGAGACCAGGTTAAGGAGGAGAGGTCATGGAACAAAGCGATCTTCAATACTTTCGGAATATTTTGGAAAAAACCCTGGAAGAGATTCAAGAAAAAGGCCAAAACACTTTAAACGACATGTCCGGTTCAGCTCAGGTCTATGCCGATCCTGCCGATCGGGCCTCTCAGGAGTCCGATCAATTCTTCACTTTACGCCTCCGGGACAGGGACCGCAAGCTGATCAATAAAGTCCAAGCCGCCCTGGAAAGGATCGAGGATGGAACATATGGGATTTGCGAAGAATGCGGCGAAGAAATCAGCATTCCCAGGCTCAAGGCCCGCCCCGTAACAACTCTTTGTATTCATTGCAAAAGTATGCAGGAAGAAGAAGAGAGGCTGGGCCAGAAATAAGCTTTGGGGTCAAAAATCAGCCATGGAGGCCAATTTCTTTCGATTCCTGGTCCAGGATGAAAGATTTCACCTGGAGGGAAGGCGAATTGAAAAAATATACGCCCCCCTGCCGGGAGCCTGGACCATAAAGATTGGTTCCAGACACCATCTGATATGTGTATCCGGAAAACGGCAGCACGCCCTGTTTTTTTCCCCTCATAAACCGAGCAATCCGTCCAATCCCCCAGCCTTTTTGGGATGGTGGAGGAAGCGGGTCCAGGGCCGGAGGATTGTGGTATGCAGAACCGACTGGCCGTCCAGGCGATTGGCTCTTGGCCTGGACACAAGCCCAGGGCAGTGGATGATCTTGGATGTTCAATCCGGGATTTCATTGGTCCAGAACCTGGAAGAGGACTTTGGGCAAGAGCCGGAGTGGCCAAGTTGGGAGCAAATCACAGGTAATCCTCTCATTTTTCATCAATTCCCACAGATTACCCCTCCACTGCGTCATACCCTGTCCGTCATGGATCCACGCATTGGCCGCGATTTGTTGGACTACCTCCAGCGGGCATCAAAACCAAGCACTGTGAACTGGGCCAAGTCCCGGTCCAATACAGGACAGGATTGGCTTATCCCTTGGATTGTCCCAGATCAACTTCGGAATCGGTTCTGGCAGATTCTATCCTATTCTGATCCGCTTCAGGCGGCCGAAGACCACGGGTTTTCCATTTTGGAAAGCCTGGAAAGAGCCCGATCGGAAACCCAGTCCCACCCGCCTAGAGAAAAGAGAAGATTGACCAAGCAACTGGCCAAGATCGCTGCAGATGAAGAGCGGCTCCAGGGCATGGTCTCCCGCCGTGAAGAGGCCGAATTGATAAAAAACAATCTTTATCAGTTGAATGCCGAAGCCCATGTGGAGCGCCTGGAGCTTTTCGACCCGCAGGGCCGGAACAGAGTCCTGAATCTGGATCCCAGGATTACTGTGCGCGAAAATATGGAACGTCTGTTCAAACAGGCCAGAAAAGGACGCCGGGGTCTGGAGCATGTGGCCAGACGGCGGCAGGAAACGCAAACGTCTTTGGCTGCCCTGGAAGCGGGAAATGAGTCACCTGCGTCCAACTGTCCCGGCCCAGAAAAGGCCGGCGCATCCCAACCTCAGGTCACAAAAAAAGCAAAATCTCACACTGCTTCCAAAGACCTCCTCATGTATGCCAGCAGCGACGGCTTCAGTATTTGGCGGGGGAAAAACAGTCAAGGAAACCACCGCCTGGTAACCCGGGTTGCTCAGCCTCATGATCTGTGGTTTCATGCCGCACATGGGCCCGGGGCCCATGTGCTTGTTCGTCGTCCTGGACCGACCACTGAAATCCCAGCAACAACCCTCCAGGAAGCAGCTGGGATCGCGGCTTTACGCAGCCATTTTTCCGGATCAGCCAAAGCCGAGATCATCTGCGCCCTGGCCAAGCATGTCAGTCCTATCAAAGGGGGAAGGCCCGGTCAGGTCAAGGTCAGAGAAATCTCAGAGACCATGCTGGTCACCTTAGATCCCGCCCTTGAAGAACGTTTAAAGCTCAAGTGATAAGAGTGTCAGGTCTCTTCAAAATGAGGTGATGGGAGCGAATATGGACACAAAGGAAGGAAAAAGCCCTTGCCTACTCCTTTTAGACCCTGATTTTGAGCACGGTCGGCACCTCCAAGCTCTCTTGAGCTCTCACGACCTCCAGGTCACTTGGCTGACCAAGCACCTGTCGGGATTAGCCCTGTGTGACGATCACCATTTTCCTTTGGTGCTGGCCACTGTTGAAGGGCAGGACATTGACGGCATGGAATTTTGTGCCCTGTGGCGTCATAGGCAGTCCAGACGGAAGACCCCGGTTTCACGCATTGTTCTTATTGGACACGACCGGGACCGTGAACAATTGGCAGATTTGGATCCAGGCATGGACGATTATTTGATTGAGCCTTGCCTGGATGCTGAAGTCGTATGGCGGGTGAAGCGAAATCTTCGAAGCGAAGATCACCTGGAAGGCCGAAATCTGAGTTCCCATGTTCCGGAAGAGATATTGACCGGAAAAGATGTATACCCCTATTTATATAAAGAGCTGAGCCGGAGTGGACGGCATTCGGACAGTATTGGCCTGGTGGTGATTAAAATCCAGGGCTGGCCATTGCTGGCCATGAATTACGGCCAAAACGGAACCCAGATTGTAGAAGAGATTATTATGCACCGGATTCACAGCCTGGTCCGTGCCTATGACGACTTGTTTCGAATTGATCAGGGAAAGTATATCGTCCTTTTGCCCCATGCAGATCAAAAAGGAATTATAGGATTTATGCAGCGTATTGGGCAAACCCTATCCACTATTCTCTACTCAGATGCCTTTGCCCAGAATGAACTGGAATCAATTCATCTGGAAGGGATTTGGGCCCAAACCGATATCAAAAATATGCCCCAAACTGTGGCCTTAGACGAATTTCACGCCTACGTCCTCAAAAGGGCTACAACCGAAGAATTCGGCCCTTCTTTTGTTTCCATGCACGTGGAGTCGGAAAAAATCCAGCTCCAGGATGATTTTCAGCAGGGATAAAATCCATGAGTCTGCGCATAGCCGCCGGTCGATACAAAGGCCGCAGGATTGCAACTGTGGCCGGTCCGGGCTATCGCCCGGCCATGGACAAGGTTCGCCAAGCTCTTTTTTCCATGCTGGAGTCCAGAGGGATGGAATGGGAAGACAGCCGCGTCCTGGATCTTTTTGCCGGCAGCGGCAGCCTGGGCTTGGAAGCTCTCAGTCGGGGGGCAGAAGAGGTGGTCTTTGTGGAGCAATCCCCAAAAGCGGTTCGTGCTTTGCATGACACCCTGGCCAGTTTGCAAATCTCCGGAAAGCATTTTTTTGTATCCACCAAAAAGGTGGCTTGGTATTTGCGGCAGACTCCCAGGCAACCTTTCGATCTCGTTTTTATTGATCCCCCCTACGGGCAACGCCTATTGCTTCCTACCCTGAAGGGAGTGCTGACCCAAAACTGGTTGACTGATTTTGCCTTTGTGGCCGCTGAGGTGGAGGCGGAAATGGATGTTGACGATGTGCCACCGGCCTTTGAACAAATTGTGAACCGGACATATGGACAAACAAGGATTGTGATATGGACAGCACCAAACCCAAGACCGCAGTCTACCCTGGAACCTTCGACCCCTTGACCAATGGGCATGTGAGCATTGTCCGCCGCGGTTTGGATGTCTTTGACACCATCGTTCTGGCCATTGCCAAGGATACCCCGAAGCAGCCCTTGTTTTCCCTGGAAGAGAGGGTGAGCATGGCCGAAGATGTATTTGCCAATTCTCCGAATGTGGTGGTTGAGCCTTTTACCGGGCTTTTGGTGGAATATGTGGAAAACCGCGGGGCCCAGGTTGTACTGCGTGGACTGCGGGCCATTTCCGATTTTGAAAACGAATTTCAGATGGCTCTTATGAATCGCCGCTTGAAACGGGACGTGCATACATTGTTTATGATGACCGATTACAAATGGCTGTTCACCAGTTCGTCCATCATTAAAGAGACGGCCGGGCTGGGCGGAGATGTGCAGGGTTTGGTCCCGGAGCCGGTCTGGGTCCGCTTGCGCCAGAAACTGGCCCGGGATGAGTTCGCATGATCTCGGCCAAGAGTTCCCAGGTCTTGTGCTTGGTCGGCCCCACCGGCACAGGAAAAAGCTCTGTTGCTTTGCAGATAGCGGAGAAAATTGAAGCCGAGATTGTCAATTGCGACTCACGTCAAGTCTATGCCGACTTCCCCTGTATAACAGCCCAGCCAACAGACGAGGACAAAGCACAATGTCCCCACCATTTATATGGTTTTTTGCCCACCGACCAAGCCATGGATGCCGGGCGGTTCGTCACTCTGGCCCAAAAGGTCATCCAAGACGTGCAAGCCAGGGGCAAGCTGCCTATCCTGGTGGGTGGTACCGGCTTGTACCTTCGGTCCCTGATCTATGGATTGGCTCCGATTCCGGACATCCCCAGGGCCATACACACGCGCATTCAGACCCAATGCCAGGAAAAGGGGCCGGAAGAATTGCACCGCCGACTGCAAGCAGCCGATCCGGAGACCGCAGACCGCTTGCATCCCCGGGACAAACAACGGATTACCAGGGCCTTGGAGGTCCAGGCAGCAACCCAACGCCCCCTGTCCTGGTGGATTCACATGTATCCGTGTGATAAGCCCCGGTATGATGCCTTGACCATCGGCCTGTGGGCCGATCTTGAATCTTTGGCCCCGGGGCTGAAAGAACGGATCGAGCGCATGTGGGCCAAAGGGGCTTTCCAGGAAGCGGCCCGGGCCTGGCAGAAGTGTCCGCAGGAAAACGCTCCGGGTTGGTCCGGAATAGGGTGCTGGGAGCTTCTCCAGGTGCTGCTGGGACGATGGTCCGTACCTGAGGCCAAACAGGAGTGGCTGAAAAATACCCGGGCCTATGCCAAACGGCAACTGACCTGGTTTAAAAAAGAATCTGGAATCCGGTGGTTCAAAACAGAACAAACCGACTCGGTAATCAAAGGTGTTCTGTCCTGGCTGCACCAAGAGACAAAACTGAAATGAAAAATACTCCAAGGACGTGGCCAATGCACACAAAGAAGGGCTTGATTTGGATTGCGGCCGTTTTGGTCATGGCTTATATTCTTTGTCTTGGCCCGGCCTGGGCCGGATCAGCTCTGATCGAAGACCTGGGGCCGGCCCGCATGGATTGGCAGACCCGGACTTTGACTGCAAAGGGGCAGGCTGATGAGGCACAACCCGAGACCGAGTCTGCCCAGAACGTCCACCAGATACAGGTTCGCCAGGCCAAACTGCGGGCCAGAAGGGCCTTGTGGAATGGTTTACTCCAGGTACGGGTGGACGGCCAGCTGACGGTGAAAGATATTCTGCAAAGTGGTTCGGAAAGAGCAAAAGATTTGCGCAGATTGGTTCAAACATCCCCCATTGCAAGTATTGCCCCAGACAACCGCCCTGGGTCGGGATCAACATCAGAGGAGCACAATAACCTCCCAGTGTATCAAGCCACATTTTCCCTTACCGGTCCGGGAGCCGCCCTGTGCATTCCCTCTGAGCTGTGGTATGCGGAAAAGAAGATGTCCACCTTCACTGAAAAAAGGGGGGACCTGGAGAAAAAAACCAAGTTTACCGGTCTCATCGTGGACGCCAGGGGCTTGGGGGGAAAACCGGCTCTCGTCTGCCGCTTGTTTGATGAACATAATAAGCTTATCTATGGTCCTTCCCTTGTCTCCAGGCGGATAGGTGAAGATCAAGGCATGGTTGTTTACAGCTCATCCCTGCCCCAAGCCCGGGCCGATTCCAGAGCGGGAAAAAACACTCTGGAAGTTCGGGCCCGCAATCGACATCCTGATTCCCGTACTGATTTCGTGGTTCAGGCCAAGGACATTGCGCCCTTATGGCATTCCCAAAACTGGGAGGGTTTCAGGCAAGGCAAGGTCATCATTGTCTTGCAGGAGGAGGGTGGAGAGCAAGTGGTGGAGTATCCTCTGAGATGAAGAGGCTGAGATACAAAAACACTGAAAAGAACTTCACAGGCCTGGAAACACTATGCCGTACCTGAATATTGCTCAAGGCCCCATGACGATAATTCGCGACTTGATATGTGCTGCGGCTTTAACAGCCATGATACTGGTTCCGCTGCCCGCCTGGGCCGGGGAGCAGATTGTCGGTGTAAAAGGCCAAGCCGGGCTTGAGCTTGACGGCAGCCAGAGGGAACAGGCCATGCTTGTGGCCCTGGTGCGCGAGTCAGAGACCGTGCTGCCGGGCAGCCTTGCTCCGGCCAGAAGAGATCTTCTGGCCGGTTTCTTGCGAGGCAGACATGAAAAATACATCCTCAGCTATTCCCAATTGGCCGGAAGCAACCCTGAAGAACGGGTCTGGCAAATTCAAGTAAACACTCAAGCCTTGGTTGCCCTGCTCAAGGACCTGGGTATCTATTATACCTTCAATAATTCTCTTCCCTACAGTTTAGAATTGGTTCACCAGGATGATCGAGGGGCCAAACGGATAGCCGAACTGGAAATGTTGTCTGGTTTGAATCGGGGCAATGTGCAGTACCCGGCCCTGAGAGTGCAGGCCACATCTGACGGCAGCTGGAACGGGAGATTGCAAAATGAAAATCAAGACTGGACAGCCAATGGAAAGGATGTGGATGATCTATGGTTGGCCCTGTGGTCCAACTTTTTTTCCCACCCAGAGAGCATTCCAACCTTGGTACAGTCACTTGACATACGAATCAGCGGATGGAGTACAATAAGTGCAATATCTGGATTTTGTCAGCAGCTGCAGAGCTGGCCTCAGCTGGTAGACCGTTCCAGATTAGTGCAAATAACCGGAGATTCTGGTGGACTTCATGCACATTGGCAGATTCTCACTCTGCAGCGGGAACAATTGAAAGAAAGACTGGACAGGTATACCGGGTCTCGGGGGTTGGACTGGAATATCAAGGAAGGGGAGACTAAAGTACAATAGGGACCTGTGTGTCTCTTACGTAGCATCTAATAATGCCCCGCCCTGGAGGCAGAGGCCAGTTTGAGCGGTGAAGAAACTTTGTTGCGGATGCGTAGAGACTGCTTCCCTAAATTCGCCATGACGTGCTCAAAAGAAAGCCCGTAGCTGGAACCCAACCCGTCATTGCTCGCCCAGTTAAATGCCGTTTTACGGCACTGGCTTTCGGCCAGTATTTAATCGGGCCAGGAATCTTCGACGAAGCAATCTCAATTGGCTGTGATCAAGCTTCATACCAGAGCCGCCTCTGACCGCAGACATCCAATTTGATTAGGAAGACTTCGAATTGTCTTCCTGGGACGAGGAGTTGGATTTGGATGAGGATATATCGATCTCATCCGGTTCGTCCGAGGCCTTCTTAAAATTGCGGATGGCCCGGCCCATGCCGGACCCGATTTCCGGCAACTTATTTGCGCCAAAAATAACCAGGACAATGGCTAATATGATGATCAGTTCCGGTATGCCTATTCCGAACATATTTGCCTCCTCACCTTGTATATACGACCCAAAGTCTTTATCGTTTGTTGCAATCTGTTTGTATACGCTCTTTGCCCCCCATACGCAACCACAAAGCGAAACAGCCTTTTCTTTGCATATTCTATTATTTTCGGCCACTTCCCGTCCGGGTATGCAAAAAGCTCCTGCGGGGCCCTGTCGGCCCGAGGCTCAAAAAATGATTGCCAAAAAGGGGAAGGCCTTTTATACAACTTCCTTTTCATCATCACAATAGACCAGGAAAAAAGGTCAACTTTATTATGAGCGGCATCTTCTTTCCCCGTATGCATCCCTCCTTGGTCCCAACCAATTGCCCCTCCTGGGTCCATTTCTTGTCTCCGGGCCTGCCTTCAGCTGCAGACAAATATCCGCGGCTTCGACCTCCTTCCCTGCCCATGTCCGAACAAGAGTCCATACGATACGCCAGACAGGTCAAGGATTTTGTCAACCAATTTCGCAAACCCCAAGAATTGGCAGGCCTTTTGGGTCCTGAACTTGAGCACATACCGTTGTATCATCAAAGCGGGCTGGCCATACGTGAGGACTTGAAAGCTCACCTCGGATCAAAAACAGGTCAAAAAGAACAAGATCGTGAGAAAATCTTCCGATTGCAGGGCCAAATGAACCTGATCATGGCCTGGATCATCGAGGAACAGGCAATTGAACTTCAAGGTCTCAATGAGAACATTCACTCCTTTCACCAGGTCATGGACGAAGTCTTGGGCATAGAAGGTAAATCACCTGATATCTGGGGGCAGGGAAGCATGGGGAATACAACCTTGCAGCTCGTTCCCTGGACCAGGCTCTTGCCCTGGTTCTTGCTGTTCCTGGGGCCCCAGGATGCCTTGGTTGTTCAAGACCAAGGCATCATTGAGCAATGGGAGGAAAACGGGTTACGGCTTGAACCAACCCGGCCCATAGACCATGAAGATCTGCTTTTAGAGACAGGTTCAGATGCATCCCGCGTGCTGACAACTGTATGCACCGGGACTCAGCTCCTGGACACATCTGAAGCAGAACGTGATTTGCCGGGGATGGATCGCCCTGTCAGGGTATTTTGTTTGACTCAGGGGGAGCCGTAGGACTGGGAAATCCGGGGGCAAGGCCTGGAGGCAGGGGTACAGCCTTTTCATTTGCAGATCAAACTGGCATCTCAAGACAGCAATGACGTTGAACATTTACCAATAGGGAAGGCATTTTTTATGTGGAAGGATGTCAGCTGGGTGCAGGGGATCATTTTTGACTGTGACGGAGTGTTGGTTGATTCCCAGGAGGCCAATATCCGCTTTTATTCCTTGATTCTGGAGACAATGGGACTTCCGGGAATGGATGCGCAGGATATCGCCTATGTACATATGCACACGGTGCATGAATCGTTAGCCCGGATTGTTCCCAACTCTCGGCTTTCGGAGGCCATGGCCGTGGCCAGGAAAATCAGCTACCGGCAGGTTCTGGATTGGGTCCGCCCCCAGCCCGGTCTGTTGCAGTTTTTAAACCTCTTGCAAGGGGCGGGGATTTGTTGCGCTGTGAACACCAACCGAACCTCAACCCTGCCCCTGGTTTTGGAGCGTTTTGACTTGGATCACTACTTTCATCCCTTGGTCAGCGCCTCAGATGTGACCTGGCCCAAACCTCATCCAGAGAGTGTGTACTGGGTATTGCGGGCCTGGGATATGAGCCCGGAGGAGGTGGCCTTCATAGGTGATTCAGCTGTGGATCAGTATACGGCCGAAGCAGCCGGTGTCAGTTTCTGGGCTTATGCCAATCCTGAACTGGAAGCGGAGCGACACATCAGTGATTTTTGGAGTCTGCATCAAAACTTTCGTTGGCAACAGCCCAATTGCCGGGAAGTGATCTTATAACCAAGGAAATGGATACATGAAGGAGGGTAAATGTTCATCTTAGCCAATCTGTTGCAGGCCATTGCCGTGGTCTTGAATATTGTTCTGACCTTATATTTTTGGATAATCATCATCTCAGCCGTTCTCTCCTGGGTCAACCCGGATCCCTACAACCCAATTGTCCGCTTTATCCGTTCTCTGACTGAACCGGCCTTTTCCTTGGTCCGGCGATGGCTGCCGTTTACCTTTATCGGAGGATTGGATCTCTCGCCAATAGTGGTCTTGCTCTTGATCCAATTTTTGAAGGTCTTTTTGGTCCAGTCCATCTCCCAGCTGGCCATGACCATGTAGATGCGCCTGCAAAAAGGCAGAGTTGCAGGCGCAGAGAAGAGATGACAGACGACAGAGTACAGAAGAATCAATAGCTTAGAAGCTCAAATTTTCCCTCGACATCAATCGACTTTTTGCAGTTCTGTCTATGTAGCACCGGAATTGACTACCGGAGTATCTCTTGTCACAAAGGAGCTTGGGAGAGCTGTTCCGGGGTATCCGAACTTTTGGACCAGAGGGGTCTAATGCCCCCCTTTCTGGGGTGTGATTGTGGGAAAAAACATCCATCCGTAAATAAAGCCATGCACCCAACCGACCAATGTATTCAGCCCCTATCTCAGGGCTGCCAGATAAGGATCTGGGTCCAACCTGGGGCCAAGAAGACCGAGCTGGCCGGTCTGTATCAGGGCTGTATCAAGATTCGACTCAAGGCACCGCCGGTGGACAACAAGGCGAATCGGGAACTGGTCACTTTTTGGGCCCAGACCTTGGGACGTAAGCCACGTCAAATCAGGCTTACAAGTGGACAGAGTAGTAGAAAAAAGATATTCCATATACAGATGGATGCTCAGATGGATATGGATTCAGTGCGAAGGGCCCTGTGCCCATAAGGAAAATTTGGATATAATATCGAACTTCGAAACACGAAATTCGAAACACATTCAAATCACAAAAATTTACTTCACATTTTGACGTGCTGTGAAAAGCTCTCAAAAGACCTATGCTGAGGAGGTTTGGACATGGAGCAATATGAGTTGGAGCTCATTGCCAAGTATGGTGATGTGGACCAAGATCTGCGTCAGCTGTGGCAGGAACATTTGGAGTATGAAAAACAGCTGAATGCCTATGAGCATAAGCTGTATTTGAATGCAGCCGAAGAAGCCGAGGTTAAGAGACTCAAAAAAATGAAGTTGGCTGGCAAAACCAAGATTCAAAACATACTTGAAAAGTACAGGCGGCAGGAGGCCGGGCATGAAGCTTAAGGGATCTCAGATCCTCATGGAGTCCATGATCAAAGAAGGCGTGGATACAATTTTCGGCTTCCCAGGTGGAGCTGTACTGGACATTTATCATCAGATTCCCAATTATCCTCTGCGTCATATTCTGGTCCGCCATGAGCAGGGGGCTGTTCATGCCGCAGACGGATTCGCTCGAGCCACCGGCAGGGTAGGGGTTGCTCTGGTAACTTCCGGTCCGGGGGCCACGAATACGGTTACCGGAATCGCCACCGCCTATCTGGATTCCGTTCCCTTAGTGGTCTTCACTGGTCAGGTGCCCACCAAACTCATCGGCAACGATGCCTTTCAGGAAGTGGATATCGTAGGCATTACCCGCCCGTGTACCAAACACAACTACTTGGTCAAGGATGTCAAGGACCTGGCCAAGACCATTAAAGAAGCTTTTTATCTGGCCAGATCTGGACGTCCCGGGCCGGTACTGGTGGATCTACCCAAAGACGTGATGGCCGCCAGCTGTCAATTCGAATATCCGGAACGGATAGCCATGCGCAGTTACAATCCGCACTATGAGCCCAATCTCAGGCAAGTCCGCAAGGCATTGTCCCTGCTCAAGAAGGCCAGACGCCCCTTGATCTTCGCCGGCGGGGGAGTCATCACCGCCAATGCCCATGATGAATTGACCTGGCTGGCCAGAAGCTTACAAATTCCAGTGACCACATCCATGATGGGCCTGGGAGCCTTCCCGGGCAACGATCCCCTTTGGTTGGGCATGTTGGGCATGCATGGAACGTATGTGGCCAATATGGGCATCAACAACACCGATTTGCTCATTTCTGTAGGGGTCCGCTTCGATGACCGGGTGACTGGAAAGCTGGAGAGTTTTGCCCCCGAGGCCAAGCTCATTCATATAGACATAGATCCCACCTCCATTCGCAAGAACGTCTCCGTGGATGTTCCCATTGTGGCCGATTGTCGGCTGGCCTTGCAGGCCATGCGCACCGAGCTGGAAAAGCTCCTGGAAGGCGAGGATTTGAGTTCACGCTATGAGTCCTGGCGGGACAAGCTCAGGGCCTGGGATCAGGCCCAACCCCTGTGTTGCCCGCAGGGAGGGGAAAGAATCAAACCCCAACTGGTGGTCCAAAAACTCTACGAAATCACCCAGGGTGAGGCCATCATCACCACTGAAGTGGGGCAAAACCAAATGTGGGCCACCCAGTTCTACCGCTACCATCGCCCCCGGAGCTGGATCTCGTCCGGAGGCCTGGGAACTATGGGCTATGGATTTCCCGCTGCCATAGGAGTCCAAGTTGCCTTTCCGGATACACTGGTCATTGATATAGCCGGCGACGGCTCAATACAAATGAACAGCCAAGAGCTGGCCACTGCCGTGAGTTACGATCTCCCCATCAAAATCATTATCTTGAATAATGGATATTTGGGCATGGTCAGACAGTGGCAGGAGCTCTTTTACGACCGGAACTATTGTTCCACGTGTATGCATCATAACCCGGATTTCGTCCTATTGGCTCAGGCTTACGGCGCCGAAGGGTTTCGGGTGGATAAGGAACAGGATTTGGAACCTGTCCTGCGCCAAGCCCTGGCCTCCCCCAAAACGACCATTGTTGAGGTCATTGTGGAAGAGGAGGAAAACGTTTATCCCATGGTCCCAGCTGGGGCTGGACTGGGGGAGATGCTTTTGGTTTAGGTTTTGTACTGCCGGCTGCATACAGAGATGAACAATGATTTATGCATGTTGGGCAAAGACGAGGAGCTAAGCATGCGGCATATCCTTTCGGTGTTGGTGGAAGATGAACCCGGCGTCCTCTCCAGAGTGGCCGGGTTGTTTAGTGGACGCGGTTTCAATATCGAATCCCTCAATGTGGCCCCCACCCTGGAGCAGGGCGTTTCCTTGATGACCATTGTCACTGGGGGTGAAGATCAAATCATTGAGCAGATTATCAAGCAGTTGCGAAAAATCATCTCCGTGATCAAAGTCGTTGATATGAACGAGATCAAATGCGTGGATCGGGAGATGGTTTTGATCAAGGTCAACGCTATGGATCAATACCGGGCCGAAGTCTTGCGTATTGTGGATATTTTCCGGTGCAAGGTGGTGGATGTCAGCCCCTCAGAGCTTACCCTGGAGGCCACTGGTGATCGGGGAAAGATCAGCGCCCTCATCCAGTTGCTGACCAGATTTGGGATCAAGGAAATCGCCCGTACCGGCAGCGTGACTATGCGCCGCAGTATGCAGGCGGACTAGCTAATAGAAAAGGAGGAAACAATGCAGGTCTTTTACGAACAGGATGCGGACTTGAAGCTTTTGGCCGATAAAACGGTGGCCATTATCGGGTATGGGAGTCAGGGGCATGCCCATGCCCAGAATCTTCGCGATTCTGGAGTCAATGTGGTTGTGGGTCAGCGGCCGGGGGGAAAGAACTTTGAGCTGGCCAAGGAGCATGGTTTTGAGCCCCTCAGCGCAGCTGAAGCCGCCAAACAGGCAGATTTGATCCAAATCCTGGTTCCGGACCAGCATCAGCCTGCCGTCTATGAACAGGACGTACTTCCTCACTTAAGTGCCAACAAGGTCCTCCTGTTCAGCCACGGCTTCAATATCCATTTCGAACAGATTGTCCCCCCTGATGATGTGGACGTGGTTATGATCGCTCCCAAAGGGCCGGGACACCTGGTTCGCCGCGAGTACGTGGAGGGTGGGGGAGTACCCAGCCTGGTGGCCATATATCAAAACGCCAGTGGTCAAGCCCTGCATACGGCCCTGGCCTATGCCAAGGGGATCGGGGCCACCCGGGCCGGGGTTATAGAAACCTCCTTCCGGGAAGAAACCGAGACTGACCTGTTCGGTGAGCAGGCCGTCCTCTGCGGTGGAGTGACCGCCCTGATCAAAGCCGGGTACGATACTTTGGTCCAAGCCGGATACCAGCCGGAGATCGCCTACTTTGAATGCTTACATGAGATGAAGCTGATAGTCGATCTCTTTTACGAAGGCGGGTTCCAAAAGATGCGTCATTCAATCAGTGATACAGCTGAATTTGGAGACTACGTGAGCGGAAAACGGGTCATCAACGACCAGGTCAAAGGTGAAATGAAGAATATCCTGACCGATATTCAAAACGGGACCTTTGCCAAAGAATGGATATTGGAAAACAAGGCCGGACTGCCGGCATTCAAGGCCATGCGCAGAATGGAAAGAGAACACGGCATTGAACAGGTTGGAGAGAAATTGCGGGCCATGATGCCTTGGCTGCAGAAATAAGTAATCGGGTAAGGGCAGGGAGCAGGGCAATAAAAACAGGGCGCAGCCTTGCTCCTGACAGGATCAAAGGAAAAGAATGTACTCCAAAGCCCAAACATTATATCAAAACGGCAAATATGAACAGGCCAAGCAAATTCTTTACTCCCTGTATGAACAAGGAGAAACCGACTTTCATACCCTGAAATATCTGGTTGGATGTTTTGAGAAAAACGAACAGTGGCCCGAAATTATCGACCTTCTGACCTCCCTTTCCCTCCATACCTATCAGCCCAAGGAAGCTGCAGCCCTGTACTACCGCCTGGGTCGGGCTTACATGAAAACCGAAAAGTACAGTCTGGCCAAGCAAAGCTTTTGGCAAGTCAAGCGACTGGTATCGCATTACCCAGGGCTGGACAATGCGTTGCGGGAATTGGAACAGATCCGGATGCAGGCCAAAACCCGCTATGACTATCTACTGCAAAAAAACTTTCTGACCAAAGCTCAATTGGACCAGGCCCTGTACCAAAGCCAGGCTGAAAATAAAAATCCGGACCAATACTTAATGGAGCATTTTTCCATCAACAAGGAAGACCTTGGCCATTCCCTTTCTTCTTTCTATGGTGTCCCCTTTATCTCTTTTGATCCCACTATCGAGCCCCCTTTTGATATTTTTGAAAAGCGCAATCTTGATCCGGATTTTTTAAAGAAATATCACTGGGTGCCCTTTGCCCGCAATGGGTCGCAGATCCAGATCCTCATCGACAACCCCTTCGATCTGGGCAAGGTGGATGAAATCAAGTTCATTTTGGGATCCAGCCGTATAGAATTTCGGGTGGCCTTGCATCAGGATATCGAGGCCTTCATCGATCGATTCTTCCAGGAGATGTCAGGAGGGGTGGAACTGACCCAGTTTGAGGAGGAGGTGGACTCCGAATACGAGGTGGAAGAAGCCCCGGAATTGGAAACAATGGTTCAGGACGAAGACAGTCAGGTCGTCCGTCTGGTGAACGCCTTACTCATTGAGGCCTGGAAACGGGGGGCATCGGACATCCATGTGGAACCAAACAGTGTATCGAAATACTGTGCGGTCCGTTACCGAGTGGATGGGACCTGCCATGAATTTCGCAAACTGCGCTTCGGTCTGGCTCGGCCCATCATCTCCCGGATCAAGATAATGGCTCGGCTGGATATTGCCGAGAGACGATTGCCTCAAGACGGAAAAGTCAAGGTCAAGCTTCCAAAAGTTAATCGCGTCGTGGAGTTTCGGGTGGCCACCATTCCCACCGTGGACAACCAGGAAGATGTTGTCCTGCGCCAGTTGGCTTCCGGCAAGCCTATGCCTTTGGACTCTTTAGGCTTAACCACGTACAACCTAAAACATATCCAACGCCTAGTAGCCCAACCCTATGGTATGATTTTGGTTGTCGGTCCGACCGGATCTGGCAAGACAACCACACTGCACTCAGCCATTAGTACCATCAATACGCCGGAAAAGAAGATATGGGCCGTAGAAGACCCGGTGGAAATTACCCAGGAGGGTTTGCGTCAGGTCCAAATAAACCCCAAGATCGGGCTGACTTTTGCCTCCTCTCTGCGATCCTTCCTGCGGGCCGATCCAGATGTGATCATGATCGGGGAGATGCGGGACAAGGAAACAGCCCATATCGGGGTGGAGTCGTCCCTGACCGGGCACCTGGTCTTTTCCACTCTGCACACCAATTCCGCACCGGAAACCATCACCCGGCTTTTGGACATGGACCTGGATCCTTTCAACTTTGCAGACTCCTTGCTCTGTGTCTTGGCCCAACGTTTGGTCAAAACCCTGTGTCCTAAGTGCAAAGAAATATACACTCCAAACGCGGATCAATTGGCGGAGATCAAAGAGGAGTTTGGTCCGGAGTGGGAAAAATCTTTGCCTGAGGATGTCTACAACAGTCCAGTGTTGGCCAGGGCCAAGGGATGCCGTCATTGCCTGGGGGGATACAAAGGACGGATGGGTATCCACGAGCTGATGGTCTCCAGTCCGGCCATCAAGAACCTGATCAAGTTTCGCAAGCACACCCAGGATATTTTGGATCAGGCCAAAGAGGATGGGATGCTGACCTTGAAGCAAGACGGAATGATCAAGGCCTTGCGGGGCCTTACCACTGTTGAGCAAGTCCGGAGTGTGGCCGGGGGAGAGTGAAAGGTTCTGATGACGAGAATGCAAGTCATGGCTCTGGCCGTGGGGATCGGGACCTTGCTCATGGCCCTGAAGTTCGGGGCCTATCTGCTCACCGGCTCAGCCGGGATCCTTTCCGATGCCATGGAATCCATCATCAATGTGGCAGCCAGCGGCTTTGCCCTGTACAGTGTGTACTTGAGCACCCAGCCTCCGGATGCTAACCATCCCTATGGTCATGGAAAGGTAGAATATTTTTCCGCCGGTTTCGAGGGAGCCCTCATTGTATTGGCTGCTGCAGCCATTTTTATCCAGGCAGTTCCCAAATTTTTCGACCCCCGCCCCTTAGCCCATCTGGGATGGGGGATTCTTTTATTGCTTGCGGCCACGGCTTTGAATCTGGCCCTGGCCTTTGTCCTCATCCGAACCGGAAAGCGCTGCCACTCCCTGGCCCTGACCGCAGACGGCAAGCATCTGCTCACTGATGTGATCACCAGCCTAGGTGTTATTGGGGGATTGGTTCTGGTCAAATGGACCGGCCTGTTATGGCTGGACCCTCTGGTGGCTTGTCTGGTAGCCGGAAATATTCTTTATTCGGGCTCCAAGCTGCTTCGGGAATCCACCAGACGGCTCATGGACGAGGCCGAACCGGAGCTCTTGGAACGGATCGTTCAGGTCCTCAATACCCACCGGGAGCCGGAATGGATCCATGTCCATAACCTGCGGGCCAGACGTTATGGGCCAAATGTGCACGTAGATCTGCACGTCATTTTCCCCAGGTCCTACGATTTGAATCAAACCCACCGAGCGATCAAAAAGATCGAACAGGTATTACAGAAAGAATTGGGCGAAGGTGCGGAAATTATCGTCCACCCCGATCCATGTACCGATCCATGGTGTCCGATCTGCATTCTCCCGGAGTGCGACCAGAGAAGCGCCTCCCCCGATCAAACAGCCCCCCTGCAATTTTCATTGCACGAGGCCAGGCAGATTACAGGCTAGGCGGTCATAAAAAAATACCCTTCTTTGTTAGCTAACAAAGAAGGGTATTTTTTTAATGGTGGAGGCGGCGGGAGTCTAGATGACACTGATTTAGTCGAACCCGAATTGCTCCAACCTATTGGAATCTTTCACCCAGAGAAATAACCCCTTCAGTAGTTTGACTCACCTGTTTGACCACAATCTGCCCTGTTTACCTGGGAAAGTCAATGGGCATAAAACATCCATTTGGCACGATTTTTGATTTAGTTATTGCTGAGCTTTTTTAATAACACCATGGAATTGTTGAATGTATATAATTATCTGTAATTTAATAAGATACGACTCACACATATAGTAGCACGAAATTAACATATCGTAACACGATCAGTTATGGCGTAACTTTATAGCTACTCCTGCTGGCTACAGGTATGCCGGCGAAACACTGGCCACTGTGGCTGAGGATACGCCGGCATGACAACACTTCAAAATTCAAGATTCTCGCAGACTTGTGATGACAGCACACTGACAACCCTATACTCTTTAGTTGACCGCCGATTTAATAACCAACTTGCAGGGGCGGAATACAAGTACTTGCTAAAGCGGTAGCCTGTCTCCTGCCCCGGACTTGTCTACCAAACAACAACAAGGGTGAAGGAGACTTTTTTATGTCAGCACTCGCGAAAATGTGGGCATCCAAACTGGCAAAGGCAGGGATTCGCACTGGGGAGACATTCAGAGGAATCAGGGTCCACGGTAAACCGGGCATTCCTATCCGCCCCCCGGTGAAAGATCTGGAGGAAGCGATTGCAAATGGCCAGGTTCACCCCGATGTGGTCGATGAACTGCGCGAGATGGAGCAGGAGGGGCTGAAACAGATAAACAGGCAAAAAACGCGTTACCCAGACGATCATCTTTACCCAGCCATGCGCCGGCGTCTGGAAAATGGTGAGTACGATGAAGAGTATACTCAGGAACTGAGAGAAAGTGACGAAGAGTACTGGAGGAAAAGGTTCATTGGGGCCGACATGGCCCTGGGCATGTTTGACCAGATGTGTGAAAGCCGCGATGCTCTGGTTCAGTACGCGGTTAGCAAGGATTTTGATTGGGCGCTGAGGGGGTACCTTGAACGCAGGTGGGTGCTGGATCAAGATTGGCTGGACAGGCTGGAGCGATTGGAGTCTGACGAATAAAGCTTAAGTTCAAAGAGATAGGTGAACATATAGGGCAGGGTCATTAAGTTGGCTCTGCCTTTTTGCTGGCGCTGGCTAGATTTATGTAGGCATGCGTCAAGTAATTGAAATAATGTTTGTTTCAACTCACAGGCTTCACCGAAAAGTATACTTTTGCAGGGTATTTTTGAAAATAGCTTAACTTTTTATACACCGTAAGGCACTGGTAGTGTTAACATTACTCGAGCAAACTTTGTTTCAGCCTATCATCGATGAAGATTTGTTCGAGCGCACTATAACCGTCACCGTCTGTGATCTGAATTTTGATGGACATAACGGCTATAAATCTACACTCAACCCACTTATAAACAGAAGGATACAGCATTAGTCTGAAAATCATTAATCAATCGGAGGTATTATGAAAAAATTTTGGTTTGTGTTTTTAATCTGTGTAGCATTAGCCCTATTGTATCCATTCAGGGGGTAGCCCCTCTTTAGCTTGAGTAATCGATCTCTTCGATCCAGCTCAGGTCCGGTTCTTTGTCATGAAAATAGGCGTTAATCGCTTCCACGAGCACTGGATAGGAAAGCTTCTTTTGCAGACGGCAGGTCTGGGTCAGGCTGAGTATTCGTTCGACCCAGCGATCACCGGTTACGCTTTCCGTTCCCAAGCTTCGTTTTCGCCAGAGCACACCTCGCCGGAGCAGTCTTTCAGCCAAATTATTGGTAGGCCCGACTCCCTCGACCATGAGAAAGGTCCATAGATCGTCATGGAGCCGCTCCAGGCTGCGGACAAACTTCCCCGCACGATCCTGACGGTCCCTTTGCAGCTTAATTATCCGTATATAGCGGGCGTAAAAGGCACGCCATTGTCCCCCAGTGAAATGGAAGAGATTTCACGGGGTAAACCTTGGTCGGCGGGGCACTGGCCATCTGGATTAAAAGGAGCAATTCCTTTTTGGCCCAGGCCCCGATCTTTGATATCTCCGGATCCTTATGTTCAAGAAGGCCTTGGGCTTTGCGCAACAAGTGGGCCAGGCAGGTCTGGTGCAGGTTGACCCATTTTCTGTACGTTCCGTAATCATCACTGATCAGGATGCCTTCCCACTTGTCTATGAGCTCTTTGAAAGCCTCTTTGGTCCTTCTGGCATGGACCATAAAGAAGGCCACTTGGGTATTGCATAAGACCCAAAGCCAATGCAGGCAGCCCCGAGCTTGATACCAGGGCGTCTCGTCGACATTGTTCGCCGGAGATTGATGGGCCTTGCCTCGAATAGCCCGGTAATGGGGCAAAATGGCTTTGGATGCCCGGTTTATAATGTTTTGTATCGTGCCCGTGGACAGGTGCAGACCCAGGACCTGCTGGCAAAATCGCTGGACTGTCTCCCGGCTTTCGCCATGATCTCCGCTGAGCAAGGCTACCAGAGCGGAAAA
>CAZUER010000075.1:0-19266 GCA_964619345.1 uncultured Desulfohalobiaceae bacterium
ATGTAGGCCAGAAGAACCTCCACGTTATACAGGTGGTCAATGGCAAGTCCTTTCGGTTTGTCCTGGAGGCTATGAATATCTCCCCTACCAAACAGGAGGTGATGGTCCAGGCCCGAGGTCTCACTGTTGAAGAAGTGATGAAGAACCTGACCTCGCCGGATATCGGCCTTTCCCCAAAGGATTTGGCATGCGCCTCCCGTCCTGCGCCTGTCCGGATGGGCATGGCCGGCCAGGGAATCTTTCCCATGTCCACCCAGACCACATATGCCAGGCGGGTTCTGGCCAGGCAGCAGGCCGGGACCCATGATCACCAACAGGTGTGCATGCCAATAGGTGGAGTGGTTCTAAAGGAGACCTTGGAGGCAGGTGAGGTACGGAAAGTCAAGATACACGGCAGAGTGTCGAGCAGCGCTGAACCAGGAGAGACCTTTGGGTATCAAATTATCCAGCGACTGGGAGATATGATTACCGGCGGCTATAACCTCTATGTGACAGTAGTGGAGAAAACGTAATACAGCGCCCAAAGGGATACCTTTTGCAGACAAAAAGACGAGCCTCGTGGTTTCGATATAAAAACGGGGGCTCTCCCCCCCTTTTTATATTCAAATAATTGAGCCTTCACTTCAGCAGGAAGCCAAAGAACAACTCTCCTTTTTCTTTCTTTTCCAACATGTCAGCCTTTACTGCTTCGGCCAGAACCTTGAGATCAGGCGGAGCCTTCCTGGCATAGGCATCGAGAAACCTGGCAATCTGTTCAGTATTGTTGATCTCTCCGTGGGACCCCCAGAGGATTGATTGAACAGCAGAGATGTTTTCTTCGATCAGCTGCTTGGCCCTCTTCATAAGGCCAGGATTTTCTATAAGGACCTGGAGGGCCTCTTCTGAATTGTTATAGAGATAGGTGGTATAAAGTGAGCCTTGTGGAGATTCTTTCAGGATCTGATCCCGAAAGGAACGCAGGCCTTCTACATCCTGTTGTTCCTGAAACAGGTCTGGATAAACCGTATCCCAGCTTAAGGGAATAGTGATTGAGGTTATGCCTCGGGCATAGTTCATGCCTTCATAGGTGTATCTCCGGGTCTGAACTTGCAGGTAAAAGGAAGTACTTTTGTAGAGTTCCAGCATTTGAGCTATAACCTGAAACGGAACTGTCACTGATACCTTATCATTTGGAAGAGATACATAGAGCAGGTCATCATAGCTCTCACCATCCATGAAAGAGAGCCTCAACCGGTCAAAATTACCGTCTGGGATGGACCAACTGATAGTTAAGCTACCGTCTGACTCCCACTGATAGTGGATAGATTCTTCAGGCACGGTCGGCAAAGTTTCCTGGCCTGGAAAGTACAGTGTGTAGCTTGCCTCCTCGTTCTCCAAGGTAGCCGTGTAGGTATAATCACCGGAGCCCAGGGAAATATCTAATGGAAAAGAAACACTGTACCCGCTATAATTATAAGGACCAGAATATTGTACTTCCTGAGAAGAGTTATCCCAAACCCCCCAATAATAGGTGGCCTTCCAAAAGGCTGTTGAGTCTATGGGCACAGGATTTCCACTGCTGTCTTGCAAAGAAATTTGATCAATAATGTCTGTTTCTATAAAATCATTGTCTTCAGAAATATACAACCAACCTCTGTATTGGTTCTCTTCCGATTCCTGACTGTATGTTCTATACTGCAAGTATCCGGAAGGAATGGAGATGTCCGCATGGGTTGGTTGTCCAAACATGAGCATGCCAAAGGTCAAAACGATTGAGAACACTAATACTCTGTTCATAAAAACACCCTCCTGATAAAAAGTTCCCACATGGTCTTATGGTACTCCAAAAGTGTTTTCACATTATTTTTTGAAAAAAGCTGATCACAGCTTGTGGTCTGCAAGGGGCTTGTGGTCTGCAAGGGTTTTCAGCCGGATATTTCTGGCCAGGAAGTACTGCGTGAGAGCAACCTTGAACTTGTTGGGATAGTGATATTTATTTGTCATCCGCAGCAGCTGGCGCAGATCTTTTCTCTCCTGCCTGGAGAGGTGCAGAAAAAGATACCTCAGCAGGCGAAATACTCTTATCAGTTTTCGCTGGTCAAAGCCAGGTCTGGAAAAATTGACGTGATGACGGAATTGAGAGTTCTCAAAATCCTGAAATAATGTTTCCAGCCTGGTTTGAACATTTTTTGTATCATAGAGTTGAAGCAACAACCAATGGATGCCTTGCCTGAATTCCTGTTCCGAGAAGCCCTTGGGGATGAGCGTGAGGTGCTTGATGTTCCAGTTGTCAGCCTCTTGCTTGTCTTCAGCCTGATAAAATGACTCAGGATAATCAATATAGCGTTGTTCTTCAATCATTCGTTTTTTAAGTCGAGTGCCGTCATGAGCTTGCAAGGCGTATACCCATACTTGCGGGGTACCGGCTTTCAAGAAGAAATCCAGCTGCTCCTGGAAAATATCGGGGCCGTCATGATCAAAACCGACAATAGTGGAGGCGATGACCTGGATCCCGTGGGCATGGAATCTTTTGATGCTCTGTAACACATCGTTTTGCAGGTTCATGGTTTTGTTACACTCTTCCAAGCTTTCCCGGTTGGGCGATTCTATGCCTATATAGGCGCTTTTCAGGCCTGCCTGGGCAGCAAGGGCCAGAAAGGAGTCGTCTTTGGCAGTTTCAATGGACAGTTGGGTGGTAAATTCAACCGGTACTTTCTGCCTCCTGTTCCAATCTTGTATGGCCTGCAAGATATTCCAGGCGTGTTTCCGCTCGGCTGAAAAATTATCGTCAGCCAGGAAAATTTGTTCATATCCGAGCCTGTGTAATTGCTCGATCTCGGCCATAACCTGATCTACACCCTTGCAGCGTATTTTGCGGCCCAGGTAGACGTGCACACTGCAAAAATCACAATTGTACGGGCATCCGCGACTGGTCTGCACCACCCCAAAGAGATAGCTCGTTTTGGTTTTGGAAGAATACCCATTGTAGTCAGGAATCGGGGACGAGGAGAGGTCTATACGTTCTTTTTCCACGTATTCAGAATCATAGCCTGCAGCTAAGAAATCTGTAAGGAATTGGGGCCAGATACGTTCAGCTTCTCCGATCAGGAGCACATCGGAAAAGGGCCGCCAGCGTTCCGGGCTCAAGGAAACGGAAGGGCCTCCGCAGACAACCACAGCCCCGGCCCGGGAGAACTCTTGTGCCAGTTTCCTGGCCCGCGGTAAATGGAAATAATAGCCTGTCAAACCCACCAGATCGAACTGGTCAGCAGCAGGCAAGGGTTCCACATTTTCATCAACAATGGTTATGTTGAATTCAGGGGGCGTCAATGCCGCTACCGTACCCAGGCTTGCGCTCAAAAAAGGACCTTTCTTGCCCAGAATTCGCATCTCCGGAATGTCGGAATAGCCTCCATGGAGATTCTTGGGCTGGACAAGCAGGATATTCTTTTTCATACATGAACCTCATGGAGTTACATTGGTTAATACCAGGGAAGATGCGTGTGCCAAAAGTCCTTTTGCCCACGCTAGAGATCAGACATCAGACATCAGAGGTCAGCCAAAACAAAGAGTTATGATTCAAGTTTTAGTTGTGAATAGGCATCAAGCGACATTTTGCAGTCCCGTCAGGGAAGGGGAATGGTCTTGGTGATGGAAGACGAGTTTGTCACTCATTGTTTACTAACAATATAGGTGAAGAAGGCACTCTTGGCAAGGAAGAAGGTGGCTGGGATGATCTGAGGACTGACAAAGGTCAACACTTCCTCTCCTCTCGACAAGGAGGCTCAGCTGAGGTAGCCTTTGCTCCGCAAGGCGCATGATCACAGGCCAAGGGTGGCCCAAAAAATGTCCCGCCAAGGCATGTCCCCGGATGACATAGGTAGTGCCGAGTCTTATGTGCATTATCCGGTATAATTCGAAACTTTTCCTCCTCTGATTCCCCTCCCTGCCGCCTGTCTTCCAGGCGGCAGGGAGGGGCCAGGGGAGGGTTTATTTTGCGACACGTTATATGTGTCAAGGCAGGAGTGGATCCCCAAAGAATATGAGCACAGGCATCTCCGTTATTCTTGTCGTTCAGAACACAGTCGTGGACCTGGAAAGACTCCTGGAATCGTTTTTTGCATCTTCGATCACCAGATTGAGTGAGGTGATCATCCTGGACCACACAGGTTCGGATCACTGGACGGATGCAGTGCTCGAGTACTCGGTGCAGGGCTGCATTCGGCATATTCTGGGCAGCAAAAATCCTGGCTTTGGCCCGTCCTGCAACCACGGGGCTCAGAAAGCCCGTTATCCTTACCTGCTCTTTGTGCAACCGGAGCTGCTTTCCTCCTGGGATCCGGTGCCTGGGGCCCTGGCCCGGCTGGAAGAGGATCCAGATATCGGTGCGGCCGGGGTTGGCCTCCAGAACGGAAAGCAGGACGGGGAACAGAATGAGCTGGAACATACCTTTCCCCCGGCCTTTCTTCTTTGTCGCCGATCCGATTTTGAGTATTTATCCGGGTTTAGGGCGGAGACGGAGTTCTGGCATATAGACTTCTGCCACCGCTTGAGGCGGGAGTTGGACAAAAAGTGCATCAATCTGGAAGACATGGGCACGTGGGTCCCAAAGCGGCCGGAGCGGATCAAGCTCCGCTATTTTCCGGATTATTCCCGAAGCAATCCTTATCTTCGCTTGCTGTATGACCATTTTCCCAGGCACATCACTACCCAGCCCGGAGATTTGGGACAAGCTATGGAAGATATGCGCGGTGATTTTGCTCATTCCGGGTTCATCTTCCACCTGCACTGGACCAACTATGTGCTCCAGGGGGCCCAATCGGACCAGGAAGCCGAACAGCGCCTGGAAGCCTTTATAGGCCAAATGGATCGGTTCACGGCCCAGGGAGGAGTCATTGTCTGGACAGTGCACAACATCCTGCCCCATGAGATGGAGTACCCGAAACTGGAAAAAAGGCTGTGCCAGGCAGTGGCCGAACGGGCCCGCATCATCCATGTCCATTCCGCCCTGGTCCCGGAGATGGTCCGCTCCGAGTACGACATCGCCATGCACAAGACCGTGGTCGCTCCCCACGGCAATTACTTGGGCCTGTATCCGGTGACCCAGAGTAAGGAGCAGGCCAGGCAAGAGCTTGAATTGCCTCTGGATGCTGTGGTCTTTTTGTTTCTGGGCCAGATCCGGCCGTACAAAGGGTTGGGCCGGCTGCAAAAGGCCTTTTCCGCCTGCCGGGAGAAGCACCCTTCGGCCCGATTGATCGTGGCCGGCAAGGTCAGTAAGGAGGACAAGGAGGAGGTGGCCCAGCTCTTTGCCCGGACAAAAGGTGTCCACCTGCGCCTGGAGTTTGTCCCGGATCAGGATCTGGGCATGTACCTGCAGGCGGCTGACTATATGGTTTTGCCCTATACCCATGTCCTGACCTCGGGATCGGTAATTATGGGCCAGTCTTACGGCCTGCCCTCCATTGTCCCTGACCTGGGCCTGCTCCGGGAGCATGTGCAAGATGGGCAGAGTGGATATCTCTATGATTCCCAGGATCCGGACGGTCTGGCCAAGGCCATGCACCGGGCCCTGGAGGGTCACCATGACCACAGCCGGCTGGAGGCCAAGGCCCTGGAGGCGGCCTGCAACCTGTCCTGGAAACACAGTGCGGCCATGCTGGCGGCCAGGATCGAGAGCGAGATGTGCCCAGCTCCTGGGAGCAAAAGCCCATGAACATCGCCATTGTGGCCCCGTCACCGGTCCCCTTCCAGATGGGCGGGGCGGAACGCCTTTTTTGGGGCCTGACCGAGCACATCAATAGCCTCACCCCCCACCAGGCCGAGCTGATCAAAGTGCCCTGCCTGGACCGCAAGTTCTGGCCCCTGATCCAGGGGTATCAGGCCTTTTATCAGCTGGATCTGCGTCACTTCGATATGGTCATCAGCACCAAGTATCCGGCCTGGGCGGTAGAACATCCCAACCATCATCTCTATATGCAGCACACCAGCCGCAAGGTGTACGATCTGTATTTTCGTTGCGGACGTCCCTTGGAGTACGATGCAGACCATCCCCTGCTCAAACCCCTGGACCGCATACTGCAATCCCGGCCCAGCCGCAGCCGTCTGCCCGAACTGTTCGATCTCCTCTTGTCCTTGCAGGGCACTGAGGTGGACCGGGAGCATTGTATCTTCCCCGGCCCCCTGACCCGGGTGGTGATCCACTGGCTGGACCGGGCCGTGCTCGGCCCGGACCAGATCAAGACCTACAACGCCATCTCAGCCAATGTGGCCCAAAGGGCGGACTATTTTCCCCCGGGGAGCCAGGTCCGGGTCATCCACCATCCATCAGGGCTCAAGGACTTTTTTACCGCTCCAGGGGAGTATATTTTTGCCGTCAGCCGGCTGGAGGATCTGAAGCGGGTTGATCTGCTTTTGGAGGCCTACGCTCGGGTGAATACAGATGTCCGGCTGTGCATTGCCGGGGTTGGGGGGCGGGAAAAGAAACTAAAGAAAATGGCAGTCCAGGATCCTAGAGTGTTTTTATTGGGCTATGTCTCGGATCATGACCTCTTGGAACATTATGCCCGGGCCTTGTTCGTCCCTTTTATTTCTTATGATGAGGATTTCGGTTTGATCACTGTGGAGGCTATGGCCTCAGGCAAGCCGGTGTTGACCACCACAGATTCCGGAGGGATACAGGAACTGGTCCGGCCCGGACAAAACGGTCTGGTGGTTGAACCAAACCCGGAGTCCCTGGCCCGGGCCATGGACGAGCTTCTTTCCAACCCGGAGGAAACACGTCAAATGGGCCAGAGGGCCAGGCAGTCCGTGGCTTCGATCACCTGGGAAAATACGGTACTGGCCCTGCTGGGCCAAAAGGAGCCCGCGACGGTGGTATCCAGGCCGGAAGGGGCTGATAGGTGGACCCAGAGCAAAAAACAAGAGATGAGAAATCCTGTCCTGTCCGGGAAGATAGGCATTAAAGACCATAAAAAGACTGACAATCAGGCCCCCAAAACCCAGCCCCTGGATTGGGAGGCCACACATACGGGAGAAGATTCAGAAAAGACCCGGCTGCAGGCTGGATACCGGCAGTTGGCCGGCACGGTCGACGACCTGCTCACCCGCATGGATGCCCTGGAGCAGAAAGTGCATGATTCCGGGGACCAGGCCGGGGCAGAAAAGCCGGCTCAGCTGCCGGAACACATGGTTGAGTCTGAAGAAAAGCACCTTCTGGATGCCATGTATGTCTCTTTTGAAGACCGCTTCCGGGGGAGTAGAGAGGAGATCAAGGAGCGGCAAAGATTCTATTTGCCGTATATTTTAGATATCTCCCCCAAGGAAATACATGGCTCTATAGTGGATCTGGGCTGTGGCCGCGGGGAATGGCTTGAACTGTTGGGCGAGAACGGGTATGAAGCCGTGGGAGTTGATTCCAACCGGGTTATGGTTCAAGAGTGCTTGAGTCGTGGACTCAAGGCCAGGGAGATGAATGCCCTGAGTTTTTTGCACCAGTGTTCTGATAGCAGCCTGGCGGCGATCACCGGATTTCACATCATCGAACATTTGCCCTTTACGCAGATGGTCAGCTTGCTTGACCAGGCCTTACGGGTTTTGTACCCAGAGGGCCTGTTGATACTGGAAACACCAAATCCGGAAAATATTTTGATCGGGGCTTGCTACTTCTATGCCGATCCCTCCCATGTAGCCCCCATTCTGCCCAAAACACTGGCTTTTATGGCGGAGTATCGCGGTTTCCGGGACCTGGAGATCAAGAAGCTTCAGAAATACAGCGACCGCTATCCAGTCCAGGATTCTGACCCCTTCAAGGAGAAGTGGTTTTATTGCCCTATGGATTATGCCCTGATCGGTTATAAATAAAGGAAAATTTTTTGAGTTATGAGCAGACGTATCTTGATCACCGGTGGAGCCGGGTTCATCGGTTCCAATTTTGTCCACCACCTATATACGAATTACCCGGAATACACCCTCATCGTTCTGGACGCTCTCACCTACGCCGGCAACCTGGACAACTTTTCCCAGGAACTGCGCCATCATCCCAATTTCCAATTCTGGCAGGGAGATGTCTGCAATCCTGGCCTGCTCATTGATCTGGTGGCCCAGGTGGATACAGTGGTCCATTTTGCGGCCGAGACCCATGTAGCCCGTTCCATTTATGACGATCGTAAGTTCTTTGAGACCGATGTGCTGGGCACTCAGACCGTGGCCAATGCCGTGCACAGGTATAAACACAGCATTGACCGCTTTATTCACATCTCTTCCTCCGAGGTCTACGGCACAGCCCTGTCCACGCCCATGACCGAGGAGCACCCCCTCAATCCATGCACTCCCTATGCGGCAGCCAAGGCTGGGGCGGATAGACTGGTGTTCAGCTATAGCCAGACCTATGGCCTGCCGGCCACCATTTTACGCCTTTTCAATCAATTTGGTCCGTATCAGCATCTGGAAAAAGTTGTTCCCCGCTTTATCACCAGCGCCTTACTCGATGAGCCCCTGACTATACATGGAAGTGGTCGAGCAGCCAGGGACTGGCTCTATGTCAAGGATACCTGCCGTTGGATCGATCGGGTCCTGCATGCAGACCTGGATGCCATTCAGGGTCAGGTCTTTAACGTGGGCTCGGGAGAGAGTCTGGATATACTCACCCTGGCCCACAAGATCCTGCATGTTCTGGACAAACCCAAGTCCCTGATCACTCATATGGATGACCGCCCGGGGCAGGTGGCTCTGCACAGGGCCGGCATTTCAAAAATCCGGGACAAACTGGGTCCAGTTTCCCAAAAGTGCTTTGATTCAGGCTTGCAAGAAACCATCTCCTGGTATAGAATGTTTTCCAATTGGTGGCACAGGAATTTGGATATGCGCCAAGTCCCTATTCGCAATGGAAATGGTCAACTAACCTTTTATTGATCAGTCACCTCCCCGGATCCAGAATCGCCAGGTAAAGGTGCTCAAGGTTTGGGCCGAGCAATGATCAGTATCCACAATCTTGCACAGGAAAGACGCATTTATCCTATTGGATTTAAGAGCCGGGGTCAGTCTCAGCTTGTGTATTACCGGGTCCCTATCTCTGCTCAGTCGATGGGTATACGGGACGGGGCATAGATGGAACATAGTATTGGTCTTTATAACCACAAATGTAAGCCAACCCCAGGTTCAGATCAGGAACAAGAATAGACCGAATTAAAAAAAGCCAGAGTCGCAGCTGGGAGGTCAAAAAACATCTGGTCAGGACCAAGACTCTGAGAACGAAGAAAAATACTATGCCGTGCGTATGGAGGAGTTGGACCACAGAGGCAAGCAAAAAAAAGTTAAAAAAATGATCTTGCAAAAAATGCCTCTTATTCGCAAAAATTGCTTGACATTCATCATGCCAATTGGATAAAATTATAAGACAAGGAAACAAAGTATTAATTGGTTGAGGTTCAATGATTCCAAATTGTTATAAAAATCTTGCATAAGACAAGCTTAAAAGTATTGACAAGCTTCAGGCAGTGCCTTAAATTTTCTTAATAATACATTGAGGTACCTTAAAATTATCTTGTTTGATTAACTAACGAAACTAAAATCAATGCTTGGCCTGCCATTCTTCAAGGAGCAGGAAAAATCGTATTTAAATTTCAAGCAATTTGATTTCTGTGTTCCCAAAAATCTTTTAAAAATCAGCATTTGGATTGACATTCCGTTCGAAGTAACGTAATATTTATTCAGGTTATAACATCTTTATATTTAATCTGAAAAACAGCACAAGGAGGTATGATTTCAAGGTTACGATTGAATTGCTGAGAGAGGATTGGTCAATTGGATCAGCACATGGTAAACGAGGAAAGGAGGAAGAGTATGAGTAAGTATTTCTATGTAATTTTTATGGTAGCCATCAGCTGGATGCTCCTGGCTTCTCCAGCTTGGAGTACAAGCTATGATCCCACCATCGTTCCTGGGCAAAGCTTTTTCGATCCAGGTGGCAATTTTTTGCCAACGCCTGTATCTGGTGTGTATCTAAATCATGGTGGCAAGGGAGACGCACTGTTCTCTGAAGCTTACAGAGCTGTGGAAACAGATGAAGGTTTTGTGACCTTCTTTTCCATTCAGAATACCACGGATGATTGGCTTGCAGCCCATGTCCGTTTGCGTAGCGGCAGATACAGTATAGAAGTCATTGATTTTCCCGTGCTACTCTCTCCACGTGATGTGGCTTGGTTTCAATTTGGGACGGAATCTGACACCAATGGTACGTTGACAGGTGTATATCTCAAGACTTGGGATTCAGAAACAGCTGAGTACAGTGGATTCGGATCCCCTAATAATACAGACTGGACTCAAGAAGGCGGTGCCTGGAGTGCAGATCTTTCAGATCACCTGCTTTTGCAGTTTGACCAACTAAAAGACGTTGATGGTGAAAACTACACCAGCGTGAGGGAGCTGACCCAGGGCTATATTGAAGTTTTTGGCCTGTTCAGGCATTCAAACCCATTTGACCAAAACTTTTTTGAGTTAATGGGCGCTCTGGCAAGTGCTGATCCAGCAAATGATGACGTTTGGGGTAACCCCGGTATTGTCGAAGACCCAACAGGAGCTAATCCAGTTGTTCACAATGCCATGGATGTTGGCAAAGATCTGCAAGGGCAAGTCTTCATGGGTGATTTCACCAGCGGCGTCTACTCCGGAACACGCATGCGGGCCTTGGCCAACTTCAGGATCAATGTCAATGCCACTGCGAACTCTACTGCTGTGAATCCCCCCCAATTTTGGTATAGGGACCATTGGCGAGCCAATAGTAATCCTCCAGCGTTTTTACAACCAGAACAAACTATAAATCGCGGTACAGGGACCATTATTTATAACTACCATAATGACCCTGCCTACTCCAATCCTGACTGGGCCACCCATTTCGGGCCGACCTGGAATGATGGGGCTGACTACTGGGGCGCGCTTGGCTATGGTGGTGGAATTAATGCGTTTCAAAATCAGAATCCTATGATTGGTGTGCACCCGCTGGATGCAAGCTGGAGTGTGGATGAGGTGGATGATGCCTTGCTGAAGAGGCAGATATCCTCCTCCTACTTTAACGGCGGTTTTGATACCACTGAGACGTTCTCCTTGACCGCAGTTACTGCTATTACCAAGTACCTGCACCATTTCTTTAATGCCCGGTCCGGACTAGTAGCCAGTAATTCAGCCACTCCTTTTCTGTGGACGAATTCCTGGCCGGTGGGTATCCAATATGAAAGCTTTGCCCAAAATATGCGCCGGTCTCTGGATGTGGAAGGTCTGATCGGAAAGCTCACAGTTGGACTGTCTTACTGGGATACCGAAGAATTTGGCCCAACACTGGGCAATTCTCCACAGTATTCAACCAGCCTGCCGTACGAAGTCAACCTTATCCCCTTGGGTGAAGAGTCCCATGCTGCCTTGATAGATTTTTGTTTCCTGGTGCACGACGATGATATATCCTCTGTGTTCCAATTCGATTCCGATGTCTATCCTTGGGGCTGGTTCATGCTGAGTGGATTTGAGCTCTTTGGAAATCAGGGCGGCGATCCGCGGAATGCAGATCCCAACTTCGCATCTCCTTTTCAAGTGGGTGAAAGCTGGTATAACAGAAGTGTACCCAACTCTTTGCTTGCTACATACTGGCCAACCTTGGAAAACATCATTGGAGTATCCTCATTCATGATGGATTGGGAATTTATCGTCACCGAAGAGAATGAAACCGGATTGCCCAACTTACGATCCTTTGATCCTTCCTGGACAAACGTAAACATCGGCATAGGCCCATTTAGTAACGATTAGTCGCACATTAAGTCAAAATTGATTTAGAAAGATGGGGCGGGATTACATGATCTCGCCCCTTTCATTTGAGGAGAATTCATATGCAGAGTCCTGTGCGCCTTATTTTCATTGCCTGCTTTTTAAGCATATTCATGCTCTTAACTTGTAATTTGCCGTTTGGTTCCTTGTATGCAACCCAAAACAGAACCCTTGAGCTGAACAAACTGCAGCAACGGGCGGAAGACTACTGGAAGCATAAGGTGGACATGGAGTTGCAAGAGGCATATTCCTATGAGGATCCCCAATCTCTGAATGGAACCTCCCTGTCACAGTATGTACGTACTATCGGCTCAGGGAGCAAATGGCTGGGGGCTACAATCGAGGATGCATCCTTTGCAAATGAAACCGGCCATGTCACTGTCCGTATCAGGTACAGGGTATCGTTTATTCCCCCAACCCAGCAGCCTAAAGATGGGTTTGTCAATTCATTTACAGAAGAATGGGTTCATCGGGAGGGGACTTGGTATCACCTATTTAACCCTTCTTTGTTAAAATTTAGCCGAGAAAAAGCACCCCAACAGAGCAATGCCACGCGGACCGAATCCAGCCCACTTTGATTCTTTTTTCCACACAGCTTGTTCCCACCTCCATTGTGATTGAGATCCAGTACGACAAAGTAACGCATACGCTCCAGGCAACTGGATTTGAAAATTCCCAAGGGGTGTATCATCACCCCGAAGGAATTAATATTTTCCTTGACTCCTTTATTACCATCTCCAAAGACTTCTACTCTACAACTCCTGTATTTTATTTGATCACAGAGCAGTATGTGCTGGCTTCTTCCTCCTTTATGGTTCTTTTCAGCCACTTTTACCGGTATTTTCAACAAATTGCATTAAATCCCTGCTTCGCAATTGACTATATAAAGTATCAAACCCCACTTACGAATCAGACCTTGGTCCTGGGTATTTATGTGTTGCGAAGTGGTGAACGGGTCCATATCCGAGGTGATGAAATATGGCGTGATTTTATTGTGCCTCCACCCGAGAGTCATCGCAAAAGATACCGTAATTCTGATTTGCGTTCACTCCTCAGGTCTTCACTTAACAAACATGTTGGTCGTGAAGCCGTTTATCATCTCAGCAGTGGCCTGGATTCTTCCCTCTTGGCTTTGCTTGTTTCCAGGGAATTTACTAGTGCCAGATTACAGCTGGCTAGTTGCCGTACTTTGGGCAAGGGAGCCGGACAGGAGCTGGATGTGGTCCAAAGGCTGGCCGAAGATATTGGTGGCCAATTAATAAGCTATGATTTGACTGACATTGATGTATTGGACGAAGGGATTGCTTTTATACATGAAACCGGAATATTTCCAATTGCCCACCCTAGTCACCTGACCAGGTACTTATTGGATAAGAACATTGCTAAAAATCAAGCAGAATTAATTGTTACCGGCCGTGGTCCAGATGAGCTTATATCCGGCTACACCTGGCATCTTCCCGAATATGCCATTCCAGAACTCCACCATAGGCGGATCTGTTCTACCCGGGATTGTATTTTGCAGACCTTGTTGAGACCAGCTGTATATTCAGCAGGCAGCAGCCCGGCAAGCTGCGCTTATGCTACCTTAATGGCAAGCGGATCCATTTCTTTATCCCGGAGGCTACTTTATGACAGATGGACCTTGACCGAAGCCTGGAACATCCTGGACGGGGCTTTGTCCGAGGCCTTGGGTGTAGAGTACGCCAGCCCCTTTCTAGATCCAGAGGTGGCTTCTTTTCTGGACCGACTGCCGGAGGAGGACAAGGTGCGGAACGGGGAACTGAAATACTATTTCAAGTCTGAATTTAAGGATCTTTATCCCGGCTATATTTTGGAACAGCCCAAAAGGGGTCTTGGTTTTGATATCAATGTCTATCTCAGGCAATATCATGTCAGGGAGATCGTGCGGAATATCTGGAACAGCTCTGATTTTGTGCGCAGGACCTTTCAGCCAGAGGGACTAAGAGAAATTATCGAGCAGACCCTGTCCGGCAAACAGGCCTTTGGCTGGCAGATCTGGAGCGTATATCTTTTGGGGGTAGCGGCTGGTATGATTGAAAAAAAGGAATTGCCCGACTCCAGGGGCAAGATGTGAAAAGGTTCAGCACAGACCGGGGGGCAATTCCCAGTATGAAATCAATCGCCATCCTTCAGCCAGGCTTTTTACCATGGCTGGGTTACTTTGAACAGCGATCACGAGTTGATCTTTTTGTCATCCTTGATGATGTTCCGTATACCAAACAGGATTGGCGAAACAGGAATAGGTTTAAATCACCATCTGGCCCGAAATATTTAAGTGTTCCCGTTCATAAAAAGGATCAAAAAAAGTGCAACATAAACCAAGTTCATATTAGTTACGATCATCCATGGCAGAATCATATAATTAACAGTCTTGAACAATGGTATGGATCGGCTCAACATTTTAACACAGTTTTTGCTCAAGTGAAACCTGTAATCTGGCAACAGTTCAGATACCTAATAGATCTAAATCAGAACCTGGAAAAGATTATCCTATCATGGCTTGATATTCATACCCCGGCAGTAAAGTCCTCGACTATACCGGGAAAGTCGGCAGATAAAAACCAAAAGCTCATTGACATCTGCACCTGGTGCGGGGCAGATTTGCTTTACGATGGCCAGGCGGCAAAGAACTTCCTGGATGTTGAAAGGTTTAGCCGGCAAGGCATACAGGTGGTCTTTCAAGAATTCGTGCATCAGCCCTACAGGCAGCTGTGGGGAGATTTCGTTCCTTACCTTTCCGCCCTGGATCTGGTCTTTAATCACGGTCCGCACTCCCGGGACATCTTGCTGCACCAAGGGAATCCGCTCCAGGATGTTCGCAGATTGTGAAAGCAGTAATAAGTTGATATTTATTTGTTGCTCATTTCCGCCGCTGGCCACAGACGCCCAATTTGATCGAGGGTGAAGGGTGCGGTTTGGCATGGAGTGGCGAATAATCTTCGCTCTTCTGATTCCCCTCCCTGCCGCCTGTCTTCCAGGCGGCAGGGAGGGGCTAGGGGAGGGTTCTTTGGTTGCGGCCCAAAAGCTGTGCCAAGGAACCAGACATACCAGCCAGGCCTCTGGTGGCGACGGCCGGATTGATTCCTGGCTGAGACTTTGTATGCATTCAATGGACAAGCAACTGGATCCTATGCCTACCCAGCCCTCTGGCCACTCCATTCTGGATTGCCGCTTTGTCCTGCTGCTCAGCTGCTTTATCATTCTATTGACCTCGGTGCCCTATATTTATGGCTATCTCTCCTGCCCGGATGACAAGCACTTCATGGGTCTGGTGGGCCGGGACGTACCCGGCGGCTACATGTACTTCATGTGGCAGGTCCAGGCCAAAGAGGGCAAAAATCTTTTCCAGGACAAGCTGACTTCTGAAGAGCACGAGCCATTTTATTTCAATCCCGAATGGTGGCTTTTGGGCCGTTTTCTTCAAGCCACCGGCTTATCTCTGGAAGCCGGGTACCAGACGGAGAGGGCCCTGACCCTTGTGGCGGCCCTGTTCATATTTTCCTATCTCTTGTCCCATTTCTTTCCGGATATCAGGCAGAGGCGCTGGATCCTGATCTGGATGGTCTTCACCTCCGGGCTGGGCTGGATTTTTTGGCTGGCCGGACCCCAATCTAGCTGGCCAATCCAGGTGTGGGACGTGCAGGGTATCAATTTTTTCAGCTACGCCATAAACAAGCCCCATTATATCCGCTCCTTTGCTTTGGTATGTCTGGGCTACGCCCTGCTGCTCACAGGTGAAAAAAAGCAGAAGAACATCTACTTTTTCCTGGCTGGATTGAGCATCATCGGGCATGGGATCGTCCGTCCCTACAATCTGCCTACGGCCCTGGGTTTGTGTTTGGTCTTTCCCACCTATCTCCTCATGACCAGAACCAACTATACCTGGGTACAGGCCGGCAGATACCTGATAACTATCATCACCGCACTGCCCATTTTCGGCTATTATGCCTATCTGTATACCGCGACCCCTTTGCAGGAGATATGGGATGGAGTGGCTCTGGTCCCTTTGTCCCCGTTGGAGATGATCATCTGGGTCGGGGTGCCCGGGATTATCGTCTTACTCGGCCTGGATGGGGTGAAGCATTTGGGCCGCAAGGAAAATCCGGTTTCCTTTCTCACCCTGTGGGCTGGGCTGATGCTCATGCTCATCTACAGCTATCCCCTGCTGGAGTGGGGAATGGAAGCGGCCGGACTGTGCTACGTCCTGGCCCCTGTTCTGGCCGGATATTATCTGTACCGGGAGTTTCTGCCCTGGTTGCGGACCAAAATGCGTTATGCAGGCCCGGCAGTGCTGTCCGGTAGATGGGTGCATATTGTGGGCTGTGCTCTGGTCCTTGTATGTCTGCCTTCGAATATTATCGTCTTCACTCAGATGCACAGGGACCTTATGGAACATGACAGGCCCTACTATCTCCATCAGGAGGTGGTCGACGGTTTGAACTGGCTGTCCCGGAATGTACCCAGGGATGCGGTGGTTTTGTCCACTGCCGGTAATGGCTTTTATCTCCCGGCCCGGGCCGGGGTGCGGGCCGTGACCGGACATTACGATTTCACCATCGATTTTGCCCGTAAAAACTCCCTGGTAAAAAAATTCTTCCATCAGCAGACCGCTTCCTCCGAACGGCAAAAGATACTGACTGATCTGAATGTGACCCATGTGCTCTATACCCGGGAGGAACAAAAACTTGGATCTTTTAACCCCCATCAGGTTGATTTTTTGGGTTCGGTCCTGACAAATCAACGTATAGCCATTTATCAAGTGCAGTTAGAAAATAAAAAATAACCCATAGGAGGCCGGCCATTCGATGCAGAATCTGAACTTGAGCTGGAAGTTCTTGCCGGCCGTCTTTGCCCTGTCCATTCTGGCCTACACTGCATATCGGGCCGCCACCCTGTCTCTGACTCATGATGAGGCTCTGAGCTTTCTCACTCTGCAATCCTCAAGTTGGTCCGTAATCCTGCATTCAGCCAATACCCACTATGTAAACAGCGTTCTGATCTGGTTCACCTCCCATCTCTTTGGACCAAGTGAGCCGGTCCTGCGCCTGCCCAATGTGATGGCCCATGCTTTATATATAGTTTTTTCCTGGCGTATCCTGCAAAGCTTCGTCTCTTCGCGGATGATTCAAGCTGCGGGCTTGGTGCTGCTCAATCTCAATCCCTTTGTCCTCGACTTTTTTTCTCTGGCCAGAGGATATGGGCTGGGCCTTGGCTGCATGATGGTCAGTCTTTTCTATCTGCTCCGATACACAAAGGCCATGCCGGATGAAAACAATACGGGTTTGGTTTGGCCTGTATGTATTTTTGCCGGTCTGGCCGTTCTGGCCAATTTCGTCTTCGTTGTCTTCTATCTTTCCGTACTTTTTATTGTCGTACTGTGGGGGATGACACGGACAGTAAAGGATGCAGGGTTTTCTGCTCTCTCTGATCGGGCTATTGGTATTCAAGGCATCGTCATTTTCAACCTTGTTTTTTTGTCCCTGATGGCGGTCCTGTTATTGTATATCAAGTCCCAAGGCTTTTTTTACTTTGGAGGGGACTCTGGATTTTGGACGGACACAGTCGGTTCCCTTGTCAGCTCAAGCCTGTATCAACAAGCCTATGCAGCAGAAATGCAGAGATTTGTGGCCTGGTCTGTTGGCTTTTTGTTTGCCCTTTGTTGTGTGTGTTTTGGCTACAACCTCAAAAAGAAAAAGGAGCTTGGCTGTCAAGGGGTTTTGTTCAGTGTTTTGATGGGGATGATTGTTTTGTCCATTGTCGTTAAGCACGGCTTTAACAGCTATTATTTGGTGGAGAGAACAGCCCTGATGTATGTCCCCCTGTTTGTTCTGACCCTTATTTTCAGTCTGTATCAGGTGCAGAAGATGTGTATCTCCCGTACTGCCCCTCTTCTGGGGGGAGGCTTGCTGCTCTGTTTGGCGGCATTGGCAGGTATTCATTTCGGATGCAGCATGAATCTGAGCTGGACCGATTCCTGGCGCTACGACGCCAAAACCAAGGAAGTCATCATGTATCTGCAAGGCAGGATCCAAGGAGATGAGAGCATAACCCTTGGAGCGAACTGGATCTATCTGCCTGCTCTTCGTTACTATCAGGCCAGCAGGGATTTGGAGTGGTTGCAGGTAAGGGCCCTGGACCAACCCGGGATGTATGATATGCGGCGTCCGGAGATACAGATAGAGTACTACCATGTCCCGGCCAGGCTCACGCCCTTGACTCCGGCAAAAGCTCAAAAGCTTTTAACAGATACAGATTGTGCGTATTATTACCTGGCAATTGATCTGCCTTCCGAGCTTGTATCTGCCGGCGGTCAATTCCAAAAAATCAAGGCCTATCCCACAATCAATTCATGCCTGGTCAAAGACCTTTAATATTATTTGGTTTTGTTGCGGTTCGAGGACCAGTAGGGGCTTTTTTCTTGACGCCCAATTCTGGCCGACTTTTTGAATCACTTGCCAGGGGTACTGCCAGCCAGGTAACGGAGCACGTTGACCCCGAGTTTGGTCACCTCCAGGGGAGAGTTGACGATCTTGCTGTACAGGGCGCATTCCCAGGTACAGGCGCAAGGGGTATTTTGAAGCCGGGTCAGTATTTCTTGGGCTTTTGGGCTGTGCAGGAGCCTGGAAGCATCGTAATCGAAATCGTGGAGGTTCCCCAGCTTGCCCTCAAACATTGGGTCCTCTCCTTGAGCAGATTCAGCTTTGCCGGCCAGTAGTTCACAGGGATGAACGTCTCCATTTTCATAAACTACCAGAAAGTTTTTTCCAGCTCCGCAATTTAGGTTCTGGATATTGCCCTGCACCACTTGGGCCAGCATCTGAGACATTTGCCGGGAGATGGAGTCAAAGAGGATGGGATAGGGATTGTATCTGCTTTTGGTCTTTCGGTTCCTGTTTAAGTATTCCTGGGCCAGCAGATACTTGTCCAGAGGCACATCAGTGGCCTCAGGTTCATGTGTATTTCCGCGGGCATAGGCGATGCCCAAAGGAGCCTCCGGGAACTGAGAACAGGCCAGGTCAATGATATCCGGATACTGGTGGCAATTGAATTTGCTCAGTACGAGATTCAGCACGCAGGAGATATTCTTGGCTTTTTGCTTTTGATTGTGGATTACTGCATAGGTTTTTTGGAGGCGTTGAAAACTCCCCGGGACTCCCATGATATCTTCAAACAGGGCTTGATGACCATGGAAGGGGAGACAGAAATTTAAAAACCCATTGGGGCACTGGGCCTGAAAGTCCTGGATCAATTGGTCCACCCGTTCTGGAAGCAAGGCATTCGTAGGTACGGTGAAGAACCTGGTCTGGCTGTGCTGATAAAAGGCTTTGAGAATGCCGATCAGGTCTTTGCGAAGCAAAGGTTCACCTCCGGACAGGCTGACCTGAGGCAAGGGACGCAAACTTGCAGCCATTTTTTCTATATCCGGAATGGTATGTTCAATAGCTTCCTTTTTGT
>CAZUER010000076.1:0-153 GCA_964619345.1 uncultured Desulfohalobiaceae bacterium
GAACCCTCCCCTAACCCCTCCCTCCCGCCTGGAAGACAGGCGGCAAGGAGGGGAATCAGAGGGGGAAACCCCTCCTCCCGCTCCAAAGCGAGCGGCAGGGAGGGGAATCAGAACGCTGTGACTATGCAGTAGGATCAGGTGTTTAAGGTTCCC
>CAZUER010000076.1:163-19193 GCA_964619345.1 uncultured Desulfohalobiaceae bacterium
GGACAGGGGAGGGTCGTCATGGGGACAGTTTTCTTCACTGCCGAACTGGGACAGGGGAGGGTCGTTATAGTGACAACCTTCCTTCGACAAGTTATGTACGACTATGCATATGTGCTTAGCTAGATATTTCGCATCATCGACCGAATTGCCGCTAGGGAGCAAAGAAAAAGATATCCGGTCCGGGTTCTCCTTGTTTGAACTCTTGGTGGTTATCCTGATCATGTCCGTATCCCTGGGACTTTTCCTGGGCTTTAATTATCGACAGCAGGAAAGTATTGAGCTCAAAGCCCAGGGACATGCCGTCGTCCAGCTGATGCGGGCGGCCAAGAGTACAGCCATTGTCCAGGGCCACGACAACAGGTGCGTGTATCATCCCCAGGAAAATTCCATCCGCACTTCCTTGGACCAGCGGCAGGAGACTCTGGCCTCCAATGTCCTGGTCAAAATTCAGGATTTACCCGTGGACAAGAAGACGGAGCTGGCTGTCTTTTATGCCGATGGGTCGGCCTGGGCTGAGACTATCAGCCTGCAAACCAAAGACAATGCACACGCGGTGAGTATTGAGGTGGAGCCCCTGTTTGGAGAGATACGCCTTGTTGATGGATGAGCAGGGTGGGGCTGGGTCCGATCAGGGATTTACCCTGCTGGAAGTCCTGATATCACTCACTATTGTGGCCCTGGCCGTGACCGTCTATTTTCAGCTCTTTTCAGCCGGAATGAAGCTTGAATTTCGTTCGGAGCAAAAGGTTAAAGCGGCAGTGCAGGCCCAGCAATTCTTTGAACGCCTGCAATGCCTGGATGTACGAGAGGACGACTTTGCATGGCAGGGCCATGACGGGGAGTGTGCGTGGGATTTACAGATCCACCCCCGGGAGGTCCAAACCCAGGAATGGACCGAGGATGACATCTCTATAACTCTGGACACAGAGCTGTATACCTATACCCTGACCTACAGGTGTCCCGATGAGCAGCCCCTGACCTTTGAACGTACAGTGGTGGTCAGCCCTGATTTTTTCTCCGATCAGTTCAAGAACGAGCACTTCGATCTGCCATGAGGCAGCCTGGTGGCCGGTCAAATATGTATTGTCTGCGACACATGAGATGTGCCAAGGCACTGGGAGTTGGTATTTGGCTCTTGCTGGTTCAAAGTTTCAGGTTCATGGTTCCAGGTTGTCAAGTGTTTGATAAAAATCAAAACATAGAACAAACTCAAGAAACGAAAAGTTATCTTTGGTACATATTCCATTTTGCAATCAAAGTGATTACGATTTTTGCTCGTACCACTTGGCTATTGCCAAATATTCAAGCCACCTTGGTCGCAAAATGGAATCACATGATACGAAGGGACTTCAGCCTGAGGTCTATGCCGAATGACAGTGGATTGCGGCCCGGTCGGCGCCGGTCCGTTCCGGATGGCAGCGGGTTTACCTTGTTGGAGATGCTCATCTCCCTGACCATGCTGTCCTTGGTGGTGCTCACCGTGTACATGACTTTTTCTTTGGGTGTGGATGTCTGGCAGCGCATGGAGGAGGAAGAATCTGCTGAACGAAGACAGGCTTTGGCGGTTCGGTTGCTGCAGGAGGACTTTGCCCAGATTCGGCCTTACACCTGGGCTGGAGATGAAGGCCAGGTCCGATTTTTTGCCGGCGGGCCACAGAGCGTGTTCTATGTAACCACCAATGGTCTGGGGTCCAGAGAGAGACAGGGCAAGGCCCTTTTTTTTACCTGCCTCTTTGTCCGCTCTGAAGACGAGGCGTTGGCTCTGCACATATATAAGACCGCCCTGCCCCGACCTGATCTTTTGGAGGCTGTGCAGGATTTTCGGGCCAGTGGGGATACCCAAAGGGAAAACTATGAACCGCCGTCCTTTGTACGCGAGAACAGCGTCTTGGTATTGTCCAACCTCCAGGAGGCAGGGTTTGCATATCAGGATCAAGCTTATCCGGTCTTTTCCGGGGTCAAAGTTGACATAGAAGGAGACTGGAGCCAGGAGATGGATTCCCAGGTCCTGGCGGAAACTGAGTGGGTAGGTGATAATCTTCCCGGGCAGATCAGTTTTCAGGCCCAGGGACCGTTGGGTGAGTTGTTGGCCCGGACGGTGCTGGCTCAACAGCCGGTTCTGAACCGGAGCCGCAGCCCATAAGATCAATTAGAGGATATTGATCAAGGGGAATAAGGAGTTGGAAAGCAGGGAACCCTCCCCTGACCCCTCCCTCCCGCCTGGAAGACAGGCGGCAAGGAGGGGAATAAGAGGGGAAACCCCTCCCTGTAAAGCTGCGCAAAGCCGCAGCAGGGAGGGGAAGTAAGAGGATCAAGCTTATCAGCACATTCGTGGCTGGGGCGTCAAGATCTTACGTAGACCGAGATCCTCGGATTTTCAGCATGAGCAGTCGATTAAGGTTCCCCGCCCTGGGCAGGGAGGGGACAGGGGAGGGTCGTCATGGAGACAGCTTTTCTCCTGTTCATTGTATTTAAGCCTTTCAATCAGCAAGAGCCATGATGAAAAAACTGAATCCATCAGAAACCAAGGCGTTTCGGAAAAATTTACGGCGTCAGATGACGCCGGCTGAAGTCGAGTTATGGAAGATTTTAAAGAACAGACAATTGCACGGAAAGAAGTTTCGCCGCCAGCAAGGGATTGGACAATATGTTGTTGATTTCTATTGTCCTGAAGATAAGCTGATAGTCGAGCTGGATGGTGACGTACACAATTCTCCGCAAAACCGGGAATATGACGCTCAAAGACAGGAAAATCTCAGAGATATGGGGTTTACAGTGCTCAGGTTTGAAAACCGGGAGATTTTTCAAGATATTGAGAACGTACTTTTGTGCATTGCTCATCAATTAGAGGATATTGATCCTGGTGAATAAGGAGATGGAAACAGGAGACCCTCCCCTGCCCCCTCCCTCCCGCCTGGAAGACAGGCGGCAAGGAGGGGAATCAGAGGGCAAACCCCTCCTCCCGCTCCGAAGCGAGCGGCAGGGAGGGGAATCAGAGGGGAACCCCTCCCTCCCGCCTGGAAGACAGGCGGCAGGGAGGAGAATCAGAGGGAAAACCCTCCTTCCGCTCCGAAGCGAGCAGCAGGGAGGGAAATCAAAACGCTGTGAATATTATGCAAGATCAGTCTCTTAAGGTTCCCCGCCCTGGCCAGGGAGGGGACAGGGGAGGGTCGTCAATGAATGAAAAGGCTGTGACCCCGGCTTGTGCGGCCGGGGCAAAGAATGAGCAGGAAAATGGCCAGGGATTTATCTTGATCGCCGTATTGTGGGTCAGCGCGTTGCTGGCCCTGTTTGCCCTGTATTATTCATCTGCGGCCAGAGTCGAGGGGTTGCAGGCCTTAAATATAGAAAAAAGGCTGAACGATTTCAGTCTCCTGCAGTCCGGCCTGGACTGGGGGTTGCACGAATACCGCAAGTTTGCCCAGAACAAGTCTCTGTTGACTGACAAAGAGCAACTGGAAAGGCAGAGCGGCCAGACCCTGGACTTGAAGTACCCCCGGCAGGAACCCTACACTATGAGCGCAGGAAACCGGACTGTGGCTGTTCAAATCACGGACCTCAGCGGGAAGCTCAGTGTCAATGCGGTTGACGAGAACTTGCTCCGGGATGTACTTTCCGCCTGCGGTATGCAGCAGGGTGCGGATAGGACCGGGGTGGTCAACTCCATTCTGGACTGGATAGATACAGACAATTTGCATCGGCAGGAAGGGGCGGAAGAGGATTACTATGTAAGCCTGGATCCCCCATATCAACCCAAAAACGGACCTCTGCAAAGCATTGAGGAGCTCTTGCTGATCAAGGGGATTGATCGGGAGTTGTTTGAGGGAACCGTAGACAGACCGGGGTTGAAGGATTTTTTGACGGTTCATGGAGAGCAGACCAGTATGGACATCAACAGCGCTGCAGCCCAGGCCTTTCTGATTATTGATGACTTGCCCCGGGATGTGGTGGAGGATATTGTGGCCTATAGAAGGCAGAAAAGAATACAGAAACTCACCGATTTGGTGGATATTGTGCCCCAAAGGCACTTTGGACAGCTTGAACAGTACTTTGCAGTCCAGTCCTCCAGCTTTATACACATCGCGGCCAGTATGGTTACGGATCAGGGTGATCTGGGCCATTCTTTGAGTACCTGCTACCAACTCGGCGGGCAGTGACGTGTTTACCCGGTTCACTCGGATAATAACCGGCATGCACCACGTTGTATGGACCTTTCCGGACCAGGTCCTTGTGCAGCGTATCCCCATCGCCTCGTGGCTTCGGGCCCTGCTCCCGGTACAAACCAAGAGGTATCCCTGGCCGCAGGCTATGGATCTGCCCCAAGCTATAAGCCATGTTGTCCACCAGATACCTGCCGGACGCGGAGATAAGTGGCACCTCGGACTCCCCCTGGAATACTTTACCCTGGTCAACTTTACCCTGCCTCAGGCTGCCAGGGAGAATCTGGATCAGGCCGTCAAATACGCCTTAATGCGGCATGTTCCCTTTGATCACTCGGCGATTTACAAGGATTACCGCTTGCTGGGCGGCAATGGGGATCTGGAGATCGCTGCTGTGGTGGCCCAAAAGGAGGAGGTGGACCCGGTTCTGCAGGTCTTTACCCAGGCCGGTTTGGTCCTGCGTTCCATGTTTCCCAGTCTGGTTTTTTGGGCCATGGCCTCTGAAGACGGGGCCTATCTTCTGCACGCCCGGGGGCAGACGGAAATAGTTCTCAGCCAGGAGGGCAGGATCCCGTTTCATTTGTGGTTTCGGCCTTCGGCCCAAGAGGAGGAAGAATCCTTTGTTCACCGCGGGGCCACTCTGGTGGAGAACATCCCCAACCGGCCGGACGTCTTGCATATCATTGGGCCTGGTGAGTCTGAACTCCCGGATATGGACCGGCTCAAATCTTTGTTTGAGCGCACAGAGGAAAGGAACACCCCGCCGTCCCTACCGGTCAAACTGTTGACCGGCGCACCGTACGCGGTGAGCCTCATCTCCGCAGCCGGGAAAAAGCAGGAGCAGGTCCTGCGCTATCTGCGCCTGGGCAGTGCAATATTTTTGTTCCTCTCCTTGCTGGCCTTTCCTGTGGCCGACCTCTACGGTACGATGCGTTACTTGGACCGTCTGGAAAGCAAAGTGCAGGCCGTCCAGGAACAGGTCCAGGATTTGGATGCCATCCGTTCAGAGAATCAAGAGCTTGTGCAGTCCCTGGAGCTCCTGGGCCAAAAGGTACATTCCCAGCCCCAGGCCGCTCGCATCCTGCGGGAGCTGACCGAGGTCATGCCGGAGACGGCCTGGTTGTATGTTTTTCATTTGTCGGATGAGCGGGTGCGTATTCAAGGGGAAGCGGAGTCAGCTACGGCTGTCCTGGAAGCCCTAGAAAATTCGCCCATGTTTAAAGAGGCTCAGTTCGATTCCCCGGTTCAAAAGTCCGGTTCCCGGGACCGGTTTAAAATTGTGGCCAAGGTCGTTGTATGATCAGCGCAGTGAAGGACAGGCTGTACCAGTTCTTGGGTGGGGGAAAAGGGGAGCTTCCCGGGTTGCGCAAAGTGCTCATCGGGGTGGCCGGGATTTTGCTCGCTCTGGTTCTTTTTCAGACTGCTTGGGACAAATATACCTCATTCAAACAGGGATTGCAGGAACGAATTGACCTTAAGGCCGTGCAGCTGGAGAAACAGCGGCGGATACTTGAACAAAGTCAGGGATATCGTCAAAAAAACAAGGAGTTGAAGGAGCTGAGGGAAGAGACCGTGCAGACCAGACTTTTACAAGGCGACACCCCGGCTTTAGCTGAAGCCAAGCTGCAAAACGTCATCAATGAGCTGGCCAAAAATTCCCAAGTTAACATATTAAGCATGCGGATGTTGGCCCGAAAAGTGGAAAACAGCTTTACCATCTTGCAGATCGGTATTAACGGAAGGGCGGAGATTGGGGCCATTAAAGACTTCTTGGCTCAAATAGAGCTAGAAGAAAGATATATGTATATTACTGAGTTGGAAATAAAAATTGTCAATCGCCGGGAAAAACGGTACTTTAACTTGAGCACCCAAGTGGCTGCTCTGGCCTCTATATGATACGTGAAATTTTTTCTATTCTCAGCAGTCCTCAGTTGGTACTCCCTGTGGTCCTGTTCGGTGTGGGGGGACTTATCATTTCAACGGCCTGGAACCTTTACAGTGAGCAAGCCAACCGGAACCTTCCAAGTAATACCGTGCAAAAACAGTCCAGCGGCGCTCCTTCCATTTCCGAAATACGCTCCATGTTGAACGACTCTTCTGCTGCTGATTTGGACATTATTGCCGAAAAGAATCTTTTTACCCCGGATCGCCAGGCCTGGCAGTCGCCGAAAAAGGCGGAGCAAGAAAATGGTACAGAGGATGATCAGGATCGATCTTCTCAAAGGCGGCGAAGGATACCGCACTCAGATATCCGCCTCTATGGGACAACGATTACTGATTCAGGTAAAAAGGCTCTGCTGTTCATGGATGTTTTTGAGTCCAAGCAAAAATACCATTTGGCTGAGGAAGGCCAAGAGCTGCGGGATGCAGGAGAACGAGGGGAATGGCTGTATTATACAGTGAGCTCCATAAAAGCAGATGCAGTTAAATTGGAAGATCCTTACGGGGAGTCATTTCAGATCGGGCTCTTTGACCATAAAAGAAAAACAACCCCAACCCAAAAAAAACGGGATGCAACAGGGATACAGATACAGATAGGTGGTGAGCGAGATGACAAAGAAAAGGGATCAGCTCAGAGTGAGCCTTTAAAGCAAGATGCTTCCCAGGCAGAGTCTTCTGCAAATGACCAGGAGGATCAAGCTTTGGAGAAAGGGGGCAAAAAGTCTTCCGAAAGTCAAGATCAGTTTGAGAATTCTCAAGCAACCCAACAAAGCTTGAGCACTGATGAGAGTGATGGAGATACAAGGCAAGAGGAAATGGAAAGAAAGGTGGAAGAAGGGACAATGAAAAAAATAAAGACTCCTTTTGGCATTATTTACAGAGAAGCAGATTAAATATTATCTGTAAAAATTCCTTTAAAATTGGCGTTAGGACGTATCAATGAAATATCTTGCCATTCTGCACCATTATTGGAATCATATTTCTGGGAAAAAAATATTGAGCGTTATGCTTTTATTGCTTCTGACAACGGCTTGTGCCCATGTGCAGCCCGAAGTCGAGGACAAAGCAGCTCAGCATTTTGATTTTCAGCATCTGGAACGCCCGGAGAGGGAAAAAGAAGACCCGGATATTTATGCTTCTAAGCCTGAGGAAGCCAACGCTACTGAAGTGTTGCAGGAAATCGAGGAACAGAATAGGCAATTTAATAAACGAATTGCCTCAATTATTTCTCGAACAGAGCAAAAAAAACCGAGAACTGTAACGGAAAAGGAAGATGAGAAGGAAAGTGTAGCCGGGAAAAAAGATGTATCTTTTAATTTTTATGATGCTGATCTTGTAGAAGTTGTCCGTGTATTTATGGATCTCATTCAAGGCGATTATATCCTCCATTCTGATGTCAGCGGTCGAGTATCCCTTTCGGTGGATGATGAGTTTACCGACGAGCAACTTGTCGACTTGTTGCAAGGGGTGCTTCGGATCAACAATATGACTATGACCAAAGGCCAGGACGGGGTATGGGAAGTTATGCCCATGTCCGAAGCCTCTAGGCAGCTTTCCGGGGAGCGCATTTTTTTGGATCCCCAGAAGAAAGGGCCCAAGCGTGGTCAAATCATCCAGGTCTTTCGTTTGCGTTATATTGCGGCCACGGAAGTGATTAAGATTATTAAGCCGTATCTGAGTCAAAGCGCTACCATTTACGCCCATGACGCCCAAGGAATTCTTTTGATTTCCGATTACCCCCATGCTTTGGACAAAGTGGAGCAAATGGTAGACATGTTCGACGAAAGTGTGTTTGCTGATATCTTCGCTCGGGTCTACACCCTGCAAAATGCTGAGGCTGAAGAGGTAGTGGAAGAGCTGCAAAAAGTGGCTCAGAAGTTTGGGTTGGGTGAGGACCAGGGGGGTCCGAGTCGGCGGGTGGCCTTTGTGCCCTTGGCCAGGACCAACACAGTGGTAGCCATTACCCGGGATCCGCAGGTGACCGATTTTATTGATGCCTGGGTTGAGGAGCTGGATAAAGAAGTGCCCGCCACCGCCTCAAGCCAGCAAAGTGCCGATATTTTCGTCTATTATGTCCAGTATGGTGATGCCGACAAAATTATTGAGTCCCTGCAAGGTGTCTTTGGAGAAGGGTCTACCGAATCAGAAAAGGAGACAACCACCCAGAGGGTGGCGGGGGAGGAGATTGAAAAAGGGCAGAAAGAAGTTAAGGAGAAGACACAAGGCTCGGCAAAGGGAGAGCTTTCCGGTCCGGTGACCTTCCAATATGATGAAACCACCAATTCTATCCTGACCAAATGTAATGGTCGGGATTACGAAAAAATCCATTCCGTGATTAAAAAACTTGACCAGTATCCCAAGCAAGTGTTCATCGAAATGGTCATAGCTGAAGTCGGCCTTGATGACAGCTCCAAATTGGGAGTTGAGTGGCGATATCTTATGGACTTGGGTTCGGATGCAACAGGAGAAATCCAATTAGATTCCAATTTGGGAACTTTAGCAGGAGGAAGCTCCCAAATTGGTTCCGGTCTGAGCTACTTGATTGAGAATACAAATCGTTTAACGGCCAGCTTGAAGGCCCTGGCCGAAAGTGGGCAGGTCCAGATCTTGTCCACCCCTACGCTCTTGGCCTCTGATAACAAGGAGGCGACCATCAATATAGGTGATGAGGTACCCATTCCCACATCCACGGAAGAACGGGAGGATGACACCGGAACGGCCAGCACAACGACCACAACCCTGCAGTATCGGGATACAGGTATCATTCTGGAAGTGACGCCTAAGATCAATAAGCAGGGCATGGTCCGCATGGAGCTGTCTCAAGAGGTGAGCAACCTGTCCCAGGAGCGGGTGGAGGGAGTAACCGCTCCGGTTATTTCCACCCGGAGCACGACTACCTCGGTGGCAGTGAATGACGGGCAGACCATCGTTATCGGCGGGCTGATCAAGCAGACCAGACAGCAGAGCAATTCCGGGGTTCCTTATCTCCGTAATATACCCGGATTGGGCAATTTGTTTAAATATCAGGATTGGAGCTATGAAAGGACCGAACTTATGGTCTTTATCACTCCACACGTGGTGTTGGGTGTTGAGGATACCAAATTCATAACCCAGGATTACAAGCAACGGTTAGAGCAGATTAAGCAACAGATGTTCTAATTCATTTTTGCCGCAGGCGGACCTTTGGCAAAAATGAAATATTTTTTGGGCCAAAGCGCCCAAAACAAAAGTACAAGAGGGCATGGGATCTTAAAGTTGCTGCAAGCTCTTTTGGATGAAGAAGAAAGTGCCGACGATCGTTCTCAGCTTTTACATAATGCCCGTGTCCTTGATCGGTATTATATAGAGTCCCGATACCCGAATGGCTTTCCAACCGGTAAGCCGGCAGACTACTTTGATCGTTCTTTAGCTGTGGAGGCCCTGCATGCGGCAGAAGAAATCATTGGGTTCTGTCAGCATAGAATGGATTGATCGAAGCAAAGTTATTGCCCAGCTGGAAGTCTGTGCACAACATATGGGCATGACCTCTGGCCGGGTGGAGGCTTGCATTCTTTATGGTTCATTGCTCAGAGAGGATTATACACCAGATAGTGACATCGACATCCTGATCGTTGTTGACTTTACAACTGTGCCTTTTCTTGTAAGATGCGACGAATATAAGGATTTTTTTGGGAAGCTGCCCCTTGATGTTGACTTAAAGGTGTATACCAGAAAAGAGATCCAATATATGCTGGCAGAGAACAACCCCTTTATTGTGAGGGTCTTCGAAGAGGGAAAAGTTCTCTATCAAGCAAAGCTTCTATGAGCTATGCTGCCAAGTGAGTGCCGGACCGGGCAATGATGGAGAGAGGGTTCAGACGTTTCATATATGATCAATCCGGCAAGTCGTTTTTTGGGGGCTTTGGCCCAAAAAATATGTCAGATTTGCCGGAGGCAAAGCTGACCTCTGGCAAGTTCACAATGATGTTTTGCACTCGCCTCTACGAGCGCCGCATATGTATTGTCCGGTAACGGTACGAAACTTTTCTTTTTCTGATTCCCCTCCTTGCCGCCTGTCTTTCAGGCGGGAGGGAGGGGCAGGGGAGGGTTCTTTGTTTGCGACACTTGAGATGTGTAAAGGCTCTATCTTATGCCAAGTATAATAGACAGCTTCATCCAACGGAACATGATCAGCAGAAGGGATGTGGACCGGGTTTTGGAGGCCCAGATCTCCAATGAACCCCTGCATCAACTCATTATCCGTTCTGGATTGATCTCAGAAGATGACTATCTTGAGGTCCTGAGCCAGGAGCTCGGTATGCCCAAATTTGAGAGCCTGCCGGAAAACTATGATCCTGGGTTTTTTAGTCGGGTATCCACACTCTTTATGGATGAACACACCTTCGTCCCCCTGGATATGGATGATTCCCAGCTCCGGATCTTGGTCAACGATCCTTTCGACCACTTGGTTCTGGACACGGTCCAAAAGCTCTTTCCCCAGAAAAAGGTCCACTTGGTTTTGGGCCGTAAGGAGCGTATCAGGTCTATTTTGCAGACCTACTTTACCCAGGAAGACAGCGGCACTGAGGCTGACAGCCAGGCCGAAGAAGAAGCCCTGGAGTCTGCTTACGGGTTTGAGGATGTGGAGCATCTGCGGGACTTAGCCTCCGAGGCTCCGATCATCAAACGAGTGAATCAAATCATGACCACCGCAGTGGAGGAGAAGGCCAGCGATATCCATATCGAACCCTTTGAGGATCGTATCCAGGTCAGATATCGAATTGACGGCATACTGCACGATTTTTTGGAGTTGCCGGCCCATATGCAACAGGCCGTAGCCACCAGGCTTAAAATTTTGGCCAGGCTGGATATCGCCGAACGCAGGATTCCCCAGGACGGCCGGATCCGGACCAAGATTGCGGGCAAGAGCATCGATCTGCGGGTCTCCTGCCTGCCCACGGTGTATGGAGAGAGCATCGTCCTGCGTATTCTGGACCGGAGCAGCATTTCACTGTCTTTGCAGAACCTGGGCTTTCCGCACAAGGAGCTTGTCCAGTTCGACGAGCTCATTCATGCTCCCTACGGCATCATCCTGGTCACCGGGCCGACCGGAAGCGGCAAGACCACCACCCTGTATTCGGCTTTAAATACCATAAACTCGGCCGAGAAAAAGATCATCACCATTGAGGATCCGGTGGAGTATGAGTTGGACGGCATCAATCAGACGCAGGTCAATCCCAAGGCCGGGCTCTCATTTGCCGGGGGGCTTCGCTCCATCGTCCGTCAAGACCCGGATGTCATCCTCATCGGCGAGATCCGGGACAAGGAGACAGCAGATATTGCCATTCAATCGGCTTTGACCGGCCATTTGGTCTTTTCCACCCTGCATACCAATGACTCAGCCGGGGCGATTACCCGGCTCTTGGAAATTGGGGTGGAAGACTATCTCTTATCCGCCTCTGTAATCGGAATTATGGCCCAAAGACTTGTGCGTATCCTGTGTGAAAAATGCAAACGGGAGATTATTCCGGACCAGGAGGTCTTAGACCGGTACCAGATTGCCAGCGATGGTCAGCCCCCGCAGGTCATATATGAGCCAGCCGGTTGTTCCGGGTGCGCCAATACCGGATACCGGGACCGGACGGCCATATTCGAGCTTTTGGTCATCAATGACAATATCCGGGAGCTGATTTTAAAGAACAGAAGCGCTGTGGCCATTCGGAACGAGGGTGTGGCCAATGGGATGACCCTGCTCCGCCATGACGGATGGAGCAAAGTCGCCAATGGGGTCACCTCTGTACAAGAGGTCCTCCGGGTTACAGGGCAGAGTTAATTTTAAATGTTTAAGCGCCTTCTTTTTTCCACTCATGCACTGAGGTTGTGTTGTGATGTTTTTTTATCAGGTTGTCCATGGAAAGCTATGCATTGAACCCCATGAAAAACACAACATGTAAACAAATCCTGGTCACCGGTGGAGCAGGTTTTCTCGGTTCTCATCTCTGCGAACGTCTCTTAGAAGACGGCCATGAGGTTATATGCGTCGATAATTGCTATACCGGCAACAAGGCCAATATCTACAACCTCCTTGACAATCCGAGATTCGAGTTTTTACGCCACGATGTGACCTTTTCCCTGTATGTCGAAGTGGACGAGATATACAACCTGGCCTGCCCAGCCTCACCTATCCATTATCAGCGAGATCCGGTACAGACCACCAAAACCTCGGTGCATGGGGCGATCAATATGCTGGGGCTGGCCAAGCGGGTGAGGGCCAAGATTATGCAGGCCTCAACATCAGAAGTATATGGCGACCCAACTGTTCATCCTCAACCGGAGAGTTACTGGGGGAATGTCAATCCCATCGGAGGCCGGGCGTGTTATGATGAGGGCAAGCGATGTGCCGAGACTTTGTGTTTTGACTACTACCGCCAGCACAACCTGCCCATCAAGGTGGCCAGGATATTCAATACCTATGGACCCCGGATGTATATGCATGACGGTCGGGTGGTCAGTAATTTTATTGTTCAAGCCCTGCGAAATAGACCTATCACAATCTACGGGGATGGATCCCAGACCAGGTCTTTTTGTTATGTGGATGATATGATCGAGGGCTTTGTTCGTCTGATGGATTCCGGGGATTCCTTTACCGGGCCGGTGAATCTGGGGAATCCCAGAGAGGTATCTATTCACGAACTGGCCGAACATGTCTTGGAAATGACAAACTCCAAATCGAGGCTGGTGTTGAAGCAATTGCCAGAGGATGATCCCAAGCAGAGAAAGCCGGATATTTCCTTGGCCCAAGATAAGCTTGGCTGGACCCCGACGGTCAATCTTCAGGAGGGATTAATGAGGACCATTGAGTACTTTGCAGGATGTATACGGAATTAGTAATTGCTGACCCTGAGTTATGACAGATATATGGGACAGGCTATATTTGACCTGTGGGTGGAGTGGAAGGGGTGTACTCCATGAAACGACTGGGAACGTAAGTTGGATGGGATGATTCATGAAAAGGCATCAGTTGATCAAACACCTGCAATCGCATGGTGCTTACCTCTTGCGTGAAGGAAGCAGACATAGTATTTATAAGTTGGGTCATAAGAAAACACAAGTCCCTAGACATGCTGAAATAATAGATGAATTGGCCCGCAAAATTTGCAAAGATCTTAATATTCCATTTGTGAGGTAAGCCGTGAAATTCAGAGCTGTTATAAAGCAAACCGATGGCTGGTGGATTGGCTGGTTGGTGGATCTGCCCGGTGTCAATGCTCAGGAAGAGACCAAAGAAGAACTTCTGGAGTCTCTCAAGGTGGGTGCGAAAGAAATGCTTGAGACTGAAATCCCCTTTGAACCTGGATTTATGATGGAAGCTATAGACATACCTGAGCCTGAATGGGTTTAGTGTTCAGCTTTGCCTCCGGCAAATCTGAAAATATTATATTTGACACGATACCACCCTTCTTTTGGATACCGTTCTCTGATATTCCGCCATTTCCTGATTCATTGCCAAGGTTTTCAACCAGGTCCCCGATTGCCCTGCCTTTTAACCCGTAAGCTATCCGGGACGAAAGATTTCCTGTCGCCGGTTAGTTAATCGGCACATTCCTGGTTGAACCCTTGCATTGACCAGTAGGGTTGATACTCGGGTACTATGTCCCTGATCCGGTCTCGAATGAGGGCGTGATCCTGGGACAGGGCGGCTTGACTCAGCTCATCGATCATTATGAACAGGTCTCTGTCCTTGTTGCAGCTGTATTGATGATCCCGGTCAGAACCACCTCTTCTCAGGACCATGATCTTGGAGTGCTCTGAGCGCTCAATACCCTCTTCATCAGTGATCAGCTCTTCAAAGATCTTTTCGCCGGGCCGCAGTCCGGTGTAGACGATTTCGATATCTTTGTCCGGCTCCTTACCCATAAGCCGGATCAGATCCCGGGCCATGTCTGCAATCTTGATGGGTGTGCCCATGTCCAGGACGAAGATCTCTCCGCCCCGCCCCAGGGCTCCGGCCTGGATGATGAGCTGGGCGGATTCTGAAATGGTCATGAAGTAGCGGATGGCCTCGGCATGGGTTATCCTGACCGGACCTCCACGGGCGATCTGCCGCTGGAACAGGGGAACCACGGATCCGGAGGAGCCGACCACATTCCCGAAACGGACGGCCATAAACTTGGTCGGTCCCTTGTGGTTATTGAACTCGTGCATGAGCAGCTCAGTGATCCGTTTGCTGGCGCCCATGACACTCGTCGGCCGCACCGCCTTATCTGTGGAGACCACCACGAAGCGGTCCACTCCTGTATTGTGGGCGGCCCGCATCAAAAGCAGGCTGCCGCAGACATTGTTCTGCACAGCCTCCCAGGGGTTTTGCTCCAGCATGGGCACATGCTTATAGGCTGCGGCGTGAAATACCACTTCAGGTCGATACCGGTCGCAGACGGAATTGGTCAGCCATTCGTCCTGAATCCGGCCCAGGACAGGGACCAGGGAGAAAAATCCCAACTCGGTTTCCAGCTCGTTCTGCAGGGTGTACAGGTTGAGCTCAGAGGCGTCGAAGAGTATGAGCCGGGCCGGCTGAAAACGGATCAACTGCCGGCACAGTTCCGAGCCGATTGATCCTCCGGCTCCGGAGATCAAAACGGTTTTGCCCTGGACATAGGCCGAGATCTTGGAAGTATCCAAAGAGATGGGGTCCCGACCCAAGAGGTCCTCGAAGCGGACCTCCCGCAGGTTGCTCACTCCGACCTTGCCTTCCAGAATCTCTCCCATCCCGGGCAGGGTTTTGCACTGTACTTCCAAGCTCTCGCAGGCCTGGACTACCCGTCGCATATCCTGTCCGGAAGCTGTGGGCATGGTGATGAAGACCTGGTCCACATGTTTCTTTCGGACCACAGACTCCAGATCCCGGGTGGTGCCCACCACAGGCACACCGTGCACCGTACGGGAACTTTTGCTCGAATCGTCGTCCAAAAAACCGACCACGTCGTAGGTCAAGGCCGGATTTTCGATGATCTCGCGTAGGACTTTTTCCCCGGCATCCCCGGCTCCGACCATGAGCACACGGCTTCGCCCGCTTTGTTGCTTGTAAAGAGTCTTCCAGGGAATGAAAAAGGATAAAGAAAGCTGTTCTCTGACCCTGAACAGGCTTCGAATACCCACCCGCAGTCCGCCGCAGAAGAGAAAGGTGAGCACGGCGTCGATGAACACCACTGAGCGCGGGACCCCCTGAAAGCGGGTGACCATCACAATGACGGTTACGATACTCAGGGTGGAAACGACAACAGCCTGGAATAGACGCCAAAAATCCAGGATATCCGTATACCTCCACATGCCGCGGTACAGGCCGAAGGTAAAGAAAAAAAAGCCCTTGACCGGTACAGATACGATCAAAATGTAGGCTACCTGGGACCAGTGTTGAGGGGCGGGCTGAAAGTCGAAACGCAGGAGATAGGACATGGCCAGGCTGAGTGCAAAAAGCGCGACATCAGCCAGTAGCATCAGATACAAATGAAAGTTGCGCAGGTTGGGGAACATAGCCATTTCAATTCAGGTACAGTTATCGGTCCAGAGGGAATCGGTGATTTGATATCGTAGTGAGAAAGTGGTATCCGCTTTTGGACAAGGGGGCTGAAGGCTTACAGAGAATGGAGAAGTCTGATCTTTCTTTCCCCAGCCCCATGGCCATGGTGTTACCCCGACCATCGATAGTTACCCCTTGAGTTTTTCCCTTGGGTCTGCATCATGGTATTCATCCCTATGCGTTGCAGTGAACATGCACAATTTGACTTGAACGGTCAAGATCAAGTTTTTGACCTCAGATGTTGCTTACTCAAGAAGTCCGAGCTCAAAACATGAGTATGAACCGTTGAGAAAGATGTTCATATGGCTGCCCATAAATACAGGAACAATAGAAAGCCGCACAAACAATCAGATCCCAAAGACCTATCCGTTCGTCCCCCCGGAAGCTGGTTCATTTGGAAGTTTATCTTGCTGTATATCGGGCTTATGGGGATTTTTCTAATCCTCATAGGCTTACCGGCGATTCAAACCGTTTTCGATATCAACAGTGGGTACACACAGATGATTATTTGGCTCAGTGCCGCAGCTCTGGAGCCTTTTGGGGTGGTCAAGGGGACCAGTGGGTCGATTATTGCCTTATCCGGGATCAATCTGGACGTCCGTTTCGGTTGTAACGGATTGGAGGCCTTTCTCATTTATCTGGCGGCCATCATCGCCTTTCCCTCCCGGGTAGGGATGAAGCTGGTGGGGGTGATTGCAGGGTTTGCCATTTTGCAATTTCTCAATGTGCTGCGAATTGCAGGCCTGGGGTTGAGCGGGGTCTATCTGAAAGAGTACTTCCATATTATTCATATATATGTGGCCCAAGGGATCATGATCGTTTTCGCATTGATAATATTTTTGGTCTGGCTGCATTATGCATCTGAAAAGTAGAATTGGTATCGCCCTTGGCCTGTTCATTGTTTCCTATACTGTCTTCCTGCTCCTGTGGGTGCAGGTTAAATCGTATTATGGGATGGGAGTCAATAAAGCTGGGGTCTATGCCGCATCTTTGGTGCATGATATGCAGGTTGAGGATTTCGAGCAGGGCCGGGAAGTGGGACAAATCACTCTGAGCAAACCCGTTTCAACATCTAGGGGACTGAGTGATCTGCTCCTGGACATCAAGATCAGCGTCTCCAATTACAGCTTCAATGTCCCTTTGACTTTAGCCCTTATTGTGTCTTTGTATCCCATTTTCCGTTGGGGTAAGCTTCCGATTTTGGAAGCGTTATGCATCCTCATAGGAATGCATTTTATGTATGTCTTTTCGTATTGTAATTATCACGTCTATAAAAATCTTGTCCAAGTCAATGTTGTCACCTACTCGAGTGTTACGCATTTCCTGATTGAATTTTTGTGGATGTTTATGGACAATATGGTCATCCGTTTTGAACCTTTTTTGGTGGCCGTTTACCTGTGGATCCGGGCCGGAGGGACACGGAATTAGCTGTGGTCCACGACCCTCTATTCGACACCCCTGAACTTTTGGACAAGGGGGCTGAATACCTATGGGCTGGTCACCGCCTCACTGGGAAAGGCTCCCTGAATTTTTGGACAAGGGGGCTGAATGCCTATCCCCTGCCTGCTTCTTCTTAAAGGGAATCCCCAGTTTTTTCATGCGATAGCGTAAGGTGTTGGGGTGGATGCCCAGGAGGTCGGCGGCCCCGTTGGGACCGTGGATCTTGCCCTGCGAATAGGTCAGAGCCCTTTGGATGTGCTCGGTCATGTTTTCATCCAGGGAGGCAAAGCCAGGCTCCGGGCCGTCCGTCCTGGGCTGGGGATGACTGGTGGGCGGCAAGTTGGCTGAGGTGTCGATTTGGCCGTTGTTTTGAATCAGCTCTCTTTCGATCAGGTTCTCCAGCTCCCGGATATTACCCGGCCACTCGTAGGCCAGGAGCTCATCCATGCATTCCTTGGAGATTCGGGGCACCTCCATAAAGCCCATTTTTTGGCATTTCATGTTGACGATATGCCGGGTCAAGGCCGGGATGTCCTCTTTGCGTTCCCGCAAAGGCGGAATGGAGACGGGAAAGACGTTTAAGCGAAACCAAAGGTCCTGGCGGAACTGGCCGGCATCGACCATGGCCTGCAAGTCCCTGTGTGTGGCCGCAATTATCCTGATATCCAGATCAATGAACCTGGTGCCCCCCACCCGTTCCGTCTTTTTGTGCTGCAGGATATGCAGCAGGCGGACCTGGGCCTGGTGAGGCAGCTCCCCTATCTCATCCAAGAAAATCGTTCCGGTATGGGCCAGCTCAAAGCGGCCCTTTTTTTGATGCACCGCCCCGGTGAAGGCCCCCCGTTCGTGGCCGAAGAGCTCGCTGTCTACCAGATTTTCCGGAATCGCCCCGCAGTTGACTTTAATGAACGGGCCGTTTCTGCGCTTGGATAAGGAGTGAACGGCTTGGGCGATGACTTCCTTGCCCACCCCGGTCTCGCCAAAAATCAAGACCGTACTGTCCTTGGGAGCCACCTGATGCACCTTGTTCATGACCTGCTTGAGACCGGAGCTGGCTCCGATGATATTTTTTTGCTGGGTTTTCTGCAGTTGTTTGCTCAGGAAGATATTTTCATCCTTGAGGCTGTTTTTGAGGTCAATGAGGTCCTGATGCTTGAGGGCATTGGATACGGCCACAGCAAAGGGGCTTTGCAGGAGGCTGAAGATTCGGCCGTGCTCTTCTGCAAAGCGGTCATTTCCCTTGGCGATGATATCCACCACCCCCAGTCTGGAATCATCGATGAACAAAAACATGGTCAAAATGGAGGACTGGACCAGGTTCATGGACGAACACAAGAACTTGGCCACCGTGTGTTTATCCGGCCTGTTCAGAATAAGGACCTTATCATAGGGCATCTTTTCTCTGGAGCAATTCAGATCCACCAGCTTGCGGACTTCATCGGTCAAGGGTATAATCTTATTGATTCTTTGTCCTCCCTGGGGGGTGGCCTGGGCCAGGACCCGCAGGCTTCCCTCACTGGGATTATAGATATCCAGATAGATCTCGTCGGCCGGCATGTACTTGCCCAAGAACTTGATGCTCTCCCACAACGACTCTTCAATATTCAAGCTTCCGCAGATTTTAGAGGTTGCTTCCTGAAAAAAAGCCGATGTATCCCGCATAAACTGATCCTCCTGACAGGCCGGTAGGGGTATTCTTGGACGAAAATACAACATTTGATAACACAAATTATCAAATGTTGTAAATTGCCAGGATATCGAACTGCAACATGTTGATTATCTTGCAGATACGATATGGCACAAATATGGCTACGGAATGGCCAATGGTCAGAAGCCAGAGATCAGAGATCATGCGTGTCGGAGAAATAAAGAACCCTCCCCTGGCCCCTCCCTCCCGCCTGAAAGACAGGCGGGAGGGAGGGGAATCAGAGGA
>CAZUER010000077.1:0-19136 GCA_964619345.1 uncultured Desulfohalobiaceae bacterium
CACCATTTGGCATGGGTATGGACAAGAATTTGGGAACCCATGCCCCAATCATAAAAAAACGGGCCTGTCTTGATGCATATCATCCAAGGCTGAAGCTCACCAGAATAGAAGACCATTTTATTGGAGTGGACGCCGATAGGTTTGATAGAATGAGTAAAGTGAGTAAAAGTAAAGGGACATTATGCTGCGAGTTGTATTATGTTGCGAGAACTGTGGATAGGAGGGCTCTTTTACCCCGCCAAGGTTTTCCATAAAAGTATCTGCGCTTCGCAGATATAATCGTGATGACAAAAATCAAGGAACAGAAGGCGAGCTGCCACTTTGTCGGCATCAATCCGGGGACATACGCGATTGGCGTAATTCACGATGAAAGTTTGAATGGTGAGCTTGATACGAATTTTTTGGGAGTGCCAAACGAAGGCTATGGCTTTTCAAGCGATGCAAAAGTCCGGCTTAGTGCGCCTTCCTTCTCTGATGCCAAATTTTCGTACGACGGAAATGCCCTGAAGTTGACAATACGTTTGAAGTATAGAATGAACAGAGTTCGCTTAATTCCACTTTCCAGGAAAACAGATTGACCGTGCTGACGATTTCCCATGCATATTGTTCTGATGGACGGGAGGGCAAGACAGGCTCGGGACACGTAACGCTAACTCGTAACAAGCTCGGCGTCTATGGAAGATATGTACGTTGTTGGCCTTGAACTGCTTGCAGCTCTGGCAATCGGTCTTTTGATCGGAATCGAACGGGGGTGGAGCGGCAGGAAAGAGGACGAAGGCAAAAGGGTGGCCGGTATCCGTACCTTCAGCCTCATTGGGTTGCTGGGAGGTGTCGTTGCCCTGCTCTCCCAGGAGGTCAGCACCTGGCTCATCATAGCCGGGTTTTTGTCGGTTTCCGCCCTGGTCATCGCAGCCCACTTCCTGGATGTCAAAAAGAACGAGGACGTTGGGACCACTACGGCTTTCAGCATGATGCTGACCTTTGCTCTGGCAGCCTGGGCTGCCTATGGAAATCAGGTCCCGGCCATGGCGGTCACAGTCATCGCCATCTTCCTCCTCGGACACAAACCGGGCCTGCACAAATGGCTCACCAAGGTGACACCGGAAGATTTTTTTTCCGGCGTTAAGTTCTTAATCATCTCCGTGGTCTTGCTTCCACTGTTGCCGGACAAGAGCTTTGGTCCTTGGGAAGCATTGAACCCCTACTGGACATGGTGGATGGTGGTCCTGATTTCAGGATTGTCTTTCTTAGGCTACGTCGTCATCCAGGTCGCAGGAGAGCGGATGGGGATGATCGTCACTGCCATTGCCGGCGGGCTGGTGTCATCCACTGCGGTCACATTAAGCCTGGCCCGATTCGCCAGGGAAAAGAAGACCACCATCATATTCTCAGGCGGGGTCCTGATAGCGTCTTCCATCATGTTCTTCAGGGTCATGATTGAAGTCTTTATTGTTCATGCCGCTTTGATGCGCCTCCTGTGGCTGCCTTTGATCATCATGCTTCTAGGTCTCCTGTGCAGCCTTGTCTGGATCTGGCGGCGACATGAGAAGGATGCACAGGGGCAGGAACAAAATATTGAGTTGAAGAACCCTCTCCAGCTCGGCATGGCTCTGCAGTTTGGGCTTCTGCTGGCTGTCATTCTCGTCTTGTCCGAAGCAATGAAAGAATGGTTCGGGAATCAAGGTGTGTACATCCTTTCGGTGATTTCAGGTTTGATGGATGTGGATGCCATCACCCTTTCTCTTTCCAGGTCTTCACATTCAGGCCTGGAGGCCGAAGCTGCTGTCACGGGCATTGTCCTTGCCTGTGCAGCCAACACTCTTTTCAAGGGTCTCATTTTTGCCTTTATTGCCGGATTCAGGAAAAACATGCATGTGCCCGTATTCATGCTTGCCGCCATGGTGCCGGGTTTGCTCATATCTTTTATTTCCATGTAAGTCTTGATCTCTACCCAGTGGCCATGGTCATCAATGCAGAAAGGGACATTATCACGACTTCTCCCGGAAAAAACTTTTCCTGTGACCTGGCGGAGCTGGAAATACCACAGGGCACCACCCTCGTCGTGATTGTCAATCCGAATTACCCCATGGCGGAATCTTTGATATGACCCCTCTTCCCAATCTGCTCCAAAACCGGAAAGCACTCCCTCACAAGGCCTTGTCTTTGCAGCAAAGAAAAGATCTGGATCAGACCCTTGCAAAACTATACGAGAGACAAGTATGGATAGCACTTTTGAGTCGGCACTCAGCAAAAGTTCCATGGATCACGTATTGCCTGTGTTTTTTTCCTCACCCGAAGTCATCAATCCACTCACATACGTCGGACTGCTCCTTTTGCTCAGTTATGCAGGAGGGCGCATTGCCAATTTTTTCAAAGCCCCGCGGGTCATTGGCTATCTGGTCACAGGGATGCTTCTGAGTCCATCGATGACCGGAGTTCTGAGCGAGAACCTGGTCTGGAATGAATTGGATGTCGTCACTCATATAGCTCTATCTGTAATTGCCTTTTCCATCGGCGGATCACTCAAGTGGTCGCAAGTACAAAGACTGGGCAGACAGATTGTATGGATTACCCTCAGTCAGGGCCTGGGGGCTTTTGTGGTGGCTACCCTGGTCTTATCAGTGTTTTTTTTCTTTTTTCAGTGTTCAGGGCATATCTGCGATACTTTCTGGTCCTTCTTTTTTCCCATGGCCCTGGTCATCGGCGCAATTTGCGCCGCCACGGCCCCGGCAGCCACTCTGGCCATTGTCCACGAATACCGGGCCCAAGGTCCGCTGACCAGCATCCTCCTCGGGGTGGTGGCCCTGGACGATGCCCTGACCATTCTGATCTATGCCCTGGCTGTGGGCATAGCCCACAGTTTTGTCAATGCCGAGGTCCCAAGCCTTGCCGATCAGCTGCTCAAGCCCGGCCTTTCGGTGTGCATATCCCTTGGCCTGGGCGCGGTAATGGGGATTATACTTCGTTGCGTCCTCTCTCAGATTACCAGCCGTGAGGCTATGCTGGGTATCGCTGTGGGCGCTATTTTTCTGACCGAAGGCCTGGCCTCCAGTTATGATGTCCATCCCTTGCTGGCCAATATGATGACCGGGTTCATTGTGGCCAATTTCGTCCGAGTGCAAGAGAATCTCTTTGCGGTTGTGGAACAGATTGAGGAGCCGATATTTGGGATGTTTTTTGTGCTTGCCGGGGCGCATCTGGATCTGAAGCTTATAGGAAGCGCGGGCCTGCTCGCCCTGGTCATAAGCATCGGCCGATTTACAGGAAAAGTGCTGGGCAGCCGGCTGGGGGCAGAGATTGCTGATGCACCTCCCGGGGTCAAGAAGTACCTGGGCTTTGGCCTCCTGCCCACGGCAGGGGTCACGGTGGGCCTGGTCCTCGAGGCCCAGGCAACCTTCGGAGCAGGAGAATTCACCAGGATCATGGTCAGTGGTGTCTTGGGGTCAGTGATTATCAATGAAATCTTAACGCCGTTTATGCTGCGTTTTGCCCTGTTCAAGACAGGAGAGGCCGGGTGATACATTGCAAGAGTGCAGAGGAAACCATATTACATACAAGGAATGGTACGTCTATGCTTCTGGACCATACAAATGGACAGAAAAAAATCCAGGAGGTCGCTGCAGGCCTCAGTGAACGCGAGCTACCGGTGATCAATGAGCATGCGCTTATGGGTGAGATTGTGGAAAGCATGATCAGGTTTGGTCACAGTCGCATATTGTATGTTGTGGATGACGAGGGGAGGCTTCTGGGGACTATTTCCCTGGGAAACCTGGTCAGAAATGTATTTCCCAGAAGCCATAGGCCGCAGATACATCCCAGGCGACTAATGGCTGCCATCACCATGGAGAATGCACGGCATATTATGCAGGCACATTGTGTTTCTGCCCGGATGGATGAAGAAATTGAGAATGTGCTGCAGCGAATGATCAAGGCGAATGTAAAAGAGATTGCCATTCTTGATGAGGGAAATAAGGTTGTGGGAGACATCAATATCCTGGACCTGCTCAAGTTCCTGAGCATGCACCAGGCATTGTGAGATCTTTGAAGAATAAACGCTCTCAATATTGATTAAAGTGAAATTATATCAGCCTCACTGACAGCCTGGTCGTTCAGATCCTCAGAAAGCCAAGTTATCCATTCATAAATTGGATGAGTCATTTTCCAGGATCGGGAAGAGCTCATGCGGGCAGTCGGGGGTTCAGAGGAATCAAGAACCGGGCACAAGGATGAATGGCTATGGAGAAAAAAGGCGGAATCAGTGCATTAATCGCCAGCTGTGCTGTCATGTTCTGGATCGGGACTTTTATATTCGGCCTGCCTGGAGTTATGGCCGGCTATTGGCAGGAGACCCTGGAGGTGGGGCGGAGCAGCGTTGCTCAGGTGCAGTTCTGGATTCTTTTCGCCCTTGGCGTGTGCATGTTTGCTGTGGGCAAACTCCAGGAGAGACTAGGGCCTGGTATCATGGGCGTCATTGGGGCCCTGCTCATGGGGATTGGCACTGTAAGCCTGGGTTTTGGCAAGAGCTTGTGGGCTCTCTATGTCTGGGGCTTTGCCATGGGCATGGCCTCCAGCTTCCTGTATATTCCTGCGTTGACTGTGGTCCAGCGCTGGTACCCGCTGCGCAAAGGTCTGGTGGTGGGCCTGGTGAACCTGATTTTTGGCCTTTCCTCTGCTGTCATGGTCCCTGTATACAGCTGGGTCCTGCACCAGGCCGGAGCCAATGTTCTGGGGTTTACTTTCGGCTCACTGGCCCTGATTACTGGACTTGTCCTGGCCCCTTTTCTGAAATTTCCAGCTTCAGAAACTTTTGAGCCTGGGGCGGGCCAGGAGCATTCCACATTGAACATGGGAGTAAGAGGCAGTCTGCGCAGCAGGAATTTCTGGCTGATCTGGGCAACCTGGGCCCTTGCAGGCGGCGCAGGATTTTCCATGGTCACCCTGTCCACCATGTTCGGCACGGCCAGGGGGCTCACTTCGGACCATGCGGTTATAATTCTCTCGGCCTTCGGATTAACCAATGGTTTGAGCAGGTTTTTCAGTGGCTATTTTTCAGATAGCCTGGGCAGGGTACCAACCTTAACCGGCAGCTTTTTGGCTGCCGGGCTGGCTTATGTCCTCATGCCCCATGTCCAGGGACTTATTCTGTGGGCTGTTCTGGCAGGAGCTGTAGGCTGTGGGTTTGGTACCCTTTTTGCCGTATCTGCACCCCTGGTAGCGGAATGTTTTGGCCTGCTCCATTTCGGGACAGTCTTTGGAATGGTTTTTACAGCCTATGGGTTTTTGGCCGGCCTCCTGGGACCATGGCTCGGCGGATATATGCTGGATGCAACCGGAGATAGCTTTGAAATTGTGTTTACCTACATGGGATTATGCCTGTTTTTGGCAGCCTTCCTGATCTCCAGGGTGAGAATAGCGAAAACCGAAAAGGTGTAAGTCATACGCGTATCCTTCGAATTTTGTATTCTGAGTGGGAACAGTTTTTTTCTTTCCTTAGGTGATATGTCATCTGAAATGTGCTCTCGGACTCCAATCAAAAATCATGAGAGGCTCATGAAAATACTCCTGAAACCCGCCAACGAACCAGAAGCGAACGCGATCAAATCGATCCTCAAAGAAAACGGCATCCATGCTGAAATGTGTCCCCAATTTTTCGGAGGGCAACAACCAGAAAACCATAATTGGCCAAAAGGGCCAGGTTCTTTTTGACAATCGGCAGCATTTGGATATTTTCATGCGGACCTTCAAGGATGCCAGCGGGACATATGTGTGGCGTGTGCCTTGAGATAGGCACCAGGTTTATAGAACTCGTCGTAAAATTCAAGATCAATATGTTGGGCCTGCAGATAGGTGATCAGGAATATGGACGGGATGGTCCCCGGAAATTTTCCGAAGGTGTCCAGAATGTATTGGGCCTGAAGGGCGACACATTCCCGAAACATCTCATTATGCACCTGGGCCGACGATCTTACCTTATGCGAGTCTTTCCACGGGCCGGGCGTATCCGGGTGAAAGGGGCCTCCAGCGCCGAATTTTCTCTCGCAAACGGCCTCCACCGCAGCACGCATGTCGGGATAATGGGGCGGACAGTATCCTTCCATGACCCCTTCCAAGCCGGTCGGGTTCGGATAGGGCCAGGTTTCATTTTCATCATATCGGAATCCCAACCCCGGCACATCCGGGTTACCGCTGGCCCCCAGTACCGCGAAGGGATCCAGACCGTTGAACATCCAGCCGCCCAGGCCCATGGCCTGAAGCATGAGCGTCCCCGCATAACAGCTGGTCGAAAGTTCCGCCGTGACCTCGGCCATGGACCACTGTTCCACAAACGTCAAAGGCCAGACGTTGTCAGGGTCCGCCAGTTCCCTGAATTTTTCGACGCCCGGCACAGCGCGTCCGTTAATGTCGTCTTTCAGGACCAGCCCGTTCTGCAGCATGTAGCAGAGGTTGAGCAGCATGTGCTGGGACAGATCGCCCACGGGGATGACGAGTAGCGATCCCGGGTGATTGGCGACCCACGTATTGTGCGCCTCCGTATACGGGACCTCCGGAGGCAGGCCAAGGCGTCCGTCCCGAATCTTCCGGGTCTGCCGCCGGAGGGAATCCAGCATGGTGTCCAGGTCGAGGGATCCGTCGGGCTTGCGCTCCGCGAACGGTGGGGCATCTCCGGTCTCCAACACGTAAATCCCGTTGTCATCGGTAAAGAACGTCTTGCTGGTGTGAAACCCCGCGGCCGATGGAAACGTCCGTCCGCCCGCCGAAGCAGCGTAGTTGGACAAGTGCGGTGCATATAATTGGGCCCGATAGATCAAATTATTCCAGCTGCTGTTGCCGCCGCATGCGGCTACCACCAGGAGCTTTTCAAGCTCGGAAAGCGGTACGAGCTTTTGTTTCGACTTGAATGCGAAAACACCGTCCGGGATTTCCGCTCCCATGAAAACCCGCCTCGAACGCCTGCCGAGCAATGCTTCAATGAAGCCGAAGGAAAGCAGATCCTGGAAACCGGGTGGGAAATCTTTAACAGCCATGTTTTTCTCCTTTATCATGGTCTCCATGACTATGCTCCACCTCTCATAGAATATGAGGCGGAGAAGTAGCCCTGAGATACTGAATGCGATATAAATGAACACGACCACAAAAACAGGATTTTTTTTCATGGCCGTAAGCTGTCTGAAGGTATCGTTCGCTCAGAAATCTTCGCCAGCGAACTAAGCGACTGATCGACGCGCGCACGCTGCCTCTCCGTTGTCAGGCGCCCGAAAAGCTCCTGGAACCGTGGATGCTCGACCCCGGAAAATATGTACTGCCAGCGATAGGCACTCAAAACCAGATTCTGGATACTCTCGATTTGCTCACCGCTGAAAGCGCGGTTGGTATTCTCTCTGAAGTAGCGCACGTCGGATTCGCTTTGTTTCTGCAGAATGCCGTCCACCGCCCCCACAAGTTCGATCACCTCCTCGATCGCCTTGTCCCGATCATCAGGACTGATCTTTCTGTCGTGGCGCGGCCATTCAAGCGAATCCAGGAACGCATGATGCGCCTCTTCTTTCCAGTGATACAGAAATACATCCCTGTAGAGTTCAGAGAGATCCTGGTCAGGCGCGATGCTCTGTTTGTAGTGCTCCTGGGTGAAGAGCTCGATTTCATAGATCAGAGCCATCACGGCCCAGGTCGACTTTTCCAGCACGATTCCTGCCACCTGGTTGGGATTCCACGGGACGTCGTATCCCGGAGGCATCCCGCGGCCGATCATTTCTTCTATGCGCCTGAACAGCTCTTGGTGCTTCAATTCCTCGTCGGAAAACCGCACAAGCGCCTCAAGGGCCACCTGATCCCCCAGCCAGTGGTCGCGGGTAAGTTCCAGGACCTTGGCCACAATAAAACGTTCAACAAAACCAAACATGTTGGCATAGGTACGCCCCTGAATCTGACTGAGAAACCGCTTCTCCTCCTTGGTCAAGAACTCGAGTCGGTCCAGCTTCGAAATACCGTCCGGAAGGAACTTCTTTGAAAAATCAAAATCCCTTCCTCTGAGAACATCCTTGTCAACATCCCAGCGAATTTTTTTGGAGCCCGCAATGCTCTTGGCGTATTGCGCAGTCTCAACAGGATAGCTTGTGGTATTCATTTGTTTTCCCCAAACCAATGAGGTCACAAAAAATGTACGTGTCTTCCCAGAAACACATCCGGGACTGGAAAGGGGCGTTTTGACCTCTGTGGAAGGCGTCGACAGCCGCCCCTTTCACGCTCAGAACTTGTCCAGGTGAACGGTTACAGGTGCGGACTTCGTAATCGTGTTAAACACCGGCGAGTACTTCTTCGCCATCTTGACCAGTTCTTCCTTCTCGCTGTCTGAAATATCCGCATCGATCTTGAAAAACACCCGGATGTCCTGATAGCCCACCGGAACTTGGTCCGATAAACCCAGAAAACCGCGCAGATCAATGTCACCTTCATACCTGGATTCAACTCCCTTCACCTCGAATCCCTTTGCCGCTGCGTGGGCGATCATGCTGGTTGTCAGACACCCTGACAGGGCAACAAGCAGATATTCCACCGGATTCGTTCCCTGGCTTTTTCCCAGCAGCACGGTGGGTTCATCGAGTTCGAATATCGCCTCATCCCGCGAATTATCTTCCTGGCCGGCCCCAAAGAAATCCTTTACGGTAGTCCTGTTGTGGGTGCCTTCCACCCAACTGTTTTTCGCCCGGAATTTGAATTTGGCGATCTCGGATTTTTCCTTGATCAGATCAATAGTCTTGAAAAGTTGATCTGTGTCGATACCGTTTACCACAGTTGTTTTTTCTGCTAAAGCTTCCATTCTTCACACCTCGTTAAATTAATGTTAAAGCCTAACATTCTTTTCAAATCACTCTATTTCAAATATGAGCAAGGAATGTGCCAAAGGAAATTCTTCAGATTACAATAGAAATATCGGCAAGTTAAAGCAAAACAGCTGGGAGGACATTTGCCGCGAGATTTCGCTATTAACGAGATTTAGAGAGCAAAAATAGCGAAATCTCGGGAGAGGGGTTGTTTAAAAAATGATTTTAGGAGTCTTCAGCTTACCGGGACCTCTTGATTCCAAGCGCCTTTATGCGTGAGTTCAATGTGGAAGGAGGCATGCCGAGCAACCTGGCCGCACCGTTTTTTCCTGAAACCCGCCACCCGCTTCTTTCCAAGGCGCGTACGAGGTTTCTCCGCTCAAGTCGCCGTATTTGTTCAACCGGCAGAAAGTCGCTATCTGATGCCTCCAAAGATGGTTCGAATTCGGCCACAGGTCCCAACGAAGTTTCGGGAACCAGCTGCAGGCAGTCCAACCGGTCTTTTTGGGATGTAATGACGGCACGCTCAATGACGTTTTGAAGCTCCCTCACGTTACCCGGCCAGTCATAGCCCATCAGGTCTTGAACACATTGCTGCGTCAACGGTTCAAGTCGTTTGCCCATCTTCTGGGCAAAGCGCCGCGCAAAGACAGATGCGAGCCTCTCAATGTCATTTCCGCGATCTCGCAGAGGAGGCAGCTTGATCGGAAAAACACTCAGCCGGTAATAGAGGTCCTTGCGGAAACTTCCCTCCTGCACCTCCTTCCAAAGGTCCCGGTTGGTCGCGGCGATTATACGTATATCCACCTTGCGTGTTGTGGAACTGCCCACGGATTCAAATTCCCCTTCCTGAACCACTCGCAGCAGCTTGGATTGGATGTCCCTGGGCAGTTCACCCACCTCATCAAGGAACACCGTTCCATCATCGGCAAGGCTGAGCCTCCCTTCATGACGTCGGGTTGGGCCGGTGAAAGAGTCCTTTTCATGACCGAACAATTCACTTTCTACCAGAGTGGCCGGGATGGATGAGCAATCAATTTTAATCAAGGGTTTTCGGTTTCTGGGGCTGGCGGCGTGGATTGCACGTGCAATGAGCTCTTTTCCGGTCCCCGTTTCTCCCAGAATCAATACAGTCGAATCCGTTGAGGAGACCTGGTCAACCTGCCTCAGTACCCTTTTTATGGCCTCGCTTTCACCGATGATCTGATCGAAGTTCTGACTAAACTTGATTTCTTCCTGAAGATAGACGTTTTCTTTGATCAGTTTTTCCTTAAGCAAAACGGCTGCGCAGAAAGTAGGGAAAGATCTCCTTAAAGAGGTAACCCCAGACCTGGTCGTGGAGTTCAGAATCTCCAAGCTCATGCTCCAGAGACTCAAGCTGGAGGATGAAATGGCTCAAGAGGGCATTGCCGGCAGCCTGCATGTTATCAGGTACATAGGATTTTGGAGTTTTCTGCAACTGGTGGGACAAATCGAAAAATCCGGCCTTGAATGTTTCCACCAGATCATTGACCTTGTCCCAGATGGGGGTTTGAAAAAAGGCCTTGGACAAGGGAACGGATTCATGATAGCTCCGCCTCCCCGTAGACAAGGAGGCTGCATAAGCGGTCATAGGTTCCCGCTCTTCAAGTATGCGCCGGAATTTCAGACAGATGGAACGGGTCAAAAACTCAACGAATCGGCTGTGCAATGCAGGATTTTTGGTCTTGAGGGTTTCCAGGGTGGTGTGGTCAAAGGTGTGCAGGATGGACGATTCTTGGGTACGAATGTCACGGATTCTTGAAAAACCATCGTAGAACCCGATTTCCCCCATAAAATTACCGGGACCTATCAAGGCCACGATGATTTTGGTCCCCTCCACGGTATGCGAGACTTCGACGCTGCCTTCTTCAATATAGTAGAGGTTTCTGGCCTCATCCCCTTCCAGGACAATCTCCTCTCCTGGACCGTACCGATTCGACCTGCTATAGGGACGCAGCAGTTCAAAGAGTTCATGGCCTTCCTGGTGCAGGCGGACTTCAACATTGTTATCCCCTTTAGAAGACAGTCTATCGGATAACTGTTCTTGTATAGGCATTTTTTACCTTTTTTTGTATGCCTTGGGTCTTTGTCAACTGCCCCAGCAGTTCGCTCAGAGGATGGGAAGAGAAAGAAAAAAGAAGCAGGAGGAAGAACTACTGTGGAATTAGTTTTTCCTTCTCACAACAAATTAAGCTTGTCAAGGAACTTGATTTTTAGTTTTTCAGAGAAAAAAAGAGAAGACCATAGGTGAACTTGCAGTCATAAATAGAAACTTATCTGGAGTATCAGCTATTCTCTCTAAAAAATAACACTTTGATCCTTATTTTGCACGAAATTATTGCTGTGGGAAAACGATCTTGAGAACATCATCCAAGAGACGGCACCACCAGAGATCGAGCGCATTGCAGGTATCAAACTCCTGAAAAAAGTCCTCGAAACCTTCAAAGATGCGAGTGCAAAAACTGTTGTTGCACTCGCCAGAGATCAGAGGCCAGAAGTCAGGGATCAGTTAATACAAATGCTTATAGCTTCAGTTTTTTCGCAAACGAACGTAAACCGACTTTTTGCAGTTCCGTTCTCAAACAGGAAGAAGCCGTAGCTTCTGGCGACTGGGCGAATCTGTAGATTGATTACGGGCTTTTGTCCGCAGGATAGGTTTCTTTCATGAGCAGGGCGCAGACCCAGGTGGCTATGGCCGCCCCTAAAAGAATGATGAGGATTACCGCATATCCTTCCTGGGGGTATTGTCCCTCAGTCTGGGGGTAGAGGTCCAGTACCCGCCCCAGAATGGGCATGAACACAGCGCCCCCCAGGAAGGGAAAAAAGTTGACCAAGCCCACCGAAGTTCCAGCCATATGCACGGGAAAGAGCTCCTTGGTGGTGGTAAAGCCTATGGCCACAATGGACGAGGAGCAGACGGAGAAGAGGAAGAAAAGGCCGTAAAGGGCGGCAAGGGGCAGGCCAGCCGGAAAGAGGGACAAAAGGACAAACTCCAGAACCAGGAGGGATGAGCAGAGGATAATGACTTTTTTGCGGCTCTTGAAAATCCGGTCTGAGACATATCCCAGCAAGGGGCTGCCGATGATCATTCCCCAGGCGATCATGCTCAGGATCCCTCCGGCCTGAGTTCTGTCCATTTCGTAGACATGCATAAGATAAGGTCCGCTCCACAGGGCTCCAAACCCGAAGAATATCCCGCAGTCGAAGAAATACCAGATAGCCACAGGCCAAAAGTACTTGTTCTTCAAAACCAAGCCCAGACCCTGCCACAATCCGATGTCTTCCTGATTGTCTTCTGTTTGCTCTCCAGATTTTGGACGGAAAACTATATTTGGATATCCGCGATCAGCAGGGCGGTCCCGGACTGTGATCCAAATAAGCCCGGCCAGGACCAGAGTGCCCAGTCCAATGAGAATAAAGGACAGACGCCAGCCGAACAGACCGGTCATCAGGGCCAGAGCCCAGGTGGCGGCCAGAACACCGGCTCCGCCGACGGCGTTGAGCAACCCAGCCATAGAAGCGAATTCATGGGCCTTGAACCACTGGGAAAGGATCTTCATGGTGGGGATGAAAACTGCTGAAGCCCCGAATCCTACCAGGATACGCCCCCAAAAGGCGGTGGTGATGCCGGGAGCCAGCCCGAAGAGCACACTTCCGGCTGCGGCGACAAGCAAGGAGCAGGTCACTGTTTTTCTTGGCCCGAAGGAGTCGGACAGCAGCCCGGCCGGGATTTGCATCAGGGCATAGCAATAGAAATACACTGAACCCAGAAGGCCCATTATGCTGGCCGTGGTCTGGAACTCACCGATCAGATCGTCGGCCACTACTGAGAGGGACAGCCTGTGGAAATAGACCAGAAAATAGGCCAATGCCAGGATGCAGAATATCAACCATCGAGTGGTCTGAAATGTTTTGAACCGGCCCTGCTCCATGTTCGCCCCTTTGCAGAGTTTTTGAAATAATGGCTTGATTCTTCCAGCTTTTTTAAGGTAGGTCAAGATGGTGCGGGGCAAGACCCAGGTTTTTTGGGTTCTGCTTCTTATTGTCAACAAATACAGTTACCTTGCCCTGTAACTGCATAACATCAATTTGTGTTCAGTCCCGCCTTTGGCGGGATCGGTGTTCTGTGTTCTGCATAAGAACTTCAGATACTCTGATATTCCATGATTTGCGTGCCTGATGCCTCAAAATGTCCCAAAATAAGTTTCCAAATTATCATATTTGCATGGATCAGACTTTCTGAAGCTCGCATGAAATACGAAATTAGCTTATGCGGTACTGGCTTGTTCTTTCTTCGTTACGAGGGTCCCCCCTCGTACCGTCTTTTCTTGGGGCTCCAGCCCCCTTCTAACCATCTCGGTAGAGCCTGAGACCTGAGAAGAAAAAAGCATATGGCCGGAGCCATAAGACAAACACGTCCCCAGGGAGAATCCCAGTGAAATGGAAGAGATTTCACGGGATAAACCCTGGGAACGAAGAGAAAGCAGAGAGGAGAGTATGCGAATGGCTGTTATGCACTTGGGTATCTTTGTCCTTTTAGCTGCTCCATGTTTTGCAGCGGACATTGACAGGGTTTTGGTCCAGAAATCAAAATGCAAGATGTACCTTCTGTCCGAGGGTGAAAGGATACGTGCCTACGATATCGTTTTGGGCTGGAATCCAGAAGGTCATAAACGGGAAGAAGGCGACGGCCGGACCCCGGAAGGCACCTACATCCTTGACTATAAAAAAGATGACAGCTCATTTTATAAAGCCATCCACATTTCCTACCCCAATGAACAGGACAGGGCCTGGGCCAGGAAGAGGGGGGTCGATCCTGGGGGGATGATAATGATTCATGGCCGAAAGAATGGAATGAGCAAGAAAGAACGCCAGGCCAAAAAGTTTAATTGGACCCAGGGATGTATCGAGGTGACCAACACTGTGATGGATGAAATCTGGCGGCTGGTGGAGGTGGGAACACCTATTGAAATTCGGCCCTGAGCAAACTAATGTTGCGTCTCAAAAATGTAGCCGCAATTATTGGCAATTTGTTCTATTTCATTTATGACTTGACACATCTCGAGTGTCGCACAAAAGAACCCTCCCCTGGCCCCTCCCTCCCGCCTGGAAGACAGGCGGCAAGGAGGGGAACCAGAGAAAGAGAGGTTTCGTGCCGGTAACCGGACAATGCACATATGACGCGGCACTAGCGGGGTATCCTCATGCTCAGACAAGTTCCCAAGGTAGTCAATGATCCGGAAGGCTCATATGTGCCAAAAGACCTTCCGCCCATTGTCGACGCCCATGTGCATATATTTCCGAGCAAAATCTTTTCCGCGGTCTGGAACTGGTTTGCAGAACATGCCTGGAAGATCAGATACCGGCTGACCTCTGCCCAGGTCTTTGAATTCCTTTTCTCCAGAGGGATCAGCCGGATTGTGGCTCTGCAATACGCCCACAAGCCTGGGATTGCGGCCGGACTAAATACCTATATGGCCCAACAGTGCCGGGAAGCCGGCAGCCGGGTTACGGGTTTGGCCACGGTTTTTCCCGGAGAGGAAGGGGCCGGTGACATTCTGGAGCTGGCCTTTGCCACCGGCCTGGCCGGGGTCAAGCTGCACGCCCATGTGCAGGGTTTGGATATGGACGCAGAGGATGTGCAGCCGGTCTTTGATATATGCCAGAAGCACGGCCGGCCCCTTGTTATTCATGCCGGTCGGGAGCCCAAGAGTCCGGCCTATGGTTACGATCCGCACCTGATCTGCAGTGCAGACCGGGTGGAGCGGGTTCTGAAAAATTTCCCCCGCCTGCACATATGTGTGCCCCACCTGGGGTTCGATGAGTTGATTACCTACAGAAATCTTTTGGAAAAGTATGACACCCTCTGGCTGGACACCACCATGGTTCTGGCCGATTATTTCCCCCTCCCAGGTCGGGTCCCTTTGGAACAATACAGGGCGGACCGAATCATATATGGTTCGGATTTTCCCAATATCCCCTACGCCTGGGACCGGGAGCTGCGGCTTCTAACAGCCTGGAATCTCCCCCGCGAGAGGCTGGAAAGGTTCATGTCCACCAATGCCGCGGAGTTGTTCAAATTGAACCAGACAGGCTGAGTCAAAGGCTCACATTCTTACTCCTTCATCGAGAATACGGGATATAACCCATGGATCTGCATATCGATTTCGACTCTATTACCGGCATCCTGCGCTCGGCCAGCGAAGAAGGGCGGGACTTTTTGTTCGAGTACGAGGTGTACAACGTGCTGGCTCGTTCCGGAGCGGAGACACCGCCCCGGTCCATATTCATTCCCCGCGGGGCCCGGCCCTCTGAAGATGAAATGATGGCTTTGCCCGGGGAGAAAGTGGTTATAAAGATCGTTTCCCCGGCCATCATCCATAAAACCGAGGTGGGCGGTGTACGCATTGTACCCAAGCACCCGGACAGAATACGTTCCGCCCTGCGTCGAATGATGTACGAGGTGCCGGAAAACTACGCCCAATGGATTGATCGAAATCCCGGGGTCGCACCGGCCCAGTACAAAGGATTAAGCGGCCAGGCCCTGGCCACCGCCATCCGCCGCGACTTGCTTGGAGTGCTTCTGGTGCAGTTTATGCCCCCGGATTCGGAGGCCTTTGGCAATGAGCTCATCGTGGGCCTGCGCAACACCCGTGAGTTCGGCATGATTATCAATGCCGGGCTGGGAGGCACGGATACCGAGCTGTATGCCAGGTGCTTTCGCAAAGGGCAGGCCAATGTGGTCTCCGCCTGCGAGCTTATCGACGGAGAGAGCTTTTTTGAGCTCTTTCGCCGGACCATTTCCTATCGCAAGCTGGCAGGCTTGACCCGGGGACAGCGCCGCATTGTTACTGATGAGCAGCTCGTGGAGTGCTTCAGCTCCTTTATTGAAATGGGCCGCTTCTACTCCCAATCCAAGTCCCAGGCTCCCTTCGTCATCCAGGAGCTGGAGATCAATCCCTACGCTTTTACCGATTTTCTGATGGTCCCCCTGGACGGCATGTGCCGTTTTTCCCTGCCTGAGGGCAGGAAGAGCAGGCGGCCCACAGCCAAGGTAGAAAATCTCCTCCACCCCCGCACTATGGCCCTTATCGGCGTTTCCACCCAGCGGAGAAATTTTGGACGGATTATTCTGGATAATGTGATCAGCCAGGGTTTTCCGCCTCAAGACCTCTTTGTCATCCGCGAAGGCATAAGTGAGATCGAAGGGGTCAAGTGTGTGGCGGAGTTGCAGGATCTTCCGGTCAAGCCCGACTTGTTTGTGGTGGCTGTGGGGGCAGATCAGGTCCCGGATTTGGTGGATGAGGTTCTCAGATTGGATGCGGCCCAGAGTGTGATGCTCATCCCTGGAGGCATGGGCGAAACAGAGGAAAGCAAAAACCGGGCCGAAGAGATCAGTGCGGCCATTGATGCCGCCCATGGAACCGAAGACGGAGGTCCGGTTTTTCTGGGGGCCAACTGCATGGGGGTCGTTTCCCGGCCGGGGAGGTACGATACCTGGTTCATTCCTGAAGAAAAACTGCCCCGGGACCGGAAGGCCAGGTACTATCGGGCGGCCCTGATCAGTCAGAGCGGGGCTTTTATGCTTCACCGCAGCAGCAGCTGCCCGGAGCTCAGCCCGGCCTATATGGTCTCTATGGGTAATCAGACGGACCTTACTCTCGGGGATATGATCTGGTATTTTCAGGATTCGGACCAGGTGGACGTCATGGCCGTATATGCCGAAGGATTTACCGATGGTGACGGTCTGGAGTTTTGCCAGGCCGTACGCCAAGCCGTTCTGGCCGGTAAAGAGGTGGTTTTCTACAAGGCCGGGCGTACTCCGGAAGGTAAGGATGCCACCAGCGGCCACACCGCCTCTCTGGCCGGAGACTACATGGTCTGCGAGAGCTGCGTGCGCCAGGCCGGGGCCATTGTGGCCCGCACCTTCACCGAATTTCAGGAGCTTTTTCTTTTGGCGGAGCGGTTGGGCACAAAGAAGATCAACGGAAACCGTCTGTCCGCAGTCAGCGGAGCGGGCTTCGAAGCCGTGGGTATGGCTGATTTCATCCAGTCAGATGATTACCAGATCCGGCTGGCCTCTTTTTCAAGGTCCACCCGGGATGATATCGATCGAATACTGCGGAGCAAGGAGCTCGAATCCCTGGTCAGCATAGGCAATCCCCTGGATATCAACCCGGCCGCTGACGACGAGACCCACGCGTCCATCGCCGCAGCCCTGCTCAAAGATGAGGGAGTGGACGCCGTCATCATGGGCTTGGACCCTCTTTCCCCGGCCATGCATACTTTGAACGATACCTTGGTGGAGGAGTACTCCATGCATGCAGACAAAGGTATTGTCCCCCTGCTGACGCAGGTGGCTGCTCAAACAGACAAGCCAATCATAGGGGTCGTTGATGGGGGCAGACTCTTTGATCCCCTCCGGGATGCCCTGCTGGCGGCCGGGGTGCCCATATTTCCTGTTTGCGACCGGGCTGTTGCGGCCACGGCTTTGTACATCGAGGCCAGACTGCATGCTGAAGCCATCAGGCAAACAAATGCCTGATACGGGTCAGATACCAGAACAGCTCTCGAGGCGAGGCCAGAAGGCGCTGGAAATTAAGGTAAAAAGTGAAGTAGGCCTTTTTCAGCATACTTTCCAGCTCTCTGGGGCTCAGCTTGTCCGTCTTCACCGTAGCGTGCAGCCCGTCGAAAAAAGACCAGTCGATATCCAGGAGGCGGTCTTTGACTTCGTGGAACAGCTTTGTACCTGGATACGGGGTCAGAATGGCAAATTGAGCCACTGCTGGAGCCAGTTTCTTGGCAAAGTCGATGGTGGCCCGGACGCTGTTTTGATCTTCGTGAATATCACCGATGATGAAGCTGCACATGGGCCGAATGTTATATCGCTTGAGGCGCTCCACGGCCTGAATTGAGGCCTCTGTTGTTGTTTTCTTTTTGAAATCATTGAGGACTTCTGGGTTGGCCGATTCAATGCCCAGAAAAACCATGTGTCCTCCGGCTTCGGACATGGCCTGAACCATATCTTCGCGGTCCACGACCGTGTTGGCCCGGGAAAAGCAGAACCACCGTATGTCCAATCCTTTGGAAAGGACCTGCTCGCAAAAGGCAATGGTCCGATCAGGATCGAGGGTGAAGTTGTCGTCCATAAAATAAATAGATCCGATCCCGAATTCTTTTTGCAGCCACTGGATCTCGTCAACCAGGGATTCCGGCGAGCGGGGCCTCCATTTCAGACCGAAGAGCTGAGATGAAGCGCAAAATGAACAGTTAAAAGGGCACCCCCGGCTGCTTATAACCGAGGTGGCCTTCCGTCTATCCAGAGTGAGCTCGTAGTTCTGCATGGGCAGAAGATCCCTGGCCGGATAGGGCAGCTCGTCCACATTCAGAAGAGACCGGCAGCTTGTATTGTGCACCACCTGTTCCTGATCCAGGTAGCTCAGTCCGGGGACTTCAGCCAGGTCGTCTCCACCCTGGCTGAGACTGTCCAGCAAAGAGAGCAGGCCAGTTTCAGCCTCATTGTGCAGCACATAGTCGGCGGCCCCGGTAAGCAAGGGTTCTTCCGCCCAATAGGAAACGTGGGGACCGCCCATGACCACCGGCGTTCCCCTGGACTTGGCCCACACCCCAAGATCCATAGCCTTTGGATACCGCGGGGTGTCCGCGGTTATTCCTACCAGGTCGAACTCTTCCGGTTTGGGGATGTCACTTGGGTCCTGGGCGTTGAGGTCCACGATCTCCGCCTGATGGCCATTGGCCCGGACATAGGCTGCTAAAGAGGCCAAACCCAGGGGAGGGAGGTGCAGGGAAAACTGTTCGAATCCCCTGGTAAATCTTGGATTGATAAAAAGTATCCGCATATCCTCATGACCTCCTGTTGCATGCCCGGAGCCCTGTTGACTGCAGGTACTGTACTTATTAATATTATATGGTCATAGACAGGAGTCATGTCAATGCCGGAAGGGATGTATTCCAGGGCTTTTTGGTTCTGCTTTCCATTTTCAACAATTTCGGTTGATTTGCTCTGTATCTGGATAACAGCAAGTTGTGTTCAGTGTTCGGTGTTCAGGGTTCAGCATAAGAATTTGAGATACCTTGATATTCCTTGAAACCAGAACACTCCTTGAAACTTACACCTGAGAGCCAATTTACCGTGGGATGTATTCGCTGATGAAAGTGCCCGGATGTTTGGATGATAGCCGGCGAGGTCTGAAGACAAGGCGCGGAACTGCTCAAGCGTCGCAAACAAAGAACCCTCCCCTGGCCCCTCCCTCCCGCCTGGAAGACAGGCGG
>CAZUER010000078.1:0-18857 GCA_964619345.1 uncultured Desulfohalobiaceae bacterium
GACAACTTTAGCAACTTAATGTTTCAGCGCAGCCAGAGGCGGCGCTGAAACCTGAACACTCCTGGCACCTTATACCTGAGAACAAAATCACCTTGGAGGGCTCCCTGAGGTAAAGATCACTCTGTACTCATGAAAATCCAATTGGAGCCGTCCCAAACCTTTGCCTTCCGGCAGTGCATGACAAAGGCCAACCAGACCTGTTCCAAGGTGGCAAAAAACCGGCCGGGAGGATACTCCCCAATTGGGTACCCGGTCTTGGTCCAGGTAAAAAACTCCTGGCTCACGCTCTCAAAGCGGCGTCCCGGGACCTGAGCCATTTCCATGAGCTGATCCAGCCTGGGGAGCCAAATATAGGGAGTAAGGGATATGATCTTTTGATCCTCCCGGCTGATTCCGAATCCCTTCCGCACTTCCCGTTCAGCGTGCACAGAATCAACCCAGCACTGGATACGTCTTTGTTCACCCACAAAAAAATCCCCATGAGCCGGAATCCATTGAGACTGAATCTCTTCGGCCTGAGCGCAGAGGCGAATATAGGTCCTGCTCCTGTCCATAAGTATCCGGTATTTTGCATTGCCAGCGTGTATCACCAGGGGAGAACCACCACCTGCCGGTAGGGTTCCTGTCCTTTGCTTTCGCTTTGCAGGCCATACCTCTGCACAATCTGATGCTGCACAGCCCGCATGGTCGCATTCTGGGCCGCCAATTCCTTGATCCGGCCGGTCTTGATCACTGCCTGCACCGCCTCTTCGGCCTCCAATATGGCCTCTTCTTCCGGCTCTTGTTCCTGACGACCAAAAATCTTTTGCACCATCATTTCTATCTGGGGGATGGTATTGCTTTTGACCACATACAAAGGCAGCCCTCCGGACTGCAGATCGCGCAGGCGCTTGGGCTGCCTGCGCTGGTGTCCTTTGTGGGACAAAATCAGATCTGCCTCATGCACATCCTTGACCACCTCAGCCGGAACCTTGAGCTTTCGCAGAACTTTCTCCAGGCGGTCTCGATTCACTCCATAGGTGAATATGCGCACCTGCCGGTGGGTGGGCAACTCCATACCCACCTGCGGAGCCGGATATGGGGCTGGGGTTGGGCTGAGGGGCCTGGCTGCAGGCTGTTCCTGCTGGATTTCCACCTCACCATCCTGGCTTCGTTTGCGTATCTCCGGTCTCAAGGGCATGCCCTGCAAATAGTCATCGACCACAGAGGCTACCTGTTGATACACTGCCAGCTGATCCCGGTCCTGAATTTCAACCAAGACATGAAACGTAGGAGGCCCTTTGCGTTCCAGGACCGTTTTCTGGGTTCGTCTTCGCCTGGCTTCTTCATCAGACAAGGTCACGGCCTGGATACCGCCAACCAGGTCCGAGAGAGTCGGATTCTGCAGCAGATTGTCCAGACTCTGGCCGTGGGCGGTGGCAATGAGCTGCACCCCCCGTTCGGCTATGGTCCGGGCCGCCTCGGCTTCGGCCTGGGTTCCGATTTCGTCGATGACCACCACCTCCGGCATATGATTCTCCACAGCCTCGATCATCACTGCGTGCTGCCTGTCCGGAGACGGCACCTGCATTCGTCGGGCCCGCCCCACACCGGGATGGGGAATGTCTCCGTCCCCCCCGATCTCATTGGAGGTGTCCACAATGACCACCCGTTTGCCCATATCATCTGCCAGGACCCGGGCCGCCTCACGCAATAAAGTGGTCTTCCCCACCCCGGGACGGCCCAAGAGGAGCAGGGACAACCCGGACTCTACAACGTCCTGGACCACATGCACCGTGCCGAATACAGCTCGGCCAATGCGGCAGGTCAAGCCGACGATATCTCCGGTCCGGTTGCGGATGGCCGATATGCGGTGCAGAGTGCGTTCAATCCCGGCCCGATTGTCGGATGTGAACGTGCCGATCCTGCCGATCACATCCCGCAGATCCTTGCGCTCTACAGCCGGGAGGTCCAGGTCCTTAAACCCGGCTGTGGTCCGTATCTCCGGCTTGCGACCCAAATCCAGGACAACCTCGATCAGGTCGGGGACCGCATGGAGCTCCTGGATGGCCGTCTGCACTCCAGGGGGCAGGACCTGGAGCAGAAGTTGCACGTCATCTCTTGTCATAGCCACGGTATCTTTGTATTCCATATGCATTGGGATTTGGCCCGGTCTTGAATTTTATTTGCAGTGTCTTTACCTGGGTTTAAAGTGTTATCCTTTCCTCTCACTTTCACTCCTTAAGCCCCAGGGCGTCAAGAACCAGATACAGAAAAGGAGCACCTGATGAGCCTACAGCAAACAATCCAGGACCGCTTGCATACCAAGGGAATAAGCGCAAAGGAAAAGGACACCTTGCGCGTGGTGGTCGGAGAGATGCAGCGCCAGAAAAGCAAGACCTTGAGCGACCAGGAAGTGGCTAAGATTCTCAAAAAACTGGCCGCTTCCGAGAGAGAGCTCGGAGAACGGCGGGATGAAGAGTACCTCCAGATCCTGGAGGCTTTTTTGCCCCAAGAAGCCACGGCTGACGAGATCGAGACCTGGATCCGATCCAACATTAATTTTGATCAGTACAAAAATAAGATGCAGGCCATGCGGGACATCTTGACCCACTTCGGTCCCCGTACCGACGGAAACACTGTAAAGTCCATCCTCATGGAGCGATTTTAGGCACCACAGTTTGTAGCTATAATTCTCGTATGAAAGTTTCTTTTTTTTGCCCACTTTGGGGCAAAAAATATCTCAGACTTGCCGGAGGCAAGGCTGAACGGAACTACCTCAGATCTCCACTCATTTTTTCCTGGGTGGATGCAGCTGAAGGAGGTCTTTCTCACCTGAAATCCTTTGGTTTCAACTTGAACCGTTTCAATCTATATTGTAGGGTAGTGCGTGGCATGTCGAGCAATACAGCGGCTCCATCTTGCCCACCGATCTTACCCCGGCACATACGCAGAGCGCGTTCAAGGTGCTGTCTTTCCATTTGCTCCATGGACGGGAAACCTGACTCATGCGTAACATCTAGACCATTGCCCAGAAATCCCTCTACATCTGCAAGTCGCACAGTATTTCCAGCCCGTTGCAAAATCATGCGATGGACAAAGTTTTTGAGTTCTCGAACATTTCCCGGCCAGCTGTACTGGATGAGACGATCCATGACCTGTTCTGGGTAATGGGGTACCGGCTTATAGAACTCTTCTGAAGTCTGTTCGGAAAGCCTATTGATAAGCACCGGGATGTCTTCAGGTCGCTCCCGCAAGGGAGGAATAGATATCTGGGCGGTGTTTAATCTGTAAAAAAGATCAGAACGGAAATCACCATTGGCAATAGCTTGGCCCAGATCCTTATTTGTGGCTGCAATCACGCGACAATCTACGCTCATGGAGCGGCTGTCCCCAACCCGCTCAAATACCCGATCTTGCAGCACATGAAGTATCTTGGCCTGGTGAGGCATCGGGAGTTCACCGATTTCATCCAAAAAGATCGTGCCCCGGTTTGCCATCTCGAACCTTCCCATTCTTTGCTGTGAAGCCCCGGTAAAGGCACCTTTGGCATGCCCGAAAAGTTCGCTTTCAAACAAACCTGAGGCCAGAGCAGGGCAATTCACCTTAACCAGCAACGCATCCCTGCGCTGAGAAAGGGCATGAATACAATGGGCCGCATACTCCTTCCCAGTCCCAGTCTCACCTGTAACCAAGACCGAAGCGTCAGTGGAGGCTACCATTTTGATGTGCTGCATAACCTCAAACATAGCATCTGAGGAAAAAAAGAACTTTTCCGGATCAAAAGATCTATGAGCTTGTCTCTTCAAGAACTTTCTTTCGTGCTGCAAACTTTCATTGATATTTTGAAGTCGTATATAGGCCAGCATATTATCCACGGCAATAGCAACCTGTGTGGACAAGTCCTCAAGGAAGTTCTGCAATTCCTCCCAGTCGTCAGGCTTTTTTCTGAAAGAAAAATGCAAAGACCCAAGGACGGTATCTCTGACAATAAGCGGAAAAGCCATGGTCGATTGCAACCCTGCCCGAATCATATTTTCCAGATTGGAAAAATAGGACTGGCGGTTAACATCCGGGATGATAAGCGATTCCCGGGTACGAATGACGAGTTGAGCGATCACCCCCTTTTCGAGCGGACGGGTCATACCACTGTCTAAAGATACTCCTTCAGCTGCAGCAAAATAGCTCAGTGAACGGGTTTCATGGTCATATAGGTTAATGCTGCAGCGGTCGTAATGGATAAGCCCTCGAATTTCCCTGGCCAAGGCCCGAAACAATGATTCACGGCTGGTCTGTTGGACAATAGCATTATTGATGCGCAATAACGTTTCATACCTTCGCTTAGGATCTAGGCCCATACCTCCTCCCTGTATTTAGGCGCCCAATATTGGTCATTAAAAATATTATGATGTATGTCAGCATTTTATTTCTAATAGCGGTGTTTAAAAAAAACTTAATCTCAAAAAAACCAGCTGTAGGTCCATATGCAAAAATCAATATCTTTCATCTTATTACAATTGGGATTGACCCTCAATGCCCAATAGTAGTCACGATGCCTATTATTGGGCAGCGACTTTTTGATCATCTCTTCGCGCTACAGCCCCAACCAACTGATTTTGCGATTCAAAGTCACCTTAACGCTTTTGGCATACTTCTTGATACCAAATTTTTGGAAAATGAAAACCATTGAGCACCATCTAAGGGCTCCATGCAACAGTGTTTGAATTTGAGTCATTCACGGTCCAAATAAAGGAGAGGCTTATGCAGATAGGATTTATAGGCGTGGGACTGATGGGAGGTCCCCTGGCTCGAAACCTGATTCGCGCTGGAAAAAACGTGTTGGTTTATGACTTGAGCTCAGAAGCAGTGCAAAGAACCCTGGCTGCTGGAAGTTCAGGTCAGGCTGCTTCTGCCTTGACTGATTTAGCATCCTGCGAGCTAGTATTTACCAGCCTGCCGCTGCCTGAGCATGTTTCAGGTGCTATGCTCGGAGATGATGGCCTGTATGCTCAATTGGCCAAGGGGGCAACCCATATTGAATTATCTACAATTGACCCCGGGACCGCGAATAAACTTGCCAGTGCTGCTGCTGATTTTGGCCTTGGATATATACAGTGCACCTTAGGCAAAACTCCTGCCCAGGCTGAAAAAGCAGAAGAACCCATGTTTATTGGTGGTGATAAAAGTTTAGTGGACAAGTTTGCAGACATCTTTAAAACCATTGGAATCCCACATTATTTAGGAACGTTAGAGGCCTCTTGTGCTGTCAAGCTTATCTCCAATTTGATCGGAATGACCAATGTGGCAGTTTTGGCTGAAGGGATCAAGATAGGTGATAAAGCAGGAATAGATCGTAACAAGCTTTTGGAACTGCTGGCTGACACCGGGGCCAAGAGTTTTCAGATGGATGTGCGGGGTCCCTGGATTGCTGCTGATGATTATAAAGCCCGCTTCGGACTTGACCTGGCAAAGAAAGATCTTCGCCTCGGCCTTGAAATGGCCAAAGATTGGGATCTGAATTTAAAGGCTATGCAAGCGGCATTTGAGTATTTTCAAAAAGGCAGTGCCGAAGGCTACGGCCAGGAAGACTGCAATGCTGTTTTCAAAATCATCGGCCAGTAAGGTTGAGTGATGTCCAGCGTGATAATAAAGTTGTTTTTCCTTATAATCACATCTTAACATATATTACTACGGAGGCTTTGTATGACTATTGATTTTATTGCACATGAAGCAGGAGACGGAGTTGGCGTTGTAGTGGTTGAAGGGGTTCAGGCTGGTCAGGAGTTGACCGGCTGGGTAATGAAGGAGGATCAGACCATTAAGATCAAGACCCTGACGGATATACCCATAGGCCATAAAGTGGCCCTGCAAGAGTTTGCAGAAGGGGATACGGTTTTTAAATACAGTACAGATATTGGAAAGGTAGTTGCTCCGATCAAGAAAGGCGAGCATCTCCATGTACATAACGTGAAAACAAAAAGGTGGTAAATCATGCAGAGCAAGATTTTAGGATATCGTCGTGAAAATGGTCGGGTAGGAGTACGCAACCACGTAATTATTCTGCCTTTGGACGATCTTTCCAATGCAGCCAGTGAGGCAGTAGCCAATAATGTCAAGGGGACCATGGCCATACCCCATGCTTATGGCCGGCTGCAATTTGGGGAGGATCTCGATTTATATTTCCGGACCCTGATCGGAACCGGCTCAAATCCTAATGTGGCTGCGGTTGTCGTTATTGGTATTGAGCCCCAATGGACCAACAAGCTCGTGGATGGAATAGCCAAAACCGGCAAGCCGGTGGCTGGATTTTCCATAGAGCAAAATGGTGATTTGAATACTATCTGCGCTGCTTCCCGCAAGGCCAAGGAGTTCATGCACTGGGCCAGTGAATTGCAGCGTACTGAGTGCGACGTGAGTGAGCTCTGGGTCTCTACCAAGTGCGGTGAGTCTGACACCACCTCTGGGATAGCCACCAACCCCACAGTAGGCAACGCATATGACAAGCTCTACGAGAAAGGAGCGACCCTGCTTTTTGGGGAGACCACCGAGCTCACCGGTGGTGAACATCTGGTGCGGGAGCGCTGCATTAACGATGAAGTGGCCAAGCAGTTCCAGTTCTTTTTTGATCGTTATGCCCAGCTGGTAGATGATAAAAAGACCAACGACCTTTCCGACTCCCAGCCCACCAAGGGAAATATTGAAGGTGGCTTGACCACTATTGAGGAAAAGGCCCTGGGCAATATCCAGAAGATTGGGCGCAAGGCCCCGGTTATAGGCTGCCTGGACAAGGCGGAAGCCCCGACAGGCCCTGGACTATGGTTTATGGACTCTTCATCAGCAGCTGCAGAGATGGTCACCTTGTGTGGTGCTGCCGGCTTTGTAGTGCACTTCTTCCCCACAGGCCAGGGCAACATTATTGGCAATCCCATTGTGCCTGTAGTCAAGCTGGCTTCCAATCCCCGGACTGTTCGCACTATGAGTGAACATATAGATGTTGATGTTTCCGGCCTGCTGCGCAGAGAGATTGACATGGACCAGGCCGGGGATATGCTTTTAGAGATGATGGCCCGCACAGTCAACGGCAGGATGACTGCCACTGAAGTACTCGGGCATCGGGAGTTCATTATTACCAAGCTTTATGAGAGCGCTTAACCAGGAACACATCATGGCAGGACTCAATTAAGCGATTCTTAAGCAATGCGCGTGGTAATGATCGTCATTCCGATCCCGGCACTCATCCTTTGTGATTCATAAGTTCATGCCTTATGAGAAAATTTGACATGCAAGTGAGTGCCCGGATCGGAATGACGTAAAGAATCTCTCAATTTAGGTGTAGAAGATCTTACAACAGCTTTACAACGAACATTTAGCATGACTTTTGCGATTTAAAGCGTATGTACATACAACTTCCTTATGCGCATGGTTATTACGGGATCCATTTGCCGGACGCATTGCCATGCAGAACACTACAGGCAAGTTCTTGGCCAGCCTTGGAGAGGCTGGATATCGAGCTTGAGTCCAGGCTTGAATCCAGTTTACATGATCTTTTTCAAAAAAAGCCTCCAACCTCGGTACGTCATGTAGCCATTGCTATACCGGACGAAACCCGCCCCACCCCGGTCAAGTCGATTCTGCCTGTACTGCTCGACAAACTCAGATCCATGCTTCCTGCCCTGAGTGGTAAGCAAATTACGGTCATTGTCTGCGGCGGGCTTCATCCTCCACCTGATGAAGCCGGATTGCAGGCATTGTTGCCCATGGATATACTAGGAGCTGTAAAGGTGCTGGCCCACGATGCCGGACAATCTGAGCTCAGTGATTACGGGCTGACATCTCGGGGGACCCCAGTGGCAATTAATGCCCATTTGGCAAGGGCTGATCTGAAAATAGTCATTGGCCAGGTAGATCCCCATCAATTCGTTGGTTTTACAGGTGGGGCCAAGGGTGTGGTCATAGGGGCTGGGGCTGAAAAAACCATTGAACATAACCATAGCCTCCTTTTTGAAGAAAATGCCAGGGTAGGTGTTCTGGAAGGCAACCCTGTCCGGGAAGATTTGAATGAAGCCGGTAGATTGATTGGCATCGATATGGCATTGAATGTAGTCTTGAATCCTGCTAAGGAAGTTGTAGATGTTTTTGCTGGAGAACCAGAGGATGTGCTGAGGCAAGGGGCAAGGCTTTGCGCCAAAGTGTATGGGGTGTCCCTGGATGAGAGATTTGACATCATAATTGCTTCATGCGGTGGTTATCCCAAGGATATTACCCTTTATCAGGCTCAAAAAGGGTTGAATATGGCTTCACAGGCCCTGAAGCCCGGTGGGAAAATTCTGCTGCTTGCTGCCTGCGAACAAGGAGTGGGTGATCAGAGATATTATGACTATACATGTAGCTTTCAATCTATTCAAGATGCCATGCACGATTTTAAATCCAGAAGCTTCCAAATGGGCTTGCACAAATGTTATCTTTTTGGATACACTCTAAATAAACATGAGGCAGTTATACATACAGAGCTGGATCAGGAGACAATTGCAAATTGCTTGTTAATCAAAGGTCTCGCCCAAGATACTCTAAATACATGGATTGCAAGCTTCCCAGGCACTCCTAGCATCGGTGTGGTGCCCTATGCCAACACAACATATTTTTACTAAGTAGAATCCAACTCAGTATTTTTTGTCCCTAGAAGAATTCATTTATGAGAAAATCTTTTGGATTGATAAGCTTATGTGGCTTATGCCACTTGATATATACTGTTTTATTTGTCTTGATTTAGTCATCTAAACATGTAATGAAGGAGATTTGCATGAAAAGAGGATCCTTAATAACCATCGTATCATTAGCGGTCTTATTTTGGGCTGCCAGTGCACTGGCAGCTGATTACCAGGCTATGACAATTCGGGCGGCCACTGCCAACCCCGAAGGCAGTCTCCACACAACTGCCATCAACAAATTTAAAGAAATCGTTGAAACTGACTCCGAAGGCAAAATCAAAGTTCAAACCTATTATGGCGGTTCTATGGGAGATGAACAGGCCAATGTCCGTCAGTTGCGTAGCCAGGAAATTCACCTGGCAGTACTGGCCGTGGGCAACCTAACTCCTTTTGCTCCCCAGGCAACGATCTACTATCTGCCTTATATGTTTTCTGAAATCAAAGATGCATACACCCTCTTTAATAATGAAGAATTCAATAACAAAATTGCTGACGTGATAGCTCAACAATCCGGTAGTCGCCCTCTGTCATGGGTGGTAGGCGGTTATCGGCACTTAACAAACTCCGAAAGACCTGTAACGACAATAGATGATCTTGAGGGTTTGAAAATCCGAGTGCCTCCGGTAGATATTCAAATTAAAAGCTTTAAAGCTTGGGGGGTCGAACCTCATCCAGTGGCTTGGGCTGAGACATTTAATGCTTTGCAGCAGGGTGTAGTAGATGGCCAGGAAAATCCCCATTCTGTAAATCGTGACCAGAAGTTCTGGGAAGTTCAGGATTATATAACCAAGTTGCATTATTTGCTTTGGGTTGGGCCTATGTTGTTCAGTGAACCTTGGCTGCAAAATTTGGATCCTGCCAATAAAGAGCTCGTGGTCAGGGCAGCTAAAGAGGCCGCTCAGTATGAGTGGGAATGGTCTGCAGAAGAAGAGCAAAAAGCTCTGCAGCAATGTATCGACCATGGGATGGAATTATATGAGCTGGAAGATGAAGAGGTTTGGAAAGAAAAAGCTCGTGCTTTGTGGCCAGATTTTTATGATCAAGTTGGCGGACAAGAAGTGGTCGAGGAAGCCCTGGCAATCATAGGAAATTAAAAACAATATCGGAGGCAGGCAATCATGACCAGAGAATTTACTCGATTTTTGAGCAAATTTTACAATCATTTCGAGGAAGTTTTTTGCGTGATAACTGCGGGTATCATGGTTGCCTGCCTTATGATTCAGGTTGGAGCTCGTTGGATTACAGGTGGGGGTATCCCCTGGACAGAAGAGCTGAGCCGTTTTGCTTTTTTGTGGACTGTATTCATTGCTGCTTCTTTGGTGGCCAAACACAATGCCCATGTACGTATTACAGCCCAGTTTTTACTTATGCCCATCAAAGTCCGTCTTGGTTTTCGGATATTTACAGACTTATTGTGGGTAGTCTTTAATCTTTATATAGCCTGGCTGAGCTGGGGAGTTATTCAAAGTGGACTGCAATTTCCTGAAGTATCTCCTGTATTACATATTACCAGGAGCTATGTGGAAATGATCATACCTTTTGGATTTGTCGTTATGAGCTGGCGTATTATCGAGGGCTATATCAAGAGAATAGGACAAGGAACCCTAACCAAACTGGTTATGCAGGCCTACGAAATTAAGGAGAGCTGATATGGAACTTACTGTATTGACAATGGTTCTGCTCTCTTTGGGAGCGCTATTTATATTGGGCATGCCAGTTTTTATGAGCCTGGCTGTGGCTTCAAGTGTAGCTTTGATTTATGGGGGCTATCTCCCAATGTCTGTGGTGCACAATTCCATTTTTGATGGATTGAATATATTTCCTTTGCTGGCAATTCCTTGTTTCGTAATCGCAGGCACTTTGATGGAATATGGAAATATCACCCAGCAGATAGTGGATGTAGTCAAGCAGATTGTAGGCAGGATGTATGGAGGCCTGGGCATCACTACTATTTTGGCATGTACATTTTTTGCGGCAATCTCTGGATCTGGCCCTGGCACAGTGGCAGCCGTGGGCACTCTTTTGGTACCTGCTATGCTCCGCAGTGGATATAGTCGGGAATATGCAGGAGCAGTTGCCTCCTCAGGCGGTACCATTGGCTTGCTTATACCTCCCAGCAACCCAATGATCATTTATGCCATACTAGCCAATGTTTCAGTCACTGGCATGTTCACTGCCGGGTTTATACCAGGCTTTATAGTAGGCATCAGTATGTGCACCACTGCCTGGTTAATGGCCAGACGTAGCGGATTCATTGGAGATCCTAATGCGCCACCATTTCATATTATCACATTTTTACGCGCATGCTGGAAGAGTTTTTTTTCCCTGGTAACCCCAATAATTATTCTGGGCTCGATATATTCCGGCCTGTGCACTCCTGTGGAAGCCTCGGTTTTGGCAATTGCCTGGGCTTTGTTTGTTGGATGTTTGATTAATCGTGCCTTAGACTTAACTGACATTTACAAGTCATTGCTGGAAGGAGCCATGATCTGCGGGGCTGTTTTATTGATAGTGGGCACCTCCACATTGTTTGGTAAGATTTTGACTTTTGAACAGGCTCCTCAACGCTTAGCAAATGCAGTAATGGGAGTGTCTACAAATCCCTATGTGATCATGCTGATGATTATTGGAGTATTAATATTTTTGGGCATGTTCATGGAAACTTTATCTACAATTATTATTCTAGTCCCAGTACTTATGCCCATGTTCTCAATAGTAGATATAGATCCCATTCACTTCGGAGTTATTTTGGTCGTGACCAATGAGATGGCATTGCTTACACCTCCACTTGGAGTTAATCTTTTCGTTGCTTCACGTATTGCGAATGTTTCTGTCGAACGTCTTGCTGTTGGAGTTGTGCCTTTTCTTATAACTCTTTTTGCTTGCATATTATTGTTTGTTTTTGTTCCGCAAATCTCCACTTGGTTGCCAAAATTTATAGGATATGGCCAATAACTATTTTTTTATCAAATTTTAAGGAGCCTCACATGTCTTTTGGCTATAATGGTAAAATATTGCATGTAAACCTCTCTTCGCATGAAATAACAATTGAAGAACCAGGTGAGCAATGGTACCGGACGTATATGGGAGGCTCGGCCTTTGCTTCCTATTACCTACTCAAAATGGTAAAACCCGGCATTGATCCTCTTTCACCTGACAATGTTCTGGTTTTATCCACCAGTGTGATATGCGGAGCGCCGATTTCCGGCTATAACCGCTTTACTGCTGCTGCCAAATCACCTCTCACCGACTGTTTTGGGGAGGCGGAAGCCGGGGGCTATTTTGGCCCTGAGCTGAAGTTTGCAGGCTATGACGCTATTGTCATTCGCGGCAAAGCAGAAAAACCTGTGTACATAAACATCATGCACGGTCAGGTCACCTTGCAGGATGCTTCAAGCTTGTGGGGCCTGGATAACTTTCAGACCTTGGAAAAGATCAGGGAAGAGACTGGTGAGCGAAAAATTCGTGTTGCCAGCATAGGGCCGGCCGGCGAAAAACTTGTTCGTTTTGCAAACATCTCCAACGACATGGAGCATTTTAACGGACGGACAGGCATGGGCTGTGTTATGGGGGCCAAGAATCTCAAAGCCGTGGCGGTGCGCGGGACAGCAAAACCTGATTTAGCCGATCCTGAGGCTGTCAAAAGCATCAACAAGTGGCACCGGGAACGGATCAAGAATCACCCCCCGAACGTAGGCCTCTCCACTGCAGGGACCCCTGTGCTTGTCAAAGGTCTCAACGCCAGCGGCATTCTTCCCACGCGCAATTTCAAGCACGGCACGTTTGATGGCCATGAAAACCTTGAGTGGGAAAACTACAAACAAGAAATCTTCTATAAGCCCAGCACATGCTATATGTGCACGGTGGCCTGCAAACGAACAGTCAAGAGCGATGATCCTCAATTTCCTTTGGACCCGCGCTTTGGGGGACCCGAATATGAAACCCTCGGCTCTATGGGCAGCAATCTCTGCAACAGCAACATTAAGGCCGTGGGCCGGGCCAATCAGATATGCAACCTCCTGGGAATTGACACGATCAGTGCCGGAAACATGGTTGCTTATGTCATGGAATGCTATGAAACTGGCTTATTGACCTCAGATGATATTGGCCGGGACATGCCCTGGGGTGATGCCGAAGGTATCTGTTGGCTGGTGGAAGCTATTGGTAATCGCCAGGGCATAGGGGATGTCTTGGCTGAAGGTATGGTCCGCGCAGCCCAAACAATCGGCAAGGGATCTGAAAAGTTTGCTTTTCATATCAAAGGCAATGACTTGCCACTTCACGACGGCCGCGGCAAAACCGGTATGGCCATGGGGTACGCCTTGAGCTCCACAGGGGCCGACCACGTGGAGTGCCCCCATGATGTCGCATTTCAAGGGGAAGGCTTCCAGGCCTTGAGCGCTCTGGGCATCACCGAGTCGATCCGTCCGCTGGATACAGATGAGGATAAAGTCCGTTTTTTTCACCTGGGTCAATTGGCTTGGGGTATCAATAATCTCTTGTCTATATGCAACTTCTGTTCGGTGCCTATTCATGCCATGACCTTCCACAACCTGGTGGAGTCAGTACGGGCCATTACCGGCTGGGATACCAGTTTATTTGATATCATCCGGGCTACCGAACGTTCTTTGGTCATGAGCCGGTTATTCAATGTGCGGGAGGGCCTTGGCCCTGAAGAAGACCGGGTCATCAGCCGCTGGCACGAGCCCCTGCCTGACGGACCTCTGGCTGGACAAAAGATTGATGAGCAAGAGTTCCGTAAAGCCTTGGAGCTTTACTACGAAGTATGTGGTTGGGATCAAAAAGGCCGACCCGGACACGCCAAGCTTGTGGACTTGGACATTGATTGGGTCCAGGAGGTAATGTGAGTCGGTCATGGAAGTGACTGTCAAACCCTATTCAAGTCTGCGCAAGAACGATCAATCGTCTTTTGCGGTTCATTTACAGCCTGCGTCCACGGTCACCGATCTGCTCACAGAGTTGAACATAGCTCAACACGAGGTAGAAATGGTGGCAATCAATGGCCATCTTTCACAATTTAATTCTCAGCTAAAAGACCAGGATCGGGTAGTGCTGATTCCTTTTGTCAGCGGCGGCTAACATGGGTAACCATTGAAGCAAACAAAAGAGTTTACAAAATGTCAATGGTTTCAGTCCAAAAGCTCATGCGCTTGGCTAAGCACCAGCAGTGCGCCTTAGGGTGCATGAGTGTCTACAACTTAGAGAGTATTCAAGGAGTCTTAGCTGCGGCAGAACTGGAGTCTACACCAGTAATACTTTCTATCGGCAATGAAGCCATCTGTCATGCAGGACTGCATGCTTTGGGCTGCGCTGCCATAAGCGCAGCCCGACAGGCAACAGTCCCCGTTGCAGTTCACCTCAATCATGGCCACAGCCTGGACCGTATTCTTGAGGCCCTGGATCTCGGTTTGAACTCTGTCATGTTTGATGGTTCCAATCTCCCATTTTCTGAGAATCTTATCCATACCAGAAGGGCAGCACAACTGGCCCATGAAGTAGATGCTGCTGTAGAAGGCGAGCTTGGGCCTATATGCGGGCCTATCTTCGGAGCTGAGGACAAAGATGTAACCCAGTTGGCAGAAGTGTTTGCTACAGAGACCAAAGTTGATCTTCTGGCATTTTCCATCCCCAAAGGAGGCCTGAGAAACCTGGATGTCATTTACAAACTTAAGAAAAGACTGAAAACCCGGCTGGTGATCCATGGAGCAAGCCAACTTGGCACCAATGGAACTGCCATTTTATCCAGCATGGGCATTGATAAGATAAATTTTCACTCCGAAATCAAACAAGCACTTTGGTCTGGTTTTCAAGATATCGAAAAGAATCGAAGTACGCCTGTTGAAGTCCTCAGTACGATACGTCAAGCCGTCACTCGGGTAGCTTGTGCAAAGCTTTCAAGTTTGAGATACTCAGAACAAACAATGACAACTCTTTGATGTGTCTTCATGGTTCATAACAAGATGATTCACATTCATGGACAAAGGAGGTGATAGCATACAACACTTGACTGGTTTTCAATCTGAAAGGAACTCAAAAATCAGAACGAAGGAGGCTCAGTATGAACTTAAGAAAAAAAGAAATTAACACCAAAAGCCTGGTAAGCCTAACCTTCATTATGACCGTCTTTTCTCTAGCACTTCTTATTTCTCTTCCAGCTCAAGCTGCAGACTACCCATCCAAACCATTCAACTACATTGTCCCCTTTTCTCCCGGTGGTACCACCGACCTTCAGGCCAGAGTCTTTGAAAAGTTTTGGAAAGACACCTTCGATCAACCCATAAAGGTGGAATATGTCACTGGCGCCGGAGGTCAGGTCGGCTGGGATGCTCTCGTGGACCGTAAAGCAGACGGATATACGGTAGCCGGCAATAACCTGCCTCATATCATCATGCAACCTTTATTTCGGGACACAAACTTTACAACCCAGGATCACATTGACGGAGCCATTGCCGGCTTAGTCACGGACCCGGAAATGATCACAGTACTCAAGGACAGCCCTTATAAAGACATTCATGATCTGATCAAAGCTGCAAAAGAAAATCCTGGAGCGATTACAGCCGGAGTGGTCGGGAAGTTTACCGGAGACTGGCTGGGATTAAAGCTATTTGAAGACGCAACAGATACCGAATTTGCTGAAGTCATATTTCCCGGTTCCAGACCAACGGTTGCCGCTCTTTTGGGGGGACATATCGCCTGTATGTTCGGCAATACAGGGGACATAAAAACTTTGGGTCCTGAAAATGTCCGCACCTTAGCTGTAGGAGCCAAAGAGACTCCGGCTGTATTGGATCCATTTATCGATCAAATAGGTGCCCCTACCGCCCATGAGGAGGGCATTGAATGGTATGCAGCTATACACAGGGGGCTGGTGACGGTCCCTGGAACACCCAAACCCATAGTAGATACATTACGAAGTAAAGTTGAAAAAATCATAACCACTGACGCGTATGCCCAGGAGATGCAGAAAGTTGGCCTCCCCATGCTTAACCGGCCAGGTCAAGAATACGCCGAATTCATCAAACAACGCCAAGATAAGATCCTCAGTGTCCTTGAAAAAATGGGCTACATTGAGATTGAAAATGGAGAAGTTACTGTCTTGAAGCGATAATTGAGCCCAACACATCCAACGAACGAATAAGAGCTCGGCTGGATAGAGCAAATACCCGATGGATTACACAATGCATTGGTCAGATACTGTATCCACCGGGCTCTTTTCAATTTTCGAAGTATTTATTCTAGAAAGGTGCCTTGCCCATGATACTTGAAGTCCTTGGTAATATCTTCAGCCCGGCTTCTGTTGGCTTGATCATTCTTGGTCTGGCAGTGGGAAATTTTGTGGGGTGTATGCCCGGCTTAACCGCCACAATGGCCCTTGCAGTCCTTGTTCCCCTGACCTATTACATGCCCATTTCTCTGGCTTTAACCCTGATGGGGGCCATTTATGTAGGAGCAATCCGCGGAGGGGGAATCGCCGCCATCTTGGTCAACATCCCGGGCACCCCATCGGATATAGCCACCACCTTCGACGGGTATCCTATGACCCAACAGGGCAAAGCCCGGGAAGCACTCATGATGTCCATCTTTGCCTCCGTAATGGGCGGTTTGATAGGCAACACCTTCCTTATACTCGTGGCCAACCCGTTGGCTAAAGTCGCCCTGAAATTTGGACCTCCTGAACTCTTCTGGATCTCCATCCTGGGAATTGCCCTCATGGTCAGCTTATCTGAGTCCCTTTGGAAAGGACTTATAAGCGGTTTTTTAGGCTTATTGATCACTGCTGTAGGTGTTTCTCCTCTTGGCGGAGAATCCAGATTCACTTTTGGCTTCACTGAGTTAGCCGGAGGAGTCCCTATCATCGCCGGCCTCATAGGGCTGTACTGCATCCCCAGGATATTGGAAATGCCTCAGGAGGCCACACGTGAGGAAACAGGTATCGACACAAAGCAGACCCTTATCATTCGCGGCAATATTCATAAAATCATGTGGGAAACCATCAAGGCCTGGTTCTCGAACATGGCTGGCTTTATTTCGGCCCTCATCGGTACTGTGGTGGGAATACTACCAGGCGCAGGTGGAAATATTGCTGGAATTTTAGCTTATGACCAAGTCAAGCGGTTTGTAAAAAATCCCCAAAACTTCGGTAAAGGAGACATACGCGGAGTGGCCAGTGCCGAATCTGCCAATAATGCTACTGTTTCCAGCTCCTTGGTGCCAATGTTAACTTTCGGGGTCCCAGGGTCTCCTCCAGCAGCTGTTCTCCTTGGGGCCATTTTAGTTCAAGGATTGCGGCCTGGGGCCGAGTTGTTTACGAAATATGCAGTTGATACATACACCTTTATAGGAGGGTTGTTTCTGGCCAATATTCTACTTCTGCCAGTAGGCATGTATTTATCCAACATGTTTTCCAGAATAATGTTTGTTTCCAAAGAAATGCTGGCCGCAGCTATCGGAGTTCTTTCCGTGGTGGGGACACTCGCTATCCGGGGAAATGTAGGTGATGTCTTTGTTATGATCATCCTTGGGTTGTTGATGTATATTGGGGGCAGACTTAAATTTTCACCCGCTCCAGCTGTTTTAGGTATTGTGTTAGGGAGAATTGCAGAAGAGGGCCTTACTCAATCTATGATGATTTCACAGGGTACAGGCGGATTGATTCCGTATTTTTTGGGACGCCCCATAACAGTTGCCCTTATCATATTCACATTATTTACAATTTTATGGCCATATCTTCAAAAAATGATTATAAAAAGAAGAAAATTTAAGTATGAAGGTCCCCAAGAAGAAACATGCAAATATGAACCTGAAAAAATTATTGTTGGCAACGAAATTAAGGTTTCAGAATTAGTTGCAGATAAAATATTATCTGTATTATTAATAGTTATATGCGGATTTATATTCTGGAAAACAAGCAACTTCAGTAGATATGGGGCAATATTTCCCATCATGACCACATCTGGAGTACTTTTATTTTCTATTTTTTATTTCATAACTAGCTGGATTCCTTATTTCGTTCGCAAAAGACAGCCATCTGAGCAGTGTGAGATTATCATGCATATGCCAAGCCTCTTTATTGGTATTGGCTCTATTCTTTTGTATGTGTACCTTCTTATGCCAATTATTGGTTTCTTGACCTCAACATTCATATACATGCTTGGACTGATTCTTGGCACAAGAATCCAAAGAAAAACTCTTGTAGGCAGAGGGATTGTATACTCTATAATATTCAGCGGAATTGTGAGTTTCAGTATTTATTATACTTTTGGAAATATACTCAACATTCATTTCCCGTCAGGCATACTAATTTGACTTATCACTCGTATAAAACAAGAAGTGAGCTTATAATTCGACACATCGGAAATATGAGCCAAAGCTCCCACAAATCGTCCTCCTATCGGAAAAAATGGCGCAAGACCAAGGATCAGACCTGCCATTGTTGCGGCCAGCAAGCATTGTATTGTCGCAGATGCCGCTTTTGTGGATGCTGTATTTGCCAGCAGTGTATGGAAGAACTCAAATGGGGGATGTGCACTCCGGTCTTCTGGCTCTGTCCTGACTGTGGAGAGCTCAACGGCTTGTAAAACACAAGTTCAGCGGGCTATATCTAAGACCTAAAGACATGTTTTTATTGCATCTCTTGATTTGAAGATCTTCCTTATCCCCGCAGGATAAGGAAGACCATGTATCCAATATACAAGACAAAAAAGAGCCCGCCTTCCCGACGATCGATCTTGTGCTCCTTCCAGGTAAAGGTAAAAACAAAGAAGAGCAGGCTGACAGCAACCAAAAGCCAGATATCCACATTCAAGGCGGTATTGTAGTCAATAGGGGTAATGGTGGCCGTGAGGCCCAATATCCATAATATATTAAAAATATTGGACCCGACCACATTGCCCACCGCCATATCTGCATTGCCTTTCAGCGCGGCCATGACCGAAGTGGCCAACTCCGGCAGGGATGTGCCTACAGCCAATATGGTCAATCCGATCAGGGCCTGACTCATGCCCATGGCCGAGGCAAGGGTTTGGGACCCGCCCACCAGCAACTGCCCCCCCAAAGTCAGGCCCACGATACCGGCCAGAACCAGGGTTGTGGCCCCAGGGGCATTTGGTTCTTATTCAAAGTTCAAGTAATATCAGCTGGATAAACTTA
>CAZUER010000079.1:0-18740 GCA_964619345.1 uncultured Desulfohalobiaceae bacterium
CTAGGCGAATTCATCCCCGACCTGTGGTCGGGGCATTCTTCGCCGCTTCAGTAAAACAAGTCGTAAGAGGGTGGGAACAGATAAAAGAAAAATCAAGTAAAAGAAGACCTTTTGCATACAAAGTAAGTAGAGCCGGTAGAAAACTAACAAAACAACCTATAGATTAATTTAGTTGATCATCAGGGGGAATTACACGGTAAACACCCTATGAATAAAAACCCCTTCCTATCAGGATCCCTCTTGGTCGCCTACCTCCGCGATTCTGGCCACGAAACCCAGGAGCTCTCTATAGAGCAGCAAGAACAGGAGCTGCGCAGCTGGTGCGACCGCCACGATTACATCCTCAACCGCATTTACAAAGATACCGGCACTGGCACCACCACAACCGGGCGTGACCAGTTCAAAAAAATGCTGCGCTACATGCGCTCCGATCGAAGGATTGAAAAGGGCCTGATCGTCTGGAAATGGTCCCGCTTCGCCCGCAACATCGATGACGCCCAGTTTTACCGCGCAGATCTCCGGCGCCGCGGTATCACTCTCCACTCCATCAACGATGATATCCCCCAGGGGCCGGAAGGCCGCTTCTTCGAAGCCGCGATAGACTGGATGAACCAAGCTTACATTGACGACCTCAAAGAAGATACCAAACGAGGCCTGAAAAACCTGGTAGAAAACTACGGCTATGTCCCGGGAACCCCTCCAAAAGGCTTCAAACGAGAAAAGGTCGTTATTTCAACACACCGAGACGGTAAGCCGCACGTAGGCCACCGGTGGGTTCCAGATCCGGACCTGATCCCTCTGGTGCGGGAAGCCTGGCAGCTGCGTGCAGAGAATACCCCTTACAGCGAGATCGCCGAAAAAACCCAGCTCTTCCGATCGAAAAACTCCTTCACATCCTTCTTCAGAAACCCGATCTATATCGGCATTCTGGAATACGGTGATGACGTGGTGATCACCGACTACTGCGACCCTATCATCTCTAAAGAAACCTGGCTGGCCGTCCAGGAAATAAACAAAAAGAATAAAAAGTACAATAAGGAAAACAAGATGTCCCCCTATAGAAGATACGGGTCCAGCTTTGCCTTATCTGGCCTTGTTTACTGCGCCCGCTGCGGACACGCACTGACCGGATCCGTTCACCATTCTAAAGGCCACATTTATAAATACTACCGCTGCAGCCGGGGCCAGAGGGCCCGGGACTGCGATGCGCCGCCAATTCCCCAGAATACCCTTGAAGACGCTGTTAGAAATGAACTCATGGCATATTTCAACCATCCTCAGGCCGTTGAGGAGCTCCGCCTGGCCCAGATCGAGAATATCAGAGGAAATCAGGAAGATCTGCAAGCCAAAAGAGACGCCCTGGCCAAAGAGTTGAAATCAGTCAACAGCAAAATCAGCAATACCACCTCCGCGATCGCGGAAACCGGCCACAGCGATGCCCTCCTGGATCGCCTGTCAGATCTGGAGAACAGGAAAACTATCATCGAAAACAGGTTGGTCGACCTGGATGTGCAGCTGCAATCCGATCGACCGGTGGACATCGATGAAATGGATGACATTCTGACCAAACTCGAAAAAACGATCCAGGATGCAAGTACAAAAGAGCTGAAGAAAATCTATAGTGGGGTAATCAAGGATATCTCGGTGCAGCGTGTGGGAGACACAAAGATCGAGGGGGTCATCACCTTCTACCTGCCACAAGAAAAAGACTCCCCACCTGGTGATGAGGAGTCAATGGTTGGTGCCTACGGTAAGTGCCCCGGGCGGGTCAAATACTGTAAGCACAAAGAAGCCGTCTCAGTTTCCTTCCAATACACCTACTGAGTAAAATCCAAAGCACACCATATATCTTCTGTGGCTGATATCCTCCCCCAAGTATACCCGTCCGCATACCTCTCTTCCCAAACATCGATTATATCATTCAATGTCAGCTCTCCCACCTTCGAGTAATTTACCCCCGGGCCATTTCGTACATTCAAAGTGTTTACGCTAACTGATTTCTGATATAGAGGCTCAGGATCCGGTTCGCCGGCACACTCGGTAATTTCATCCAAAAGAGAGATCATAATGTCCCTGTGATTTTTATGCTGCGACCGCAGCGTAATCAGGGTATCCTCGATCGTCTCGTGAGCCTCATCAACCGCTGCCTCCTGCAGTTCAATTTCATTGGTCAATCGTAGTTTTAAGTCTTTCAACTCGCTCACGTCTTCCTCCTCTTCCACTTCAATACCGTATTCAGATAAGAACTCCTCTGCGCTGTCCCTGGTCACATTCACATCAATATCCCGGCTTTGAACACCAAATTCCCCTCCCCTTTTATTTCCATCAGCGCTGTACTGCCACAGGTAAATGTCCTCAAGTTTCATCTCATCTTGCAGGCCAGGGTATCGAGTGCTCTGGTATGGATACCATGCATACCAAAACAAGAACTCCTCAAGCCAATCCCTGGGGCGCCCCAGGGCGTGCCATCCAGCTCCATTAGTATAAAACCCTACCGATATCTCAGGAAACTCCCTTCGGACCTCCCTCATAATCCTTAGGGGGTTGCTGTAAAACGCGGAGGAAGTCATTTCGTTGTAAGCCCCCTCAATATCCTCCCAGAAAGCGTGCACTTGGCCATCCAGCAGATCAATCGTATTTAGCACAAGATCCACCTGAGCCTGAACCGTGACTCCCGTGTTCATGTAATGGTAGACAGCTTTATACTTGTGGTCTGCAGATTTTGATGTGAAACCCGAAAGACAAACGGATTTAAAGCGTTCATCCATCACCGATCCATATCCCAGGCGATAAATGACCCCATCCACTCCATCCAATAAAATGGGCCAATTCACAACCCCATTGTGTTTGGATAGATCAACAACCCTGGCCCCCACATCCCGTGAAAACCAGTTTTCCTCTGCGGTGAGGGTTGATTGCAGGAGCGGGAGATTTATCATCTTTTCCCAGGGTGAGAGCTTACCTGTAAGTTTCCCACCGGCTTCAAAATTGAGGTCCGATGTCTTTACTCCAATAAAATTCGCCCTCACTACACCCATAAGCCTTTTCCTTTTAGCTCTAACAAATAATCCGCTCCTTTGCTATTTATCTATAAAGTCCGGCGGTTTAGGATATTCGATTTCTCGAGGATCCTCATATTTATCCGGTAAGTCCCGAAGCTCCTGCCGGTATTCTCGGATCTCCTCGAGTTTACGGTCTGAAAGCTCGACATCCGGGAGGACCATCCAGTCCGTTTGTTTGATAAGGTGATTGCGATTTTGGCGAACCTTATCCCATAATTTGCTTTCGAGTTTATCTTTATAATCATCCCAACCTTTTACGGCATTAAATAAAATACCAGCCTTGAGATTGACAATCGCTGGGAGCCCCGAAACGCCCCCATACCGAGCCGATATTATATTTCTCTCCCCCTCGGCTCCGTACCAGTCGATAACTCTGTAATCAACGTCAGAGGGTATATCCTTAAGAAGATCTTCTCCGGTCCGATCGTATTTATTATTTAGGATCAGTATATCGGTCATAAGTCTCCGCCTTTAATCGACTTGCTCAACGAGAGTATATCCGGCTCCTCCGTCGCCACCATCATATCCCCCTGTCCCTCCATTCCCACCATTCGCTTGCACGACACCATCATTTGTTAGTGTCCCTCGATAAAGTGCTATGATTACGCCACCCCCGGACCCTCCTCCGCTTGCTCCACCAGATCCACCTTCTCCGCCGTCTCCGCCGTTAGCTTCGAGGCGTCCGGACCCTCCGATCGTAAGATCTCCTCCAACCACAAGCCAAATAATCCCTCCGGTCCCATCGGCCCCATCCGTTCCGCCTTGATATCCTGCCCCTCCAGGATTACCGGCCCCGCCCCCACAAGCGTCGTCTCCGTTGGCTCCGTCTCCTCCCGGCCCACCATTAGACGATCCGGCATCTGCTTCACTCCCTCCGCGGTCCGCCCCTCCTCCGGCCGATCCGCCGGAAAAGCACGTACCATCGGCTCCAGCGATCCCTTGCGAATTTGTATTACTTGCGATCCCCCCGGACCCACCTCCGCCGGAACCCCAAGTCTTAGTGCCTCCGTTATTACCGTTTGCACCCCCATATCCCGGATCAGCCCCGCCGGCTCCGCCCTCTCTCTCGATCTTATAGATCTTCCCGTCCCCGGAGATCCCCGGTTGATTAGCGACGGCATTTACTACGGCCGATCCGCACCCAGTAAAGTCGGCCGAGGCCAAACTGTCGGCCTGTCCCGACTTTATCATCGGTAGCCGGATCCCCGTCGAAGCAACCCCCTCCGCCGAAGGATCCGCATAAGCCCCCTTCTTACTCATAGATAGCGTCCCTTGAATATCGCAGTCTCCTTGAACATAAATAAAAAGACCCTTGCATCGGTTAGCGACCGAGAGCGTCACCCCGGAATTTATAACAAGAGAGGCATATTGCTTTAAGACATAATCCCCGTCCTGCGTGCTAGATAGATCCTGATCACTCGATAGCGTAGCGTCCCCGTCGGACCCATCCCCAAAGTAGTTATTAGGAACAACGTGTATATCGACCTCCCACTCGACGACCCAAACGTCGGTCGCTCCGGTCTCTACACAAATAAGGGAGACCGTCGCCTTCGGAGAGTTAGTCTGACTTTCAATTATTTTTATCGACGAGGAGGAGCTCGTTTCGCTTTCTATATCTCCATTAAACACCTTCTGGGCATCCGCCGAGGCGTTCGTCTTCAATTCCCACCCATTATCCCCCTCTCCGATAAGAACGATCCTCTCTCCAAGCGTGGGAGAGGCCGGGAGCGTGACTGTCTGCAAGGTATCCTTTGTCAGGATATATCCGACGCCTTCCTCTGCTGTAAAATCGCCCGATTGCGTTTCGTAGGCAATCCCTCCGCCTCCACCGGCTCCCCCGACGGTATTCCAAGAGGTCCCATTCCAGAAAAGGAAGGTATAAGTATCACTATCATCGAGTTCAAGATCTTCCCCACTTGGAGGATCGATATTCCCGGTCGTTTTTAAGGTGATCGTATCCCCCAAGGCCGGTTTAATTCCTATAATCTGATCGGTCTCGGCTCCATTGATATCGGTTAGATCATCATCGGATCCGCTTTCGGCCGAGATAGTATAAAAGACGGCTCCTTCCCCGGAGATCGATATAGCTCCGGCAGAGATTGTCTTCGAGCCACCATCATTACCATGCAGCTCGGACAACAATTCATATGCAGCTCCCTCTAGGCCATCAAGGGTATCCGCATCAATCCCCAAAGAATCGTGGATCGCTTTATTGTGCACAGAAGTGCTCTTCAATCGCCAAACCGAAGACTCCCGGTAATACGTCACGAAATGGGAGGCATCCGATAGGTCAAAAGAGCCATAATCCCCATTATCGAGATTGCCGCTTTCCGCGATCGTAATCGTCTCTCCCGCGTACCACAGGATGATGATGTCCCCATCCTGACCGCCGGAAATATCCGTCAGCGTATCTGCCGCCCCTCCTTCTCCACTCAGGGCATACACCCCTTCATTCTCCGTCAGTGTCAGCGTCCCCCCGCTGATCGTCGCACTGGCCATTTTCGCGTACAGCGTATCTAACAAGAACTGCAAATTATCACTGATCGCCTGCAGCCTTGTCACGCTCACAGCCTTTTCATCCGTCCAGCTTTCCGGAGTCGACCAATTCCTTGCCATTTACACTACCTCCAGGATCCCATAGTCACACATCAATCCCCCATCGTATTTTGTTCTCATCCGCGTGATCCAGTGATCACCATCAATGCTCAATTTGTCATCCTCTACCGCAATCCGGTCAGCCAGCTGCAGCTCCGGCCTACCCCTGCCCGAAACCTCACGCACAGAACCCGGATCCTTCAATACATTAAGCAGATCAGCAGCCATCGTCTCAGCCACAGCCAGCGATTGAATGAAGCGGGACCCCGAATCTGGAACAATATAGGTCCGCTGCTCATTCTGGCTGATACTCACATCATCCTTTTCCTCAGCTCGCAACCCACCTTTCTCCTCCAGAGGCTGACCGTCGATCGTAATCTGGGTGACATCCTCCTCACTGCCCCCACTGTTCTCAAGCACCAGCACCCCACCCCATGCATAGGCCGTCCAGGACTGGATGGAAACATTTGCCCCTCCAGTGATCACCGGCGTCTGTACGTTTATTGAGGGCTTCTCCACGTAGAAAACAGTCAGGGATTTGGTCCCAAACGCAGGCACAGTAATCGTCTCCTGCAGGTTGTAGATCTCCTGACTGGAAAGGGCCGTCAGCGGTCTTACGGGCACGAGGACGCGGTTTCTCAGCCGGGTCTGCTCCCAGGCTTCTTCAATATCCACAATTGAGTCCAGGTCCTTCAGGGCGGCCACCGAGGTGGTTTTATTCTGCAGGTGAGTTCTGTTCTCAAACACCAGCTGATTCAGTTCGTTGAAATAAACCGCTCCTCCCTCCCCCACAGCCAGGTCATGCAGGTGCGCCCAATGAGATTTCGTGTCAAACCAGGAATATTCCACTTGGCCCGATGTAGTATCGATTTCCACCTCATCTTCCGACAGCCCAAAATCATCGGCAATGGTTTCCACCAACTCATCGATCCGTTTATCCTCATATATCTCAGACGTGCTGAAATCGTCTTCCTTCATCCGCTTCGAGCGATCCCATGCCGTCACTTTCGCCACCACATCGGACTCCGACGCCTTCCAGGATCGTGTGTAAAATTCGCCCTGGGGCAAGACTTCCTCCGACCCGTCTGCCAGCACCACGCCGCACCAAACCCGGATTTTCTTGTTGGCTACCAAATAAGGAGCATAAATTGAACCACTTTCCCGGTAAAACACACCATCTGAATTATCCAACTCCAAGGTGAGCTGCCCTGTAGCAGCGTTTCCCGCTGGCAAACTCCCCTTCTGCTCCCTTTCCTTGAGTGTCTCCCAGTAATTCACCCGCTCGGTCACATCGACACTCAACCCGCCCTGGAACTCCAGCAGCTTGGCCAGGCTCTTGGCATGACTCATTTTGGTAATCGTGATTCGCAGCTTTGTGGTGTTCACCGTGCTGTCCAGCGTTTTTCCCCACTGGGGGGACCCATACCCGGCAACAGATGCGATTTCAACCCAGCTGGATCCATTCCAATAATCCACGTCAAAATCCACCGGATATCCCAGGTAGGAATCTGCCCACCAGTTCACCGATGCCACATCTACCGCGGGGCTGTAAGTCAAGGTAAGAACTTCCCCTCCGGTAATATCGCCATTCACATCTGCATTGGTGTCTCCCCACCACCCCGCTTTATCGGTCATTGGGTACACATCATCTCCTGGAAAGACCCTTGCCCTGTTCTGCGGGTCCGTCTCATCGTAAGGATCCGCAAAGGCAAAGGTCCTCGGTACATACACCTTGGCATCCACCGCGTTCTCCACCCCCAGCAGACTCTCCGCTTCATCTCCGCCGATCGTCACCTGATCAGCCAGGGTTTCATTGTCGACCAGCGTCACCTCCACCCGGGTTACGATCTGCCGTTCTGTGGCTGTTATAGCGTCCAAATACTCCTGACTTACAGATTGCATCTTTAAACCTCAGTCAATGTAAACTGAAGATCCCATTGATAATAGGGCGTCGCGCTGGCCCGCTTCTCGCTGTAGCCGTCAAACAGCACCGTCACGTCATCATATCCGCCTACATCCAGCGGCACCCGCAAATTGAGCTCTCCGCCGTCATCGTACAAATCCCGGAGGTCATTCCGGCCCATTCCGTCATCTGCCACATCCGAAGTCTTTCCTGGCAGCTTTTTATAACCAAATTTGAATGTCCGTTTGACCGCGATCACATCACGCACCATTTTTCCAGAAGCCAGCCGTACATCTTTCTTGATCCGTTCCGGATTTTCATCCACATTTCTGTCCACGCTGCTCAGCATGGACTCGCTTCCCAACTCGCCCAAATAATATTCCTCAGCCATCAGCCAGTGCCCCTCCTCTCATCTTCCACATCCCGGATCGACCGCAAACGTCCTTCCAGCTCGCGCAAACCCCGCTCATCCGCCACCAGCACACCGATGTGATAGTGATTTTCCCTGACAATGCTTGCGGCTCCCGGACTGGCAGATGCACTCCCGGGAACAGCTACAGATGCGGGTGATAATCCCGACAAGCCCATTTCCAAACTTGTCTGAACATTTGCCACCTTTTTCATAGCATCCGACACACCAAGCAGGCCAATCTCCCAGGGCGTCGGGCTCCCAGGCGTCATCCAATCCGGTAATTCAATCTTTCTCAGCTTTTCGGTCAGAGTCTTGATAAAATCAATTATTTCCTGTATTCCCTCTCCCACTCTATCCAGATGATCATGTAAGATCTCGAGGAATTCAATCTTCGCCAATGCGGGCTGAAGCGTATTCTCCCAGAAATCATGCAGTTTCTCAAAAATAGGTTGGAGCTTATCGGAGATGAATTCCCATATATCTTCTAGCGCTGGCTGCAGCACGTTCTGCCAGACCCCCGCAAGGATTGTCAACGCCAGCCCCAGGGTAACTTCTAAAAACTCTCCCAGCGCCATCATCAGAGGTAGTAAGTGATCCCTCACAAATCCCCACACGATCTCGATAGCTGGCTTCAACACCGTCAGCCAGAAGTGTTTCAAAGTTTGAATCGCTGCCGGTATATGTATCTTCAACCACTTCATAATCCTGCTGAATATGGGCTGCAGCGTATCGTTCCACAGTTTTGTCAATGTCGTTTTCATTCCCAACCAGTCATTCTTCCAGGCCAGAGCCAGGAGAGCTACAGCTGCGACCACGGCAGCGATGACAAGCAGTACCGGCCCTCCAACCACAGCAACCAAAGTGCTGAAGGCACCGATTATTGTTCCAATGCTGCTGATCAGCGTTCCCAAAATGACAAGCAGCGGCCCGATAGCAGCTACAACAGCACCAATAATCACTATGTTTTTCTTTACCTGGGGAGAAAGATTTCCGAACCTGGTTACCAGATCACGTACAACTTTCAAAACCTCCAACACCACAGGTAACAGCTCCAATCCTAAAGCGGCCGCCTCATCTTTTGTTTGAGCCTTCAATATTCTCAGCGAATTGGCCACACTGTCAGATTCGTCTTTGAAAAAACCCGCAATCTGATTTGTTTGCTCATAAAACAGAGCCAATGCTGCTTGCGCCTCAGCATTCTTGTCCATTTCACTGGCTGATTCGGCCAATCCCATCTCAACCGCTTTATTAGCTATTGCGGCCTTTGATAAATCAACCCCGTATTGTCGTAAAGGAATACTTTGACCCCGGAGCCCAGCCTGAACAGCATTCATCGCCTGCGAAACATCAGTGTTGAAAACAGCGGCCATGTCCGCTGCGCGTTCAGTCAAGTTGGTTGACTCTTCAGCTGCTTCTTCCTGATCTTGGCCCATATTCATCAGCAAGGCACCTGTTTCAGTGGCCATCTGATTGAATTCTGACCTTGCCAATCCTACACTCGTCGCCGCAGTCTCACCGAACTCCAAGACTATTCCCGCAGAATCTTCAAATACTGTATTCGCTGCACTGATCCCCTCTTGCAGATCACTGGCTTCCTTTACAGCTGCGCCACCAATACCCATAATAGGCAGCGTCAACCCCAGCGTGACCTTCTTCCCCGCGCTGGTCATCGCTCCTCCAATCTCCTTCAAACTGGAGGACACCTTACCCCGTGCACCGTCTACATCCTTCTGGAGCTGCGAATCATCCCCAACGAGATGTAGTACTGCTTCACCTAAACTAGGAGGCATACCTCACACCTTCCTGTACCCTATACCCATCCGGGCAAAATCAGATTTTCTCGCTTTCTTTGCCGGCAGGATTTCTCCAAAGGCTTCCTGCTCCCACCGCTGCAGCGTCTTCCGTCTGTCATTTTGCTCCATCCACGCTACGCTGTAAGCTTCAGCCAGCATCAGCTTAGTTTCTGCCTTCAATCCCGGGATGCGCTGCAGGTAGATCTCGATCGCCCGTTTTGGCATGTGGGAAACTTGATCGAAGTCCAGTTCATACCAATAGCTCAGTTGGGTGTAGACCTCTCCCCAATCAAGCTCTCTTCCAACCTTTTTTTTTCGCCTTCCGGCAGTTCCTCACGCACCTGCTCCGCGTAGAAAGCCAGCACATTGACCTTCTGGATAAACGACAGCTTTTCCACCAGTTTTTCGTTCAACATCTCAATCGATTGGTGAGTGAGTTCCTCCAACTGATCCGCCTGTTCATCGCTCATCCCACCTTCTTTGGCCGACTGAAGTTCAGCTGACTTCTCCTGCAGGTGCTGAAACTGGTTCAGCTCCTTTGGTCCAAAACTGTCCGGTCGACGCAGCTGATACTCTTTCCCTTCCCACTTAACGACAATCGGCTGGGCCTGGCCAAACAGTTCATCCAGGTCGTGTACTTTTCTTTCTTTTTCAGTCATAGTCTCCTTCCAGCTCTATCGATTAGCCTGTGGCTTCAGCATCCTGAGCTTCATATACACCGAACCGCTCAGATTCGCTGGAGGCGTTTAAGTCTTCCAGTGCCTCGAAAGAAAATGGAATGTAGATATCCCCTTCTTTCTGGTATTCCATCCCATGTTCACCAGCAAAAAAGCCCCGAGGGACATAATATTGGGCTGGATAATCACCATAGGGGGAATCAGCACGGAATAGCAGTGCAAACTCCGACACATCGCCGCCCCGGTACATCCCCACCTCCCGGTAGCCGATCGTCGAAGCGCCCGCCGCGTTATCCGTCACCGTCAGCCCATTCATGACCTGGGCCAGGTTTTCCAGCGTTGCCTGGGCCAGGTTGGTTTCGATCACCAAATCTTCTTCCGTTCGGATTGCCTTCACAGCTCCGGTGCGTTGGTCGGTCCTCTTCTTCTCGATCTCCTGAGAAGGAGTGACAGTTACGCCCCCGTCCGTTTCACCCATTTCTGTCCAGTTTCCAGCTGGAGTCGCGTCCAGATCCGGTTTCGATTCATTGGCAGGAGCTATGTACAGCGTTCCCGCCCCACTCAGAATTTCATAAGCACTTGTTAATCCCATCTCAATCTCTCCTTCGAAGTTTGGTTAAGCGCCAAACTTCCTTCGCTCAAAGACCAAAGGCCTTTGAGATCTAATCCAAAATATCCACGTATCCCTCAGCTTCCAGCTGTTCAGCATACTCACGATCGATGTCTGCTACCGTACCCGCCTGGCCGATCCCACCCACACCTCTCATAGGGCGAATGCGGATCCTTACCTGGCCTGATTCCCGCTCAGGAGATCCGTATTTTTCCTCCACCCAGGCGTTGATCTTTTCCAGCGTGGCGTTACCCACGCCCTTGATGCCCAGCAGCTCCTCATCGCTGGCCCCCCGAAGGGCGGCCTCAGGGTCCTCCGCATTGAGCCCCTCAAGGACCATCTGCATCCATGAGGGCCAACCCTCCTGGATTTCCAGTTCCGCAGCAGGTTTTTCCTCTTCGATCACACCCTCTGGCGTTTCTACCCCCTCCCCTTCCACAACAGGAATTTCTCCTTCTTGAAGCTCATCGTCAGACAGGCTTCCCTCGCCCTGCCCCCGCTCATCATCGCTGAAACCGGAGTCCTTGTCTTCAATATTTGCGGAGGCAATCACCTTCCTCTTGTTCTCCATACTTTCCTTTTTCTTGGCCATGACTCACTCCTTTTCACAGACGTGAAACTAAACCAACTTCAATTCACAGATTGATAATTGAAAAAACACCATCATAAAATCCATTTCCAGGTCCGGGTCATACAGCAGCGATGGTCCTGAATCCTGTAAAAAGTGGTAAGCAAGCGCTTCGTCTTCATTGGCGGTCGTGATCTTGACCCTTTCATCATTTCTGCTCATTTCCACCAGCTGCCGCCAGATCTTGGTCGCCTCAACCGTGCTGGATCCGTAACAGCGCATCTCCAGTCGCACCTTCTGCATCGGGACATACAGCTCCGGCACGCCTCCGTCCAGATGCACAGCCAACCCATTGGTGCCCCGATCCCAGGCTTCCCCATAGCGCTGTTTGGCTGCAATCTGACCATTAACCAGGCTGTTCAGGTCAGTATCGGCTTTCAAATATTGAATCGCTGCATCAAGCGGATCGATTTCAATCACAGTCACACCTCAAGCGTTATTGATAGCTCAGCATCCGCATCTGCTTCGCGGAGGAACTTCAGGTTGTTAATGTTGTCGTTTCCGTACACGACCATGTTGTCGTTTGCTGCCAAAAAGTGGCCCAACGTGGCTGTTGGATCCTCTCCCGAATATGTCACCATCACCCCGTTAGTGCGCGCTGTGATCACAGCTTTCTGCGCATTAACCAGATCATTGGTACCCCAGCTGAACCCCGCGTTGTCAATCGCGATCACTGAGCTTGAAACTGTCATTCCTTTCGTGGCGGTTGCCACTGTGCTCACAATAGCCATCTTTCCTCCCACAAAAATTCATGCTTTCGTTTTCATGTGATATTCAATAATTTTTCCAGCTTTGCCACTCACTTTTTCCACCGCGTTGGTCATGAAGTGGTATCCGGCAAATCCGTCATGCCCCTGGTGAACAAGAAGCGCATAATGCACACCCGACCCAACCTCGACCACCAGCTTTCCGTCTTTCCGCTTTGCCCTGGAAAGCAAGCCGCCCCTCTTCGGCCCAGGTTTGTTTTGTTCAGGATCCCAATCATCCTTGGCCCAGATGTATCCCGGTTCCGCACTGTGAATCGACCTCCTCAGTGTGCCCGTTCGCACACCATGCCCTGGCCTCAATTCTTTTTTTGCCTCCGCCTCCACGGCCAGCCCCAGCACACCTAGAGCTTCTTCCATGTTTTCCTCTACCCAATCGAGGACCTCCTTTCCGTTCCATTTCAGCGTGTAGCCCTCACCCTTGATCGTTTCCATCACGACACCCTTTTCAGCACCGCAGATAAATGGTGAGCTGTCCTTCCGTGCTTCCTCAACAGCTCTTCGATCACAAATTCCTCATCGATCGCGGTGCCATCAGCCAGCCGCATGTTCACCAGCTTATCCCGCTCCTGCAGGTCCACGCCAGAATGAAACAACCCGGTGTACGTGGTCACCACCATTCGCTCTGCATCCTCGCTGCGCTCCACCCGCTCCCGCTTCTCCACCAGCCGAAACCGTACGTCGCTGTCAACGAAGGAATAATTCTCATCACTCAGCCCGTGCGAGTCCACACTGCCCGAGTAGGGCCGCTGGATGTCGCACAGGTGCAGAAAATGGTTGCTGATCGCCATTTACATCCTCAATGCCGCGATCGTCACACTCGTAGTGGCCGAATAATCCACATATACGGTGTCATCGCTCTGGTTATACTGCCCTGGAGAGAAGGGTCCAATCATCCGCTCTTCACCTGCCGGGATATCGACCGTCCGGTCCGCTACCGCCAATCCATCCACCGTTCCGGGGGTTTGGATCGTGATCGTCTTGCTTGATCCATCGTCATTTTTCACATGGACAAAAACCCGACCGTTATTCTGAAAACTGTGCCCATCCCCCGCAGCGCTGGAATAAGAGGGCTCCAACCCCGATCGTTCAATGTCCTGAACACTCAAACTTTGCCTTGCCATAATCTACTCCTCACACGTTAATAAAGCTGATCCTGCGCATGATCCGCCGCCGCTCTTTCTCCCAGTTCCCGGGCGCTGTGAATGAATACTCCCCACCCACACTCTCCTGGTACATCGCTGACCGGTTCAGCTCCAGCCGCACCAGATCGATGATCACCTGCTTTCTCTTCTCCCGCTGGTCCTGGGGCACATAGGCCACTTCCACCATCGGCCCCCATTTATGGTTGCCCCAGATCCCATGGATTCGCTGCAGCCTGCCCTGATCCGGCCACACATAATACTCGTCATTCTCGGTGAGTGAGTTGCCGGTCTCATCACTCAACTGGGTGTACTCCGTCACACTGGAGATACTGTTCACCGGACGCTTCAGGTAGATATTCTTCATTCCGCCTTCGACCGTCTCGGTGATCGTCGTCGAGTCATCCGTATACGGATCCCCGATCTCCGCCGTGACTTCATCTTCCACCCGGTCGATCACAGTCTGCAGCTGGGTGTCTGTCAGGTGCGTATTTACTAGCGCTCTCACTTCATCCGTCGATACCAGGCTCATCGTTCTTCCTCGGTGGCACCCACTCACATCTGAATGAGTGCCACCTCACTCATTTACGTTTGCGTTCCAACCACCGTCCAGGTCGGCACCAGCGGTGTTCCTTCATTGATATACAGCTTGGCATTGGTATTGTCGATCAGCAGCCCCCCTTTCTTGGCTCCACGAGCGGTTGCATCCACCCCGGCGGTGGTCACCGTCACCGCCACAGTCGGGCTCGTCCCTTCCAGATCATTGCTCGCCACTGTGATCGTCGGCACATTCAGTTTGCCCAGATTGCCGGAAAAGGTGATCGAAACATTCCCGATCCCGCTGGCCAGGTCCACATCCGCCACTGTTACTTCACCCGCGCCGATATTCGGCAGCGCTTCCAGAGCGGCATCAATATTGCTGATTAACGTCGCATTGGTGCTGGACCATGCAATCGCGTCCGTTGTGTAGCCATCGAAGGCCAACTTGAAGCTTCCACCGGTGGGCGTCCCGCCAATTTCCAGATTTTGAACCTCATCTGTGCCATCGACCGGTGCGCCAGCGTTGAGGAAAACTCCATATGTTCCCTCGAGGACCGCGTTTCCTTGTAAAACTCCCATATCTTCCTCTCTTTAGGTGGTACCCACCCGGAGGCAGGTACCACCTAACTCATTCATTCACTCAACCAGCATCTTTAGATGCCGGTCACTTTGCAGAACGCGGAGGCCCGGTAAATCACCAGCGTCACACGCTCATCAGCCCGGATCGCTTTCTTCCCTTTGATGAAAAAGTCGCTGTGGCTGTCAGAGACCTTGATCACAACGCCGCGCTTGCGGTACAGCTCACTGAAGAGCTGGAAGTCTCCCAGCAGCGCCGTATTCTCGGTCATCGCTGTAGTGATCACCACAGGCAGGCCCCAGATCCGCTCGGGCCCTGGCTGCGAGGGCGGACCCCAGATGTACACGCCGTCCGCTGTGGTCAGCAATCGCACACTCTGCCAGTCATTGGGGTGCATCACGATCCCCGTCGGTTCTGTGTAGCCATCGGTGCGCACAGTAGTGATGCCCTTATAAATCGCATCAGGCACCGGGTCCGATCCCTTGGCCTGGGAACCCACACCGGATTTGTTCAGGAATCCGTTCAGGTTGGGCGCGCTTCCATCCCCACTGATGATCCCGTCTTCCTCTGCCAGCATCAACATCAGCGTCAGCCGGTTGTTGATCAATGACTGCGCCTGGGGCACATCCTCGATCTGCTCATCCGTAACCGGAATGAAGGTCGCGATCTTCCGCACCGTTTCGCTCTGCTCGGTGAAAGCTAGCGCGCCTTCCGGATAGGAGCCACCTTCCGCGGTTTCATCCGCGTTGTTGGTGAAAGTGGTCTCTTCCATATAGACCACCGCAGCCTGGTCAAACGTGGTCTGCGGGATTAAATCCGCAACCACCGGGCGCCGCACAGCATATTCCACGATCCGCCCGGTTCGCACATCTTCCGGGGCAAATCCAGCTGTGGTCTCCATCAAGGTTTTCACATCCACCTTTTCAAGGTTGACCTCGATATCGCTCCGCGGCGTGCGATTCTTGTACGCGTTGCTCTCCACGAACATCTTCCCCAAGTTAACAGGCTCGCGCGCCTTCCCATTGCCGGGATCCCGCGGTTCGCCGCCCTGGGGCCCCAGAGGCAGATCCATTTCACTCCCCTGCCCTTCTTTAACTTCCCGGACATGATCCTGGTAGATCGTATCCATTTCCTTGGCATCTTCGAGCTCCTTCCCGAGCTCGGTCAGTTCGTCGTTGATCTCGCGCACCTTCTCCACCTGCTCGGGGGACATATCAAACTTTCCGTCCGCTTTCGTGGTGTCGAAGATTTCGCCCAGATCCTCACGGCGAACATCAATATCTTTTTGAATTTCCTTTACGTTCCTCATCGTTATTCCTCCATGCCTGCTAAACCTGCCTCAATTCGCAGGTATTCGGTTAACACATTTTGCACTTCTTCTGGATCCGCCTTCGGTGCTGTCTCCTCCAGGATCGACCGGATCGCCGAATCGATACCCAGCAAGCGCTCCCGAATCTTCTCCGACAAAGTGCGGTTTTCCCATTCACGGAAGGACTTACGGTCCTTCACGCGCGCCACAAACGACTCCAAAGTGGTCACCACATGCTTGGAGTGCTGACTGAAGGTCATTCCGGCCGCCGGAAGCCCCTTCACACCAGCTGTGGCTGGGTTCATTCCCCAGTTCACATCAGAAATATCAAATAATTCCACCTCTTCCATGTACCGCGTCCTGCTGCCATTTTCCTCATCCTCATCGATTGTGTACTCATGCAGCTCATAGGCGTAGCTCATCTCATCGATGTCGCCCGCCTTGATCGCCTTGAAGACCCATTCAGATAGCGGCACGTCCTCGTAATATTGCCGGACCACCTCCACCCCACCGGTGGCGTCCGGAGCCCAATCCAACACCTTCTCAGGCAGATCCTCCCGGCCCACTTCACGGACCTTCAAAATGCTCGCGATCGGAGGCTGCCAGCTGTCGTGGTTCCACAAAAACCGGATCCGGTTTCGCCCTTTATTCAGGTATTTGGAAAACGACCCCGGGATCGACACGTCGCCGCCTTCATCCTTATGCCCGTGGACCGCGAAGATCCCCGTCACCGTCCGCGTGTCTTCCTCGATGCTTTTTACAAAATACGGCAGCTGCTTGTATTCAATAGCCATAATTACTCCTCATCCCCAAAATAGGGACCAAACGCCCTTACACAGTTCGGATGCTGCAGTGGGTTCTTGATCCCGCTTGGCCCTTCTCCCGGGTGATCTGACTTCGTCCATTCCAGCGTTCTTATCTGTCCTGCAATCCACACACAGTTTTCATCTGAATTCTCAAAACCGTTGTCGTGCACCAGCACCTTCTGCACGCCGGCGTCCGCGTAGCGGTTGATCGTACCCGCGTTCTGCGCCGTCCCAAGCTCAGTTCGCGCGATCGCCCTAGAGCGCTTATCGTACGTCTCTTCCACCACATCCCGGATCCCGGGGATCCCCGCCTCCGGATCGCCCCTCACCAGGTCATCCACGCTCCATCCCTGCTCGCTGCCGTACTGCAGCACATCCCGCAGGTTTTCTTTCGTCACATCGGTAATATCCCGCACCCGGTCCCCAGCCATTCCCAATATCCCGGTCACCAGCTCATCTTCCATGTCAAAAGCAACTTCCACCCCCAGGGCCACGTTCCACGTATCCCAGCTGGCCTGCAGCACCTGCACATAAAACCGTTTCACCAGCGTTTCCAGCGTCTTTACATCCCCCTCAGTAATCAAGTCATCCGCATCCGGAAGCGCCTTCTGCTCGTGCTCCGCCCATGTCTTGCCTTGCGCTCTGCGCACCACATCATTGGCTAGTCTGCCCGAAAACAGCTTCAGCTCATCTCTCATCCTGCCCACCAGGCCGCGCCGGGTGTTGATCAGCAGCGTGTTGATATTCTCCGCCTGCGCCCGGGCTTTTTCTTCACCGGCGGGCAGCGCCTTTCCATTTCGCGAAGCTGAACCCGATTGACGCTCCTCTTCATCCTCCAGCAACTCGGGGTTTTCCTCTCTAAGTCGGTTCCTGGGCACCCATACGATAGCCAGGCTCTCCTTGAAGACCTCATCCACATCCGTGGTCTCATAACCTAGCGCTCTGCGGTATTCCGCTCGCGTAATGCCTCCACGATCAAATGCGGAACCCACGCGCTCCTCGATTTCCTTCTCGCTGTCCTGCAGCGCCCGCACCTGACCCAGGTCGAATTTGATCGCTTCATCCGCTGAATAACCAATCTCACCCACCAAGCTCTGGTGAAACTCGCTGGCCACTGATCGCCACAGCGGCGTCAGCGTCTGCAGCGCCAATGCCTTATTGGCTTCCTCGAAATTCGATCCATAGGCGCTTGAGCTCAAGCCCGCCATGGTTCCCACCACCGAGGGATGAATGTGAAATCCCATGCAAACCGAGGTGTCAGGCCGGTTACCCAGCTCCCCGAACTGCATGTCTTTCAGCGTGGACGCCACCTTTTCTACTTCCATGCCTGCTTCCAGGAACCTGGGTAAACCCCGGTTCTCGCCGCCGCCGGTGTCACGCCACTGCTCCTTCAGTCGGTTGATCTTCTCTTCAGTGGCCTCATCCCCCTCAACCAGCTTGACAACAATCGGTGGGGTGGCGTCGTTTTTAAGGTACGAATACACATACTCCCGCAGCTCGTTGGCTGTCTTCACGTCTCCGGTAGACGCCTCCAGGGCGCCCATCCCCCGCTCCGGGTGCTGCGGGTCGATCATCCACTTCCAGTGGACCATCTCGCTCTTCGGGATCGCATACCCCGGCAGCTGATCATGGCGGTCCAATCCCCAGGGGTTGCTCTGCGCGTTGCTCCCGTCATCAAGCACAAAGTAAGCCACAATTCCTTCCCGGGTCGTTTTCCCGGGGACCGGGGTGATATGCCCGTCATGCAACGGCCACAGTGCTTTCACTCGCCTGCGCTGGTCGCGCTGTTTCCATAAATAAGCGTTCCCTCCCAGCGCGCCGTAAGTGATGAAATATTGAAATAATTCCACTTCGCCCATATCTGTGTTGGGCTTTACCATCAGCTTCCGCAGCGGGTGCCCCTGGATTGGCTTATACTGGTT
>CAZUER010000080.1:0-18636 GCA_964619345.1 uncultured Desulfohalobiaceae bacterium
GGCCAATTTGGCACCCACGTACACATCCTGGGGTTGGATCTTGGCCTCCAAGGGCCATATGTGCTGTGTCAGCCAGGTGTGCAGTTCCATGTCGTCGGCGTATCCCCGCAGGAGGGTCATGGCCGCGTGTGTATGGGCGTTGAAGAAAGGGGGGATGACGGCCAGGTTCTGCCCCTCGATGACCTGGTCGGCTTGAACAGGGAGATCAGGTCCGATGCGGGTGAACCGATCTCCTTCAATGAGTATGTCCACCTGTTCATTGTCCAGGGTGACGTTTTGGATCAAGAGGCGTTTATGCATACTCGGCGATCCCTCAGTAAAAACAAAAGATTATGGCTTCTAATTTCATCGCAAATGGACGTATAGCGACTTTTTGCAGTTCCGCCTGGCAAGGGCAGCTTAGAAAAAGGAGAGGAAAATGACAAGTGAAATAAGGGAATTGGAGAAGGTCATTTTCAGGTAGGTGATAGAAGAAAAGAGAAAAACCCGACCAGGGCAAACTGATCATAAAAAAACAGGATTTCTGACTTGAAATTCTGTTTTTTTGTGTATATGGTGCAACAAAATGAGATTTTTGTCCGATCCAAAGCCCCGTTCCTGAAACAAGAACACTGTTTGCAGTGTTGAATTTCGTATATGGTTTCAAAGGCAGTTGACAACCACGTAACAGGGGGCAGAGCGGTGGAGACAAATTCAACGTTTCTTAAGCTCAAACAGTCGGAGCGGGAATACAGGCGAGAGCTGATTTTAGACGCAGCCGTCAAGCTTTTCGCACACAAGCCATTTTCAGCTATCGGCATGCGCGACATCGCCAGGCAAGCCGGGATATCCCCCGCCTCCATCTACCGCTATTTCCCCAGCCGGGATGCCATACTCATGGAAGTACTGGGCCAGGAAATTCAGGAGGGAAAGAGTAAGCAGGAGAAACAGCTGCAAAAAAGCACCCCGGATCTGGAGGATGTCGCCCAGGGCATGGTGGACTTTTTCATGGACAAGGACTCCACTTTGCATTTGCTGGCTCATTTTCTGCTCAAGGAGGACATCGAGCCTGAGACCCTTGGCAGGTTTCAGGAAGCCAAAGATTACTACCTCAACCATTTCGACCATATTATGCGTCAAGCCGGGGTTTCCCACTCAGGCGCACGGCTTTTTTCCCATGCCTTTTTTTCGTCAATTCTAGGACTTATCCTTGTTTTCCATTCCCAGACCGGTCAGGAAAAAGCGGAACGCAGAGACCATCTGCACAGACTGGCCAAGCTGACGGCTGCGGTTTTCAGCAAAGGACTGAGGTGACAGGAGGCATGGATCAGAAGAGCCAGGAAAAACAAGGAGTTGGCTAGCGACTTGAATCTTCAGCAGGCATCGAGTATACAGTTGACCTTATGACTAAATTACAAGACCAGCTTGCCTTTCGTGTGTACCCCCTGGATCTCGACGTTCGTGCGGCCAAGGGTCTGACCCTGCGCCAAGCTTTAGAGGAAAACGGTATCCATGTGGAAAGCCCCTGCGACGGGGAGGGGATATGTGGCCAGTGCAAGGTCAGGGTTCATCCACCCCTTGCAGCCCCGGAGACTCCGCATGCCAATATTTCCACCCAGGAAGCCAAAGACGGTGTCCGTCTGGCCTGCCAAGCGGTTCCCACCCAGGGTGTTGATGTCTATCTTCCCCCGACCTACAGATTAGAGGCTGGGACTTCCAGCCCGGAAGACCTGGTATTAATGGGCAAATCCAAGCCGGTGGGGGAGATTCTGCCCGCCGTGCAGGTGAAAACGGAACCAGACGGATATCGACTCCGGCATGAAGAACAGGGGGAAAGAGAACATCCCCTTTTACACTGGAAAGAAGGGAACACTCCTTTAGGCCTGGCCTTGGATGTGGGGACCACCACTCTGGCTGTTTCTCTTCTCTGTCTGGACAGCGGTCGACAATTGGGGAATGTGGGCCGTCTCAACCCCCAGGTCGATTACGGACACGACGTCCTGACCCGGATCCAAAAAGCCTCCACACCCGAAGGGCTTGATCAACTGGCTGCCAGCGTGCAATCCGCTCTTGCAGAGATGATTCTGGAGGTCTGTGAACAGGCCGGTAAGGATCCTGAGCAGATTCTGGATGCGGTGATTGGAGGCAATACCACCATGCTGGAGATATGCGCCCGGCAGGATCCTTCCCCCCTGGGGCAGAAGCCTTTTTGCGTCAGCTTGGCCAGCGGGTGCAGTTACCCGGCCTCCAGGTTCGGGCTCAATATTCACCCCCAGGCTATGGTCTATGTGCCGCCAATCGCCCATGCCTTTGTCGGATCGGATATCAGTGCCGGCTTGATGGCTATTGGGGATTTTTGGGGCTCAAATAAAAGAATGCTCTTTCTGGATGTGGGCACCAACGGGGAGATGGGATTGAGCGCAAAAGGAGTGCATCTTGTCACCTCCACAGCCGCTGGTCCGGCCTTTGAAGGTTCCGGACTTCACAGCGGTATGCGGGCCGCCCCGGGAGCTGTGCAAGAGGTCTCTTTTGACGGGAAGGATTTGAAGCTCAAGGTCATCGGATCAGGTTCTAAGCCCCTGGGAATCTGTGGCAGTGGTCTCTTGGACCTGGTGTATACTCTTCTCAAGCTTGGTATCATCGATCCCAGTGGCCGGTTGTTGCAAGGAGATGAACTCTCCGATCTTCCCGGGCCTTTGTTCGACAGGGTGCAGGAGTTGGACGGGAAACCGGCCGTTTTCCTGGGCCCTGATGTATGGCTGACCCAGGCAGATATCCGGCAGCTCCAATTGGCTAAAGGAGCAGTGCGGACCGGAATCGACTTTTTGCTGGATAAAGCCGGACAGGAGAGCCGGGGGTTGGAACGGATAGTGATCGGCGGCGGCTTTGGCAATGTCCTTCGTCCGGCCAGTCTGGAAGGAGTGGGTATGCTTCCCCCCGGCACAGTGGGCAAGGTGGTTTTTGCCGGAAACACCAGCCAATTGGGGTGTGCCAGGCTGCTTCTTTCCTCACCTTTGCGCCGCACATTGGAAAATAAGATGGCCCAGGTGGAGCACATCGGTCTGGCCCAGGATGCCGATTTTATGGAGGCCTTTGTTCAGAATATGGAGTTTCCGCAACTTGAAGCAGATGTCATCAATTCAGCAGTCACTCCCCGATAGACGAGGGGTGAAGGAGGCAGCATGATTATTGTCGGTGAACTTATTAATTCCAGTCGCAAAGCCATCGGCCAGGCCATTGAAGACCAGGACGTGCAGGCCATACAAAAGGTGGCTCAAGATCAGTATGAAGCCGGTGCGGATTATATAGATGTCAATGCAGGAACCTTTGTGGGCCAGGAAAGTGAATATGTGAATTGGCTGGTGGAAAAGGTGCAGGAAGTGGTGGATGGTCCGTGTTGCATAGACAGCCCGGACCCTGAAGCCATTGAAAAGGCCCTGGCCGTCCACAAAGGGACTCCGTTGATCAACTCCATTTCTTTGGAAAAAGATCGATTCGAGGCTTTGCTTCCCATTGTTACCGGCCACGAGTGCAAGGTGGTCGCCTTGTGCATGGGTGATTCGGGCATGCCGGATACGGCAGATGACCGGTTTGCCATTGCCCAGGATTTGGTGAACAGATTGGTCCAAAAAGGGGTCAAGGTGGAAAACATCTACGTCGACCCCCTGGTCCAGCCTGTTTCCACCAAGGACAGCTACGGGAGGGAATTCTTAAAGGCCATCCACATGATCATAACTGAGATTCCCGGAGTGCATACCATGTGCGGATTGTCCAATATCTCCTTCGGGCTGCCGAAACGGCCTGTCCTGAACCGGACATTTATGTCCATGGCCATCGCCCAGGGCCTGGATGGAGCCATTGTCAATCCGCTGGATAAACAGATGATGGCCGTTATCGCCGCATCAGAGGCCTTGATGGGCCGGGACGAATTCTGCATGAATTATCTCAACGCTTACCGGGCCGGGGTGGTGGATTAGGTGCTGGAATCCATCCGGCAAATCCCTCGTTTTTTGCCCGCTTGGGGGCAAAAATATTTTTAGATTTGCCGGAGATCCCGCCCTCGGGGCGGAACTGAACACTGAACACTGAAAACAACCAGGTGCATGTATGGCCAAAAAAAAGGTTCTCGGACACTTCATCAATAGGGAGTGGTGCAAGGGATGCGGCATTTGCGTCCATTTCTGCCCCAAGCAGGTTCTGGAGATCGATGAGGAGGAAAAGGTGGTGGCAGCCCGGCCAGAAGATTGTATCGGATGCCATTTGTGCGAGCGGAGATGCCCGGATCTGGCTATTGAGGTTCAAACCGAAGAACGGGAAGCAGCATGACCGACACAAATATTCGCTTTATTCAAGGCAACGAGGTCTGTGTGGAGGCAGCCCTGTATGCCGGGCTGGATTTTTTCGCCGGCTATCCCATCACCCCATCCTCGGAGATTGCCGAGCACATGTCAGCCCGCCTTCCGGCTATAGGCGGGAAATTCATTCAGATGGAAGATGAGATTTCCTCTCTATGTGCCATTATCGGGGCCTCTCTGACCGGACATAAAGTGATGACCGCTACCAGCGGCCCTGGATTTTCTCTGATGCAGGAAGCCTTGGGCTTTGCGGTCATGGCTGAAATTCCCTGCGTCATTGTCGATGTGCAGCGGGGAGGCCCATCTACCGGCTTACCCACCCATGGCAGTCAGGGAGATGTCTACCAGGCCAGATGGGGGACGCATGGGGACCACGCCATCGTGGCTCTGACTGCATCCAATCATCAGGATCTGTTTCGGATGACGGTGGAGGGATTCAATCTGGCCGAAACCTACCGGACTCCGGTCATCCTTTTATTCGATGAAATGTCCGGACATATGCGGGAGAAAGTGGAGCTGCCCCACCCCGGGGAGGTGCAAGTCGTGCAGCGGCTGCGGACCGCCCTGCCTGAGGGGGTTGACTATCACCCCTATCTTCCCCGGGAAGATGGACGGCTGCCCATGTCCGATTTCGGCGGCAAGCACAGGTACAATGTAACCGGCCTGTATCATGACATGTGGGGCTTTCCCACCAGCGATCCCAAGGTCATTCACGGCCTGATCCATCACCTGGTGGATAAGATCGAAAACAGCGTGCACCAGATGACCCATTACAAGGAGTACTTTCTGGAAGACGCTGAGTATGTCCTGGTCTCGTATGGATCCACAGCCCGTTCCGCCTTGCACATTGTGAAAAACCGCCGAAACCGGGGAGAGAAGCTGGGCCTTTTGGAGCTGCAGACCTTATGGCCCTTTCCGTCTCAATTGGTGCGTGAGAAGTGCGCCCGGGCCATTTCCGTTATAGTGGTGGAAATGAACATGGGCCAGGTGGTGCAGGAGGTCAAGAAGGCTGTAGATCGTCCGGAGCGGGTCTTTCTGGTCAATAGAGTGGATGGGGAGTTCATTACTCCCACTGATATCAAGAATATGCTGCGGCTCATTCAGGGAAGGGGGGTATAACCCATGTCCTTTCGCAATTACATCCGGGAACGTTTTTTCCCCCATATCTGGTGCCCTGGTTGCGGGCATGGTATTGTGCTCAACAATATGCTGCGGGCGGTGGAAGATCTGGAATTGTCCAAAAACGAGATGGTCATGGTCTCCGGAATCGGATGCTCCTCGCGTATTTCCGGTTATGTAGATTTTCACTCCCTGCACACCCTGCATGGGCGGGCTTTGGCCTTTGCCACCGGGGTGAAGATGAGTCAGCCGACTTTAAAGGTCATTGTGCCCATGGGCGACGGAGATGCCCTGGCCATTGGAGGCAACCATTTCATCCATGCCTGCCGGCGGAACATGGATATCACGGCCGTGATCATGAACAACCGTATTTATGGCATGACCGGCGGTCAGTTTTCCCCTTTGACCGGTATCGGACTGAAGGCCACCACCGCTCCCTTGCAGACCATCGACCAGTCCTTTGATGTGGTGCACATGGCCACAGCCTCCGGGGCCAGCTTTGTGGCCCGGACCACCAGCTATCATTTCCAGGAGATCACCAAGTATCTCAAGCAGGCCATCACCCATAAGGGGTTTTCAGTGGTGGAGATCCTCTCTCCATGTCCCACCCATTTCGGGCGTCGAAACAAGTTGGGCAGTGCAGTGAATATGCTGGAGTACTTAAGGGACAATACCGCTCAGGTCGGTTCCAAGGCCTTGGAAGACAACCCCCAGCTTATAGAGCGGGGAATCTTTGTCCAAAATGATACCCCGGAATATTGCTCAGAGTACGAGCGTCTGATTCAAGCTGTGCACAAAGGATAGACTATGGAACGATGTCGACTTGTATTTTCCGGTTCCGGAGGGCAGGGGCTGATTACAGCGGCTATTATCCTGGCCGAAGCTGCGGTCATATATGAAGGGCTCAATGCGGTGCAGGCCCAATCCTATGGGGCCGCGGCCAGGGGCGGGGTGACTCGTTCAGACATCATTATTGATGATAAAACGATCAACTTCCCCAAGGTGAACCAACCCAATATCCTGGTCTGTCTCACCCAGGAAGCCTATGACCAGTCCTATAGTATCATTCGTCCCGGCGGGCTTTTGCTGACCGACAGCGCCCTGGTCGAGACCAAGCGCAAAGCCGACGCCAGGCAAATCAGCCTGCCCTTGTACCGGTCCGTGCAGCAGGAAATTGGAAAAACCATTGTTTTAAATATTTGTATGCTGGGGGCCTTGCAGGCCTTGACCCATATTGTCAGCTTGGAGTCCTTGTTCGAGGTGATCAAAACCAGGGTTCCTTCCCAGTTTGTAGATATGAATAAAAAGGCTCTGGATCTGGGAGTGGAGTTAGCCCAAGAGCAGTCCTGATTTCCGGCCTGCAGCAAGTTCCGTACACCCTCAAGCCGAACGATTCTTACAAAAGCCCACAGATACGAGAAGCCTTCTTGTATCTGTGGGCTTTTTTTGTCCCCAATGAAACTTTTTGTAAAAATATTTCATTTTGACATTTTGTATTTCAAGGCCTATATAATGTTGTAAGTCTTCTAAACACATACAGTTCAGGAGTGGGTATGGGTATGCAAAGTGTTTCCGGCGGTTGTTATCAACCTCTTTCCCCTGAGCAGATACAGACTGTGCATGAGGCCGGTCTTTCTTTGCTCGAGGATGTCGGGGTGGGATATGAATCCGGGTTGAGTGAGGCAATGGAGATCATGGGCCAGGCCGGAGCCCGCTTGGATAAAGAGAACCGCAAAGTCTACCTGCCTCGGGAGTTGGTGGAGCAAAGCGTTGCCCAGGCCCCAAACCAGATCATCCTGTACAGCAGGGATGGACACAATGACCTGGATCTTACCGATCACGCCGTTCACCTGGGAACCGGCGGAGCCGCAATTCGGATACTGGATCTGGAGACAGGCCAGGCCCGATCAACCACTTTAAACGATCTGTATCATCTGGGCCGGCTGGTAGACGAGCTGGAAAATATCAGTTTTTTTCTGCGGCCGTGCATACCAACAGACATCCCGGATACAGCCTATGATATAAACGTCTTCTACACCTGCTTTAAATCCACGGCCAAGCACGTCATGGCTGGAGTGAACTCTGCGCAGGAGCTGTACAGAGTCCTGGATCTGGCCGCAGAGCTGGCCGGAAGTGTGCAGGCGGTGCAGGAAAGACCATTTCTCTCCATTATCACCTCTTTCATCATCAGTCCCCTGAAGCTCAGCACCCTCCCGGTGAAGATCATGCTGGAATGTGTTCGCAGCGGCATACCGGTAGCCCTGTCCGGGGCGCCTATGGCCGGGTCCACATCACCTCTGACCATGGCCGGGACATTGGCTCAGTGTCATGCCGAGCAGATGGCCGGGATCACCCTTTGTCAATTAACTAATCCGGGGGCACCGCTTTTGTATGGAGGTATTCCCAGCCGGGCGGACTTGAAAACCATGAATTACTGCGGGGGAGCGGTGGAGTGCGGGATGATGAATGCAGCCATTCATCAGCTGGCTCACCATATCCAAGTTCCCAACTACAACTCCTCCGGACTTTCGGATTCCAAGGTCCCGGACGCTCAGGCCGGCTGGGAAAAAGGGATGACCACTCTTCTGGCGGCCATGGGAGGGTCCAACTATGTGCATCATGCAGCCGGAATGCTGGAATCCATGCTCGGTCTGGCTTATGAGCAGTTCGTTCTGGACGACGAAATCATCGGCATGACTCGTCGGGTCCTGCAGGGCATTACAGTGGATGCGGAGCATCTGGCCCTGGAGGTGATCAAGAAAGCCGGCCCAGGCGGGGAATTCATAACCGCTGATCACACCTTTGAGCACATGTATGACGAGTATTACCCGGGGAATGGCATAACCAGCCGCAGCGGCCGCCCCGCTTGGGAGCGGGCTGGAGGGCTGGACGCCTGGATGCGGGCCAGGCAGATGGTCCAGACCATTCTGTCCAAGCCGGAAAAGAGCTATATTCCAGAGGACGTGGATACCCGGATCCGGCAGAAGTATTCTATACTCTTGTAGGGGGTTCAGTTTTGCCGCAGGCAAAGCTCAAAAAGCATCAACACATCTTGGATTAAAAATATTTCAGTTTTGCCGCAGGCAAAGCTGAACGGAGAAATCGCATGTTCGGCACCAAAAAGCCCCTCTGGGGCCCTCAGCCAGCCCAAAAGAAATACTACGACGCGGTCCTTATAGGCGGGGGGCTCCACAACTTGGCTACAGCCTATTATCTGGCCAAGGAACACGGCATGCGTAATATAGCTGTAGTGGAGAAGCGCTTTATCGGGTTCGGCGGGGCGGGGCGGAATACGGCCATTGTCCGGGCCAACCAGAGGACTCAGGAAAACGTGCCCCTGTACAAGGAGGCCTTGGATCTGTGGCCCCAGCTGACCAAGGAGCTGGACTTCAATCTGATGTTCAACAACTGCGGGAACGTGAATCTGATGCACAGCGAGGCGGCCATGAAGGCGGCCCGGATGAACGTGTCCACAGCCCAGTTCCTGGGGGTGGAAAGCCATGTTCTGGACGCCAAGCAGACCAAGGAGCTGGTACCGCCTTTGAACCTGTCCCAGGACATCACCCATCCCATACACGGGTCCATGTATCATCCTCCCGGAGGGATCCTGCGCCACGACGCCGTGGTCTGGGGCCTGGCCAAGGGCGCGGCCGGGCTGGGAGTGGACATCCTGCAGCAGACGGAAGCTGAAAGGATTACCACCAGCCAGGGTAAGGTGACTAGAGTGCAGACCTCCCGGGGAAATATTTCCACGCCCAGGGTCTTAGTCTCGGCCGGCGGCTATTCATCCGGTATCATCTCCCACATGCTGGGCCTGAAGCTGCCCATCAGCGTGCTCACCATTCAGGCTATGGTTACCCAGCCATTAAAACCCCTTTTAAACCATGTGGTCTCCTCCGGAGCCTACCATGTGTACTGCAATCAGACGTTGAAGGGCGAGATAGCTACCGGGGCGCATATGGATCCCTGGCCCAACTACACCACCCAGGTCACAGCCGGATACATCAAGCATCAGGCCGAGGCCTTGACCGAGTTCTTGCCCTGCCTGCGGGGAGTGAAGTTCATGCGGGCCTGGGGCGGGCTGGCGGACATGACTCCGGACATGGCCCCGATTATGGACGGCAACGACCCCCTGGACGGGTTCTTTATGAACTGTGGTTGGGGGTACTTTGGCTTCAAGTCCTGCACAGCCACCGGCCGGCACATGGCCGAGTATATGGCCACAAATGAGTGCCCAGAGCGGCTCAAGCCTTTTACCTTCCGGCGCTATGAGCAGCACAAGCTCATGGGCGAGACAGCGGCCCTGGTCAACTATACGCCGGATAATTAATGCGGTGGCCGGTGGTCCGTAGTCTGTGGTCCGTGGTCTGTAACCGGTGGTCTGTGGTCAGAAGAAGCGGAGTGTTCAGTGTTCAGGGTTCAGCATGAATGATGATGGCTTATGATTCTTTTCTTGCTGAACACTGAACACCGAACACTGAACACTGAAACCAGAGGTTACCCATGTCTTTGATGCTCACCTGCCCTATCTGCGGCAGACGAAACGGATACGAATTCCGCTACGGCGGAGAGGACAAGGGGCCCTACCCCTGGGGCCAGGAAAAAAGCCCCAGGCAGTGGGCCGAATACGTGCATATGAACACCTGCACGGCCGGCGTGCAGAAGGAATGGTGGTACCACCGGGACGGATGCGGGAGCTGGTTCACTACTTTCCGGGACACGCTGACCAATCAGGAAGTGGAAAATCCGGAGGCGCGAACATGAAACGGCTGACCAGCTTGCCCACCCTGCGGGTCGATCCCCGTGCGGCCGTGCCTTTTGTCTATAAAGACACTTCCTGGTTTGGGGTTGCAGGGGACAGCTTGGCTACAGCCCTGTTTGCCAACGGGGTGCGCATCTTCACCCGCAGCCTGAAGTACCACCGGCCCCGGGGCCTCTACAGTCTGGACGGGGAATGCAGCAACACCATGATGGAGGTGGACGGCATCCCCAATGTGCGTACCGAGACCACCCAACTCCGGGACAAACAAAGGGTCAGGGAGCAAAACGTCAAGGGCTCGGCAAACCGGGATATGATGGGGATTATGGACCGTCTGGACTGGTGCATGCCGGCCGGATTTTATTACCAATGCCTGCACAAGCCGGCCAAGGTCTGGCCCCTGGCCATGAAGATGGTCCGCCGGGCGGCCGGACTGGGCCGCCTGGATCCGCATCTGGAGCTGTCCGGGATGTACGACGAGCTCTATCCCGGGGCGGATGTCTGCGTCATCGGCGGAGGGCCGGCCGGGATGTGTGCCGCCCTGCAGGCGGCGGATCAGGGGCTGCGGGTCATCCTTCTGGAGGCCCGGCCCTGGCTGGGGGGATTTTTCGACTACCGGGCCGCTGCCTCATCCCAGGGGCAGCCCCTGCACTGGCGGTCCCGGGATCTGGCCGCCCAGGTCAGAGAAAAGGACAATATCCGGGTTTTCACCCAGACCTGCATGGTCGGGGCCTACACCGACAACCTGATCACCGCCTTTCAGCAGGGCGGGCCCAAGGACAGCTTCGATCAGCGCTATATCGAGATCCGGGCCAAGAGCGTTGTGGTAGCCACCGGCTGCCGGGAACGGCCCCTTCTGTTTGAAAACAACGAACGGCCCGGGGTGATGCAGGTGGCCTGCGCCCACCGTCTGGCCCGCACTTACGGGATCCTGCCCGGGGAGCGGGCCGTGTTCTGCGTGGGTCACGATCTGGGTCTGGAAGCGGCCCTGGATCTCTTTGATCTGGGCCTTCATGTTTTGGCCGTGGCCGACTGCAGGGATGAGGGCCAGGACGACAAGCTCCTGCAAGGCCTGAAGGAACGCAGGATTCCCTTCTATCCCGGCTGGGTGGCCCAGGAAGCCCTGGGTCGGCCAACACTGGCTGGAGTGCGTTTGAGCACTGTTGACGGGACCGTGACCCGGGATCTGGCCTGCGATCTGCTGGTGGCTTCCGCCGGGCTGACCCCGGTGACCGACCCCTTAAGCCTGGTCCAGACCAGATTCGAGTTTGAACAACACACCGGATACTTCTTGCCTGTGGAATACCCAGAAGGAATTTTCCCGGCCGGCCGGCTTTGGGGTCTGAACGACTCCGGGAGCATCGAGTCCTCGGGACGTTTGGCCGGTTTGCAGGCTGCAGCCGCCTGCGGCTTGGACTGCGGGCAGAAGGTGACCGCAGCCAGAGAGGCCATGCACAGTCTTCCGGGTCCGGAATGGGGTTCCAAGCTGGTGACCGCCCCGGTATCCGGGCGCAAGAGCTTTATCTGCTTTGATGAAGACGTGAGCGTAAAAAACATCAAGCAGGCCCTGGCCCAGGGCTTCGATGTTCCGGAGCTCATCAAACGCTTCACCTCCGCCGGGACCGGCCCCGGTCAGGGGGGCATTCCGGGTCATAATCTGCCCCTGCTGGTGGCCAAGCTGAAAGCAGAGCCGTTTGCCGATCTGCGGCCGACAACAGTCCGTCCGCCCCTGGCTCCTGTACCTCTGGCCACCTATGCCGGGACCTCGCATGAAATGACCAAGCTGACTCCAATTCACGACATCCAGGTTCGGGAAGGCGGTGTCTTTCGGCGGGCCGGGGTGTGGAAAAGGGCCAGGTATTTTTCTCCGGATCTGGACGTTGGACCGGAGGTAGCCAATGTCCGCAGCAATGTGGGCATGCTGGACGCCTCCACCCTGGGGACATTCCGCATCCACGGCCCGGATGCCCTCACGGCCCTGCAGCGGGTCTATGTAGGGGATATGTCCAGGATCCAGCCCGGGCGGATCAAGTACTCGGCCATGTGCAACCTCGACGGGTGTGTGATCGACGACGGAGTGGTCTGGCAGGTGGGAGAGGACGACTATATGTTCACCACCTCCACCGGCCGGGCCGGGGCCACCTCGGAGTGGATCCGCTATCATACCCGGCATGAGGACTGGGATTTCCATCTGGTTAATCTGACCGACGGCATCGGGGTCATCAACCTGGCCGGACCCAGGGCCAGGGATGTGCTGCAAAGGGTAACTGAAGCTGACATCTCCAACCAGGCCTTTCCCTTTGCCCACTGGATGGATTTCAATATGCAGGGCGGGATTCCGGTCCGGGCCATGCGCTTAGGCTTTGTGGGCGAGCTGTCTTATGAGCTGCATGTGGCGGCATCATATATGCCGGCTGTCTGTGAGGTGCTGGCTGAGGCCGGAAAGGATATGGGAATTAAGCCCTACGGAGTGGAGGCTCAGAATATCCTGCGTGTGGAAAAGGGACACGTCATTCTGGGCCAGGAGTCGGAGCAGCGGACCAATCTTCTGGATCTGGGCCTGGGCTTTCTGTGGGCCAGAAACAAGGACATCACCCCTGTAGGCGCGGATGCCCTGGTCCAGTCCGAGAGCGATCTGAGCCGGCTCAAGCTGGTGGGCATCCAAATGGAGAAGGCCGAGCATGTCCCTGGCGATGGATGTGTGATCGTGGATGGCCGGGTCATCGGTTACATCGGAACCATTCGCCACAGCCAAACAGTGGGAGCCGTCATCGGCATGGCCCTGGTGGAAGGTCCTTATGCCCCGGAAGGGACCAGGCTGGCTGTATATGAAAATGAATGCAAAGGCGAGCTGCAGTACGCGACTGTGACCAAAATGCCCTTCTATGATCCCAAGGGTGAACGGATGAAGCTCTGAACTAAAAATGTCCTCGGTGATTTGACCACGGAACATTCGGAATACACGGAATGAAGGAGAATGGTTTTCAGAAAAATATTCCATTTTCAGTGTAGTCTGTGTATTCCGCGGTGTATAAAGGTATTTTACCATGTCCCAAGTATACAGAATTTCCCCGGTCCGCTTTGACGCTTCGCCGGTACAAAGCGAAGAGCGAGATGGATGGACGGTGGTCTTGGAGTACGCAGATGAAAAGGACGGCCCCTGGCTCATAGACCTCTCCCACCTGCCCAGGTGGGATCTGCAGGACCGGGATCTTACTCAATACCGGCCCTGCGATCTGGATGTCCCTGAAAGTCCCGGGATGTGCATATTAGGGGAGAACGTTCTTGTGAACCGGATGAATCGAACCCAGGCCGCAATCTGGCATCTGATGGCGAACGGGCAGGGCATGCCCGAGGAGACCGCCTATACGGATATACGGGAAAACACCCTCTGTCTGGCTGTGGTAGGCCCCAGGTCGCTGGCGGTCTCGGAAAAGGTAACCAACCTGGATTTGTCCGATCCTGGCCGGGACCTTCCCGGCCTGATCCAGGGGCCGCTGGCTCATGTGCCTTGTCAGATTGTTGTATTACGTACTGATCCGATCATGCCCGGCTTTGTCTTTACCTGTTCCCGGGGCTATGCCCGGGACGTGGTGCACACCCTGCTGCTGGCTGGAGAAGAGTTCGGCCTGCGTCCGGCCGGGGAGAGGCGGATGGTGGAGTGTCTAGGAATCTAAGTATGCCTCTCCAACTTTGGTTTGAAGAGAAAAGCATGAAATGCGATTGACAAAAGTTATTGTTTGTTGGTAAAAATATATAATATTCTATTATCTCTTTTATATAGAGGGAGGCAAGATATTTTCTGCAGTTCCAATGAGAAATTCTCATCCTATTTCCATGTTCAACCTGGAATTTTCTGTATCCGTAAGACTCAAAGCTGGCGATTGTTTCTACCCACAATCGTTCAGGTTGGATGATTGCACTCGTATCCGTTCAGGGGGCTGAATATTTACGTCCACGCGCTGTCCTTAACAGGCCTCATCAAAAGGATGGAAGACAATGATCAGAGCTTGGGATTACTTGATGAAGAATCCGGACATGGTCGTCACCTGGGCGGTGGACCATCTGATGATTATCGGAGTGGCCCTGTCCATTGCCCTGGTGATCGGAGTGATCGTCGGGGTATTTATTTCCGTGCCCGGGAGAGAGGCCCTGGCTGACAGTGTGCTCTATCTGGCCGAGATTGTGATGACTATTCCCAGTATGGCCCTTTTTGGCCTGCTTATGCTCATCCTGGGTGGTCTGGGCCTGTCCGCGATTGGATTTCTGCCGGCGGTGATAGCTCTCATTGTCTACGGCCAGCTCCCTATTCTCCGCAACACCCACGTAGCCATCAAATCGGTGGACCCGCATATGATTGAGGCCGGCCGGGGCATGGGCATGAGCAACTGGCAGATCCTGTTCAAGGTGGAGCTGCCCCTGGCCTTGCCTGTCATCTTGGCCGGTCTGCGCAACTCCATTGTCCTGCTTATCGGGATCGCGGCCATCGCCGCCCTGATTGGAGCCGGAGGTCTAGGCGTGCCTATATTCCGCGGCCTGCGCACCGCCCGGTATGACCTCATAGTTATTGGAGGCGTGACAGTGTCCATTTTTGCCCTCATTATTGATGGGTTCATGACTTTGCTTGAGCGGTGGATCACGCCGCGGGGCCTGAAAAGGAGCTGATGCATCATGATAGAGCTGGAGCAGGTAACCAAAATCTTCGACGATGGGACCACGGCGGTAGATGATGTGAGCTTCACCGTAGAGCAGGGAGAGCTCTGTGTCCTGCTAGGGCCGTCCGGGTGCGGCAAGACCACGACCATGAAGATGATCAACCGCCTTGTACCCTTGACCAGAGGCAAGATTCTCATTGACGGAAAAGACATATTGCACTTTGCAGACACCGAGCTGCGCATGCAGATCGGGTATGCCATTCAGGAGATCGGCCTGTTTCCGCACTTGACCGTAGCTGAAAACATCGAGGTCGTGCCGGAGCTCCGGGGCTGGTCCAAAGCCAAGCGCAGGGAGAGGGCGGCCAAGCTGCTGGAAATGGTCAAGCTAACCCCCAAAGAGTTCATGGACCGCTATCCCAAAGAGCTGTCCGGTGGCCAGCGGCAGAGGGTGGGCGTGGCCCGGGCCCTGGGAGCAGACCCGGAATATCTCCTTATGGATGAGCCCTTTGGGGCTATCGATCCCATAACCCGGGTGGATCTGCAGAACGAGTTTTTAAAGATTCAGCAGGACATTAAGAAAACCATCGTCTTTGTCACCCACGACATCTACGAGGCCATTAAGATGGGGGATAAGATTGCCCTCATGAATGGGGGAAAGCTCATTCAGTTCGATACCCCGTTCAATATCCTGTTCAATCCCCAGAACGAGTTCGTCTCCGGTTTTGTCGGCCGGGACAGGGCCCTGAAGGGGCTGCAGCTGATCCGGGCCAAGGCGGTCATGCGCAAGGCCGTGTTCATGGCTCAGGCAACAGAGACGGTGGAGGAGCTCAAAAGACGGGTCGGTCCTGAGCACGAAAAGGATGAGATCCCGGTAGCCAAGGAAGATGGGACCTTTGTCGGGTTCGTCAATCTGCAGGAGGCCGATTCCGGTCAGGTTTCCGAGCACCTCCAGCATGTCCGGGCTGTGGCCTCTATGGATACCGTCCTGGACGAAGCCTTATCGGTCATGCTCAGCGGCGAGCGGAATATCCTGGCTATGCTGGATCACGATAACTGCCTGCAGGGAGTGCTCACTTTTTCCGATATCCAGCGGGCTTTGAGCGAGGCTGATCAATCAAGAGGGACATTATGAAGTTAAAACGCGAAGCCGTGCTCATAACTTTCCTCGTAGTCCTCCTGGGCGTTACCATCTGGGTCACCAGCCTGGGCAAGGTGGGCATCTACTCCACCTTCACCTGGGAGCAGATTTTTTATTGCAGCTGGTCCCATCTGGAAATGGTGGTGGTGGCTGTTCTCATCGGCAGCATCATTGGCGTGCCCCTGGGCGTCCTGGTTACCAGACCGGGGCTGACTCGGCTTGCTGTGCCGGTTATCGGAGGGGCCAATATCGGGCAGACCATCCCCAGCCTGGCTGTTATTGCCATCATGGCTCCCATCCTGGGGTTCGGGTTCCAGTCTGCCATCGTGGCCCTTTTTATTTACGGCCTTTTGCCCATTGTCCGCAACTCCTACACCAGCATCAAGAATATTGACCCGGCCATTATTGAAGCGGCCAAAGGGATGGGCATGAGCCGCAGCCAGATTGCCCGCAGGATTGAGCTTCCTCTGGCCCGGCCGGTGATTATGACCGGAATCCGGGTGTCCACAGTCATTACCGTGGGCACCGCCGAGCTGGCTGTGCTGGTAGGCGGGGCCGGTCTGGGCAAGATCACCTTGACCGGGGTCTTTGCCCGGGAAACCCTGATCATCCTGCAGGGGGCCGCTCCAACTGCGGCCATGGCCATTATTCTGGGCTTTATTCTGGAGAAAGTGGAGGATTGGATGACTCCCCGCGGGCTGAAGATTGAAAGATGATCCAAACCTTAAACCAGGAGGTTGTTTATGTGGCGCTTGATGAATAAAACTTTGGTCTGGGCGTGTGTGGTCGCCTTTTTGGTCGCAGGCACGGCCGGTTTGGCCATGGCCAAAAAGGAAGTTGTGGTGGGATGTAAAAATTTTACCGAACAATACATCGTGGGTCAGATGATGAAACAGATCCTGGAGGATCGAGGCTTCGAGGTGGATCTCAAGGCCGATCTGACCTCCATGGCCCTGCGTGGGGGCCTGGAGTCCGGGGACCTGGAGATTTGCGCCGAGTACACCGGCACTGCCTGGATGACCCATCTGAAGAACGAGTATACCCCGGAGATGGGTCACATGGATGTCTTCAAACAGGTGAAGAAGATGGATAAGAAAAACGGATACACCTGGCTGCATCCAATCTGGAACAACAACACCTACGCCCTGGCCTGCTGGCAGGACTTTGCCGACGCGAACGGTCTGGATTCCCTGTCCGACTTTGCGGCCTACTGCCGCAAAAACGACGGCAAGGTCTCCACCTTCGTCGATTTTGAGTTTTCCACCCGGCCGGACGGGCTGCCGGCCCTGGAAGAGCACTACGATTTCCATATCCCCGAGTCCCATCTGAAGACTGGTGCCCCAGGGGCCTCCATCCTCGGATTGAAGAACAAGCAGGCCAAGGTGGGCATGGTATTTGGCACTGATGCGGCCATTGCCGAAAACAACTGGGTTGTGCTCAAGGACGACAAGTCCTTCTTCCCGCCCTATGACCTGGCTCCCTGCATCCGGGATGAGGTCCTGGAGGAGTACCCGGAGGTGGAGGACATTCTCCTGGAGCTGGTCGGCTCCTTCCCCGGCGGGGATCAGGCAGCCACTCCGGATCTGGTGGCTGAAGCCCAGTCGGTCTGGCAGGAGCTCAATGCCAAGGTGGACATCGAGCAGATGCAACCCCGGGAAGTGGCCCATGAGTACCTGGTGGAGCAGGGTTTGATCCAGGAGTAACCGATAATGGTTCTCTGTTGTCCCTGAAGGTGAGAGCCGCTGGTTTGCTCTGCAGATAAAGCTGGTCAAGGGGCGAAAGAGCTTTCGCCCTCTTTGGCCAGGCAGATGTCTGGTGATTTCCAGGATGTGCAGTAAAGCTCCAGCTATGCCCGGTTTGAAGGGGTCGGGAATTTCCCCGGCCCCATTTTTTATTTCGGCCAGAAACTCGCATTCCCGGTAAGATGTTGCCGCTTTACTTTCTGAAAAAAAGTTCAAAATTTGAAAAACTTGATGTCTTTGCCCACAGCAATGCCCAATCGCTGAGCATTGCTTAGCAAAATGCTTCCAGGCAAGGAGAACACCATGCTTTTTTTGGAGGTCGATCTCTCGACAGGCAAGGTGGGCACACGTGAGATTCCAAAGGAAGAGCAACGGGCCTACCTGGGGGGAAGCGGAATAGGAGCCAAAATGCTATATGACACTACCGGCCCGCAGACTGATCCCCTGGGTCCGGAGAATACCCTTATTTTTTCCATCGGCCCCTTGACTGGTACAGGATTTCCTTGCAGCGGCCGGCACAGTATTGTGGCCAAGTCTCCCCTGACTGGTCTTTTTGCCGAGAGCGACGTGGGCGGCAGATGGGGAACGGAGCTGGCCAAGACGGGGTGGTCAGGAGTGATCATTCAAGGCCGGGCCCAGGATCCAGTGTATCTGCTTGTCAGCGGAGACGGTCTCCAGATCCACGATGCCAGAGAGGTATGGGGCAAAGACACCTTTGCATCCTCTGCTATGCTGACGGAAAAATGGGGAAAGGGGATCCAGGCAGCGGTTATCGGGCCGGCAGGGGAGAAACAGGTTCCTCTGGCTTGTATTATGCATGATGGGCCGCATGCCAGGGCCGCAGGACGTTGTGGCCTGGGGGCGGTGATGGGATCCAAAAATCTCAAAG
>CAZUER010000081.1:0-18521 GCA_964619345.1 uncultured Desulfohalobiaceae bacterium
GTTCTGGCTGAAAACACCTGCCATGAGCAGATATGCACCTTGGGCCCCATTATTCACAACCCGCAGGTTTTGCAGGAGTATGCTCAGCAGGGTGTCACCCAGATCAATTCAGTTCAGGATGTGCCTGAGGGCAGCTGCATTGTCATTCGGGCTCACGGCGTTCCCCTGGAGGTGAAAAACGAACTGCATACTCGGGGGGTACGCATTGTGGATGCTACATGTCCAAAGGTGAAGAAGGCCCAGATGCTTATTGGCGATCAAACCCAAAACGGGCGGTGTCTTTTGTTGTTCGGGGAGCCGGATCATCCGGAGGTAGCTGGATTGCTGAGCTATGCCGCTGCCCAGGCCCAGGTCATTGAACATGTGGATATGGTGGAGAGCCTGGATTTGGAGCCGGGACGATCCTACTTCCTGGCCGCCCAGACCACTCAGGATCGGACTGAATTTCAGACTGTGGTTCAGCGTCTGGAAAAGCGTCTGGGGACCGGTTTTCCAGTTTTGGATACCATCTGTGACGCAACCAGGCAGCGGCAGGAAGAGGCCATGCGCATCTCGCGTGAAGTGGATATCATGCTGGTGGTGGGCGGTTATTCCAGCGGCAATACCAGGCGCCTGGCCAAGGTGGTCCAGGCCCAGGGGGTGCCCAGCATTCATATTGAAAGTGTCCGGGATCTCCCCGCTGAGGAATTGGGCCGGGCCAGACGGGTAGGAATTACCGCCGGAGCGTCCACGCCCAGACAAGCTATCGATGCGGTGGAGAACACGGTGGCCGGTTTCAATGATTAAATTTCGGATTCTTCATTTCCGCTGAGTTCTTTCAGGGCCTGTTCAGCAGCGCACTGTTCCGCTTTTTTCATGCTGGTGGATGAGGCCAGGCAGGTTGAGCCGTTGGGCAGGGTGAGCTCCACGGTGTATATTTTGGCGTGTTCTGGTCCCTGGCTGTCGATCAGGGAATAGGTGGGGCGGGCCTGGAATTGTTTTTGGGTCAGTTCCTGCAAGCGGCTCTTGAAGTCCTTTGTACGTTCTTGGGGCAGGTGGGCCGGCCAAAGGGGGCGGAAAAGTTCGACGATCACCTCCCGGGTCGTACTGTAGCCGCTGTCTAAGAAGATAGCCCCAAACAGGGATTCCAAGGCGTCACAAAGCACGGCGTCCCTATCCCTGCCCCCTTGTCTCTCCTCTCCTTTGCCCAGAAACAGAAATTGACCCAGGTGCAGTCTCCGGGCCAGGCGAGCCAGGGTGGGCTCGCTGACGAGCTTGGAGCGCATATTGGTCAAAATGCCTTCTCTGACCTGAGGGAAACGGGAATACAGGGTTTCCGAGACACTGAGCTCCAGGACCGCATCTCCTAAAAACTCCAAACGTTCATTATGGGCCAGGGAGGTGTCGAATTCGTTGGCGTAGGAACTGTGAGTCAAGGCTTGGTGCAAAAGAGACTGGTTGGTAAATGTATATCCTATCTTTTCTTGCAGCTTACTGAAGTCCAAAGGGGGCACGCAGCATCCTCCATCAATTGCTAGGGTCCAATGTTAGTCGGGGTTTTCCTGCCGCTCTCCGGGCCAGCTGATCGCAGCGCTCATTCTCCGTATGCCCTTGGTGGCCTCTGGTCCATTCAATGGATACCTCGTGTACTTTAATCAAGTCTGCCAGCTCTTTCCATAAATCCTGGTTTTTGACCGCACTTTTAGCAGCTGTCTTCCATCCATTGCTTTGCCAGCGCCGTAGCCATCCCTGGACCAAAGCGTCATGTATGTATCTGGAGTCGGTGACAATATGCACCCGACTGGGGTGGAGCAGGGACTTGAGCCCTTCAATAACAGCCTTGAGCTCCATGCGGTTATTGGTAGTCCCGGCCCATCCTCCGGAGAGCTCTTTTCGTTTTCCCGAGCTATCGATGATTACTGCCCAGCCGCCGGGACCGGGATTTCCCAGGCAGGCTCCGTCGGTAAATAGAGTAATTACACTTTGTGTTTCTGTATCCATTGCTTGTGCTCGTTGGGTGAGATTGAAAGGTAGAGTTAGATTTACCTCCGGCAAATCCAACATATTCTTTTTGGCCCAAAGCTATGCGTGAGCCGACTCCGCTATCCAGCTATGCAGGGGCGTTTCCACAAACTCTCTGATTTCCAGCAGGCGCTTTTCGTTCTCGGCCTCAAAGCGGAGGACCAGGACGGGCTGGGTGTTTGAAGCCCGGACCAGACCCCAGCCGTCGCCGAAATCCAAACGCACTCCGTCCACATCGATAACACGGTATTCGTCTGCTTGGGGTGTGAAATATCGTTTGGCCCGATCCACGATCTCAAATTTGAAGGCATCCGGGCAGTCCAGGCGTATTTCCGGGGTGCAGGCCGTATGCGGCCAATCGTCAAGGAGTTTGGACAGGGGTTTGTTTTCGGTCTCCAGGATCTCCACCAGCCGCAGGGCTGCGTAGAGGGCGTCGTCGAAACCGTAGTAGCGGTCGGCAAAAAACATATGACCGCTCATTTCCCCGGCCAGCAGGGCTCCGGTTTCCTGCATCCTGGCCTTGATCAGGGAATGGCCGGTCTTGCACATCTCCGGGTTGCCCCCATGCCGGGCGATGTCTTGAAAGAGGAGGTGAGAGCACTTGACTTCAGCCAGGATCCGGGCTTTGGGCTTTCTTTGCAGCAGATGGCGGGAAAACACAGCCAGCAAGCGGTCCCCATACATGATTTCTCCAGTCTCGTCCACTACTCCGATCCGGTCCCCGTCCCCGTCCAGGCCAAGGCCCAAATCAGCCCTTTCTGCCAAAACCTTGGCTTGCAGATCCTGAATATTTTCAGCCACAGTGGGATCGGGATGGTGGTTGGGGAAGTCCGGGTCCGGTCGACAGTACAAGGGAATAGCCTCGGCCCCGATTCGGTTCAAAAGCCGAACACAGATTTCCCCGGCTGAACCGTTCCCCCCATCCACCACTACCCGCACCGGCTTTGAAAGTTTGGTCTGAGAACTTAGATCGCTGATATACTGGGGAATAATGTCAAACTCACTGACTACCCCCTGGCCCTGAGCGAATTGCCCGGAATGCATTATTTCATAGATTCGCTGGATTTCCTGGGAGTGGATGGTGTTTGTTCCCGACCAGATCTTAAATCCGTTGTATTCCGGGGGATTGTGGCTGGCAGTGATCATGGCTCCGGCTTGACGGTGCAGGGTTCTGATTGCATAATACAAAACAGGAGTAGGCACCATGGGCAAAACGGTGACGTCCATTCCGGTTTCCATCAGCCCCATAACCATGGATTGCTGGTAGGACGGGGAGCTGTGCCGGCAATCCCGGCCCACGACCGCTTGCAGGTGGCCGTTTTCAATAAAGTATGTCCCACAGGCCCTACCCAGGGTTTCAACCCACTCGGGATCAAAATCCTGATCCACAACTCCGCGAATATCATAGGCGCGGAAGACTTCCGGGGTGATCGGCCGCATAGGCACTCCTTAAAAAATTTTCTAAAGCAGTCGAAGCAGACGAAAAACTGCGTCCAGAGGTTAGGGTATTTTGGCCCGCCGGGCAACCTTGAGTCAGACCCGGATGGAATGCAATCTTTAAGTAAGGTCCATACACATCATGAATTGGGATTGGGAAAAACTGCAAGAAAAGAAGCAGCGGCAATCCAAGGGAGGAGGCGGTGGCGGACGGGCCACTCCTCCTGATCTTGGCGAGTTCATGCGTAAATTTCAAAACTTCGGAAATTTTAAGTCACCTGTTATCAAACTGGTCATCGCCCTGGTCATCCTGCTCTGGCTGGCCAGCGGTTTTTACATCGTCCGCCCCGATGAAGTGGGTGTGGTACAGCGTTTTGGGGCCTACACCCGGACCACCCAGTCCGGTCCTCATTACCACCTGCCTACCCCAATTGAATCGGTGAAGACCCCCAAGGTGACCGAGGTCAAGCGGGTGGAAATCGGGTTCCGCAGCCGGGCCTCCGGGGCCGGGATGGGATTGTCCGGGTTCCGGGAAGTTCCGGAAGAGTCTTTGATGCTGACCGGGGACGAGAATCTGGTCAATGTCCAGTTCATCGTTCAGTACCAGATCAAGGAAGCCCAGAATTACCTGTTTAATATCCAGCAACAGCAAAAGACGGTCAAGGATGCGGCCGAGGCCTCCATGCGGGACGTGATCGGCAGCAATCGGATCGATGCCGTACTTACGGCTGAAAAATTCGAGGTCCAAAGCCAGACCAAAGAGATTCTGCAGCGCATCTTGGACTCCTATGACAGTGGTATCCGGGTCACGGCGGTCAAGCTGCAAGACGTCCACCCCCCCCAGCAAGTCTCCGATGCCTTTAAAGACGTGGCCAGTGCCCGGGAAGACAAGAGCAAGCTTATCAACCGGTCCATGGGTTATCGCAATCAGATCCTGCCTGAAGCCCGGGGAAAAGTAGCTACTATCCTCAACGAGGCTGAGGCCTATAAGGAAACAAAAGTGCGCCAAGCCAAGGGAGACAGCGTCCGCTTTGAAAAGCTTTTGGCTGAATACAAGCAAGCCACAGAAGTGACCAGACAACGGCTGTATCTGGAGGCCATGGAATCGGTTTTGAATCAGGTCCGGAGCACCTATCTCCTCTCAGAACAGTCGGCCGGATCCGTGGTCCCTTATCTACCCCTGGATCAGCTGCAAAACAGGGTCCGGGGCAGTCAGGAAGGACAAGGCAATTAATACGTTGGGACGAATGAAAAAGGATACTATACGTTATGGCAGTACAGAAATCGCCTATAGCAGTGGCAGTGGTTCTGGTCCTTTTGCTGATCGGCATCAGCCAGACCTTTTATACTGTGGATGAGATTGAACAAGGAGTGGTTTTGCAACTGGGGAAGCCGGTGGGGGATACGGTTGGTCCCGGTCTGCATTTCAAGCTCCCCTTTGTCCAGGATGTAGTCAAGTTTGACAGCCGGATTCTGGAATACGACGCCGAACCGGCCGAGGTCATTACCAAGGATAAGAAGACCCTGGTGGTGGACAATTATGCCCGCTGGAGGATTGAAGATCCCCTCCTCTTCTATCGAACGGCCCGGACTGTGGAGGCGGGGACATCCAGGCTGGACGACATCGTATATTCCGAATTGCGGGTGGCATTGGGCCGGTATACATTGAGTGAAATCGTATCCACCAAGCGGGCGGAAATCATGGACCAAGTCCTGGAGACCACAAAAAGGGATCTCAAGCCCTATGGGATTCGAGTCTGGGATGTGCGGGTCAAGCGTACTGATCTGCCCACAGAGAACCAGAAGGCTATCTTTGCCCGCATGGAATCGGAACGGGAGCGGGAGGCCAAACAATACCGCTCCGAAGGAGAGGAGGAAGCAGCCAAGATCAGGGCTGAGGCGGACAAGGACCGCTCCATCATGCTGGCCGAGGCTGAACGTAAGGCCCAGACCATGCGTGGTCAAGGAGACGCTGAAGCGACCAAGATTTACGGCCAGGCCTATGGGCAGGATCCTGAGTTTTACGCCTTCACCCGCAGCCTGGAAGCTTACAGGACCGGTTTTGGACAAAACTCCGATTTGGTTTTGGCACCGGACAGCGAATTCTTTGAATATCTTATGAAGAAGAAATAGGAAATGACCCCGAGTCTCAGCTATAGGAAAGGCCGGGCTGGCTACAGCCCGGCCTTTTTTGTGGCCAGTTTATGACGTTGTTGCATCTCCCTGAGAATGATTTCGGCCGCCTGCAGGGCCCGAAGCCCATCTTGACCGCTGACCACCGGACGGGTTTTGGCGGTTATGCTGCGGGCAAAGCTTTTCAGCTCCTGTTCCAGGGCATTGGCCGAGCCCGGCTGCGGGGTATGCAGATAAATGGATTGTGTTTGTTCGCCGATACCGATATTGCCGATACAGGTCGAAGCCTGGTCTGCAGGGACAGGGGCTTGGTCCAGATGCAGGATTTCCGTTTTATGCTCTAAGAAGTCAATAGCCAGGTAGGCCTTGCCTTGAAAAAGACGCATTTTACGCATGTCTTTGGCCGATATCCGGCTGGCGGTCAAATTGGCCACGGCCCCGTTGGTAAATTCCAGGCGGGCGTTTGCTATGTCCTCATTTCCGGAAACCACACCCACCCCGCAGGCCTGAATGGACTCCAGGGGGGAGGGGATCAGGGAAAGGACGATGTCGATATCGTGGATCATGAGATCCAAGACCACGCTGACATCCAGCCCCCGAGGGTTGAATTGACTCAAACGGTGGGATTCGATGAACAAGGGTTCCAGAGAGTAACCGGCCAGGGCTTGGAAGGCGGGATTAAACCGTTCGATATGTCCGACCTGCAAGATGAGCCCGGCTTGATCGCATCGAGCTATAAGATCTGCGGCCTGTTGCGAATGGGTGGTGATGGGTTTTTCCACAAAAAGGTGGCAGCTATGATCCACAGCCTGCGCGGCCACTGGGTAGTGCTGGTCTGTGGGGACCACCACGGCTACGGCCTGGGCCTGATCCAAAAGCCTAGGCAGGGAAGAAAATGCTTGGCAACTGCAAGCTGCGGCCACTTCCTGACACCGGCTGGAGTCCACATCGTAGACTCCCAGCAAATCAAGTTCCGGCAGGGAGGAGGCCAGTCTGGCGTGGATGGCCCCCAAGTGTCCAACCCCGATGACCCCGAATGGAACCCTGGTCATAATTGAGCCTTTTGGTCTGTATTGTGATGAGTTACTTATGTCATGCAAACATCATGAAAATATACTACCCATGGGCGGCATCCAGGATCAGCCTGGCTGCAGTGCTTGATGCTGTATGGGCCCCGAGCTGAGCCCGAACGGCCCGCAGGGCGGTTTGAATTTCATGCCTTTTATACGGATGGTCCAGCCAGTCGACAACCTGGGCAGCCAGGATCCCACCCCGGACCCTATTTTGAATATATTCCGGAAAGAGGCCCTGGTTCAAGATGAGATTGGGCATGCTGATATAGGGGACATCGACCATTTGGCTGGCAATGGTGTAGCTCAGCCAGGACATGCGATAGGCGACCAGGGTGGGCAGGCCCAGGATTGCGCATTCCAGAGTTGCAGTCCCGGAGGCGCTCATAACCAAGCTGCAGGCTTTGAGTTCTGCGTAGCGGTCGGCAAAAGTGGCCACCGTGCACGGGAGGTTCGGAGGCCAAAAAGATGCAAGCTCACTCCGGCTCACGTGGTGGGCCGGAAAAAGGACGAAATGGGTCCCGGGCCGGTGGCGGTGAATGATCCTGGCGGCCTGGACGAAACGGGGAAAGAGGGCAGCTATTTCTTTGCGCCTGCTGCCTGGCAGAAGACCAATCCGCTCCGGGACTTCCCAGATGCGGTCCAGGGCGGCCAGATCCATGTGCTCCAGCAGGGGATGGCCGACAAAGGCCACTTCCAGGCCGTGCTGGGAAAAAAAATCCTGCTCAAAGGGGAAGATGCACAGGAGCTGATGCACATAGCGGCGCAGAAAACGGATTCGATATTTCCGCCAGGCCCAGACTTGAGGGCTGATGTAGTAGATAACCGGAATACCCATGGCATGGGCCATTTTGGCTAATCGGAAATGAAAGTCCGGGGCGTCCAAAAGGACCACACAGCTGGGCCTGTACCGGGCCAAAGCCTGTTTGATTCGGGAATACAGAGACCAGATGCGGGGCAGGGCGGATACGACTTCAGTCAGTCCCATCACGGACAGCTCTTCGGCCCGGAACAGGGCCTGAAAAGGAGGGGTGGCCCGCATGCTGGCCCCCCCCATGCCCAGCAAAGGAACATTGGGGGCCAGTCTGTGCAGGGCCTGAACCAGACCGGCCCCGTGCACGTCAGCCGATGTCTCGGCCGCGTTGATCCATATTGGAGGCACGATGGAAGTCAAGGTATTTAGTCCAGGGACTGAAGGAAAAATGTATGCTCAGTTGCAATACATGCGCAGTGTTCAGCTTTAGAAGGCGTGTTCCATGCGGATATGATACTTTGGAAACATATTTGGGGACATTTTGAGGCATCAGACACGCAAATCAAGGAATATCAGGGTATCTCAAATTCTTATGCTGAACACTGAATACCGAACACTGAACACAAATTGCCGTTATCCAGATACAGAGCAAATCAACTGAAATTGTTGAAAATGGATAGCAGGACCAAAAAGCCCTGATTTCAGAGTAATAAGAGGGAGGCCGGAGCCACAAGAAAAAGCCGTTCCCAGGGCGGATCCCGGTGAACTGGAAGAAAGCTCACAGGATAAACCCTGGGAACGAAGAAGCAACCTGTACCTGAGAAAGCCGGTCTCCAGGGCTTACGAGTCTTTCGGCCCAGAGTTCCGTGGCCCCCGGGGATTCTTGTTCCGTGGACCGCCGCCCGGTTTTTTGCCCCCGCCCCCAGGGCCTTTCCCGCTGGGCATGGTAAATGGCTTGCCCTGTTCTTCCAGGAGAACGGCCTTGCGGCTGAGGCGGATTTTGCCCGTATTTTCCTCAATCTCAATGACCTTGACCTTCAGCTCATCACCCAGCTTGAGGTAGTCGTGGATGTTTTCCACCCTGTCGGTATCAATCTGGGAGATATGGACCATACCTTCCACTCCGGGCAGAATTTCTACAAAAGCCCCAAAGTCTTTGATGCTTTTGACCTTTCCATCGTAGGTCTTACCAAGTTCCGCCTTCTGGTCGTAGAACATGACCATGTCGATGGTTTCCTGCAGGGTGGCCTGATCCGGAGCAAAGATGGAAATCTTCCCACTGTCCTCGATATCGATGGATGCTCCGGTGGCCTTGGTAATGGCCCGGATGTTTTTGCCTCCGGGACCGATGACATCTTTGATCCGATCCGGGTGAACTTCGATCACTCTGAGCTGCGGAGCGTGCTCAGACAGGTCTGTACGCGGCCGGTCCAGAACATTGTCCATACTCTCCAGAATGTGCAATCTGGCTTCCCGGGCCTGATACAGGGCCTTTTTCAGGACTTCGGATGTGATTCCGGAGATCTTGATGTCCATCTGGATGGCGGTGATGCCATCCCGGCTCCCGGCAACCTTGAAGTCCATATCCCCCAGATGGTCTTCATCACCCAAGATATCGGTCAGGATGTAAAAGTTCTCGCCGTCCTGGATAAGGCCCATGGCTATTCCGGCCACTTGAGAGGAAACGGGCACGCCGGCGTCCATTAAGGACAGGCTGCCGGCGCAGACTGTGGCCATGGACGATGACCCGTTGCTCTCCATGACCTCGGCCACGATACGGACAGTGAAGGGGAATTCCTCAGCCGGAGGCAGAACCGGGGAGAGGGCCCGTTCGGCCAGAGCTCCGTGGCCGATTTCCCGCCTGGAGGGGCCGCGGGGCATTTTCACCTCCCCCACGCAATAGGGAGGGAAGTTATAATGGAGCATGAACCGCTTGCTGACTTCCCCAGACAGGGTCTCCACATGCTGTTCATCCTGGGAGCCGCCCAAAGTGACTGTGCCCAGGACTTTGGTTTCGCCCCTGGCAAAGATGGATGACCCGTGGACCCGGGGCAGAGCCCCAACCTCGATCCCCAGATCGCGGACTGTCTTCAGATCCCGGCCGTCGATGCGGGTTCCCTCTTCTTTGATCATTCGCCGCACCAGGTCGCCTTCCAGGTCTTTGAATATGTCCGAGACTTTTTTCAGACGTTCAGGTTCCTCGGGAAAACGTTCCTGTATGGCGCTCTTCAGTTCATCCTTTAAGGCCTTCATGGCCTCGCTGCGTTCGGCCTTGCTCGGGATGGTCAAAGCGGCTTGCAGCTTGGCGGCAGCCAACTCTTGAACCGTAGACTCCAACTCTGGATCAGCTTCCGGCTCGGCCACCTCAACCTTAGGGCTTCCAGCCTGTTTGCGCAGCTCCTGCTGCATGTTGAGCAGGGGCTGGATCTGTTCGTGACCCCAGGCGATGGCTTCGGCAATGAGTTCCTCGGAAGCAAAGTCGGCCCCGCCTTCGACCATAACCACGGCCTCTTCAGTTGCGGCCAGAATGAGGTTGATCTGGCTGAACTCCATTTCGGCCTGGCTGGGATTGAGGACAAATTGATTGTCCACATAGCCGATCCTGGCTCCGGCAATGGGGCCGTTGAAAGGGATCTTGGACAGGTGCATGGCGGCCGAGGCCCCGGTAATAGCCAAGACATCCGGGTCGTATTTGGGGTCGGCGGACAGGACAGTGGCCATGATCTGAACTTCCTGGCGGAAACCCTCCGGAAACAGGGGGCGGATGGGCCTGTCGATGAGCCGGGAGACCAGGGTCTCCCGTTCGCTGGGTCGGCCGATCTCTCGCCGGAAATAGCTGCCGGGGATATTGCCAGAGGCATAGGACATTTCCTGATATTCCACGATCAAGGGCATAAAGTCCAATTCCCGGTCTGAAGGCTGGGTCACGGCGGTGACCAGGACAACTGTATCACCGCACTGGACCCAGACGTTTCCGTGGGCCTGGTTGGCCAGCCTTCCTGTCTCGATGACAAAGGGCTCGTTATTGATCTGGGTGGTCAGGCGTGTCGGTTGAAAGGGATTTCTCATGTGTGTGTCTTTTCTCCTTGCCCTTTACATTTATTTGCGCAGATTCAGTCTGCCGATCAGATCCCGGTAGCGGGTGACATCTTTATTCCGCAGGTAGTTCAGCAGCTTGCGCCGTTGGCCGACCAGCTTGAGCAGTCCGTTACGGGAATGGTAGTCGTGCTTGTGTTCTTTAAAGTGTTCGGTCAGATAACTGATCCGTTTGGTCAGCAGAGCTACCTGGACCTCCGGGGATCCGGTGTCATTTTCGTGCTGCTTGTACTCTTCAATAATGTTTTTTTTGTCCTCAACAGTAAGGGCCACAGCATCCTCCTTTGGTAATTTAATTTCGAGTTCAACAGGATTGCAGCCGGCTGCCTCAACGATTGGCCCACAGACCCCGCAACACCGCCCAGTGAAGGCCGGATGCGTGCATCCGGGCCTCGGCCAAGGCCAGGGCTTGGCCGCTGGGGGCCAGAAGTAAGGTCTGTTGTCCGGGCCTGGAAGGTTGCCAGTCCGAAACCTGATCCGCCGGCACCCAGGTCCCATTACGGATCTTCTCGGCCTGCATGTGGCTTACGTGCAATCTGGACCACTGCGGCAGGCAGTCTTCCAGGGCGATGATCCTGTCCGGAAAGCGTTCCGGTTCATCCAAAACCTGGTCCAAGGGGTGGGCCTGGTCCACGGTGAAGGGTTCGCTTTCTTCCCGGATCAGGCTGGTGAGTACAGCCCCGCACCCCAAGCGCATCCCCAGGCTGTGGGCCAGGGAGCGGACATAGGTGCCGGCTGAACACCGCAGGCGAAAACCGACTGCAGGCAAGTCTACGTGCAATACCTTGACTTGGTCAATAGAGATCGGCTTGGTTTTTATGGGCACCTCTTTCCCGGCCCGAGCCAGGGAATACATGGCCTTGCCCTTGTGTTTGGCCGCCGAGTACGGGGGAACAATCTGTTCGTGCAGCTGTTGCCAGGCCAAAACTTCCTGTTCGACCAGCTGCGGAGAGAGATGCTCCCAGGGGGACTTGCTGGTCAGGGTCCCCTGCATGTCGTAGGTGTCCGTTTCTTGACCCAGTTCCAAGGTTCCTTGATAGGTTTTCCATCCGTCACTTAAATATGGAGCCAATTTTGTCCCCTGACCCAGCAGAACAAGCAAAACTCCAGTCGCCATAGGGTCCAAGGTACCTGCATGGCCGATCTTGGATTGGCCGAGCTGCCTTTTGATCTTTTGAAGACAAGCGGATGAGGTCGGCCCCTGGGGCTTGTTCAGGACCAAAACGCCGTGTTGCTGGGACGGTGTGTGGGGCATAGGTAACGGAAAAAGCTCTCTCTGAGGTTTCAGTTTATAAAATTCGAATATCGAAATCCGAAATCCGAAACAAATATCAAATTCGAATGTACCAATTACCAAAACAACAGACAGGCAAAATTCCCCTTTTTTGCCCGCTTTGGGGTAAAAAATATTTCAGATTTGCCGGAGGCAAAGCTGAACACTGTTTTCTAGTCCACATAGGCCCTGATGGCCTTCAGTATCCGTTCCTCAGCTTCCGGCAGGCCGGAGTTGATCAAACCTCCGGCTGCGTTGGGGTGACCACCCCCGCCCATATCCGCGGCCACGGCCTGGACATTGACCTCTCCCCAGGAGCGCAGGCTGAACTTTATTCCCTGCTCAACTTCCCGCAGACTGACCGCGACGACCACTCCCCGCAAGGTTCGGACATAGTCAACTAACCCGTCGCAGTCTTCCTGGGCGGCTCCGGTACGTTCCATCATTTCCCGGGTGGCCCGGATGATGCCGACTTTGCCCTTGGTCCGCAGGGAAACGTTCTGCAGGGCCAGGCCATGCAGATGCAGCTTGGCCAAATGCCCTTGGCGCTTTGATTTGGCCTGAAAATTGTTCAGATCCAATCCCAGGCTCAAGATCTCGGATACGATATGCAGGGTCTGCGGTGTGGTATTGCTGTAACTTAAGGATCCGGTGTCGGCCATTATAGCCAGGTACAAGGCTTCACCCAGGGATCCTTGCAGGGGAATCCTCAGCCTGCGTGCGGCTAGGGCGATCATCTCCCCCACTGAAGAAAGACTTGGATCCACCCAATTCAGGACCCCGAACTTTGTGTTCCCGGTATGGTGGTCGATATTTATCAAATCCCGGTCGTGGAGCTGGGCGGCCAGGTCTTTCCCCACCCGCTCCAGATCCGCGCAGTCCAAGATGACCACACATGGATCATGATCTGCAGGCAGGGAAGAAACCACAGGCCAAGGGGGGATAATCCAGGAAAATCGGTCCGGCAAACCTTCCGGCAAGAGGATATGTCCCTGTTTACCCCAGGCAGTCAGGGTATGGGCCAATCCGCACAGTGATCCGATGGCGTCCCCATCCGGATTGGTGTGGGCCAGTAAGAGGAAGGAGTCCGCAGTCTGCCAGCGATCAAGTATCGGTAAGAGGCGGTCCATGGATGGTCTCTTCCAAAAAACTGTCCCAGATAAAGCGCAGCTCAGGTACATGGCGGAGTTTGATGCGTTTGCCCAGCATGCTGCGCATGTATCCTCGAGCTGCATCCAGTCCCTGCTGGACCTCCTCTTGCTCGGAGCCGGCCCTGCTGTGGGTGTACAGGACCTCGGCAACAGTAAGATCAGTATTTAAACGCAGGCCGCTGATGGTGACCAGTTCCAGGCGCGGGTCCTGGATATTCTCCACCAGGATGCGGCCGAGTTCATGCATGATCATTTCTTCCAGCCGGATGGCCCGGCGGGAGTGTGCTTTGCGCATATTTTCACCCCATAAAGATCTCAGTACTGAAATGGACAATCTCTTCTGAGGTGGCCGCTTCCAGCATGGCGTAGGCTTTGTGCAGTTGGGAATCAACCCTCTTGATCTCGTTGGCCACGGTAACTACGGCTAGAATAAGAACCTCCGTATTGTCCTGGCCGTCCACCTCGGCCACTGATACGTTGAACTTATTGCGCAGCTTGCGCTTTAAGCTGGCGGCAATACTACGCTTGGCCTTGATGGAGGTGAGTCCGTGCAGCCGAAATTCCACAGTCAGGGTGCCGATGTGCATAAGAGCCTGAGATGGCGATTTCTCCATTATTCCAAAGTGGCTTTTTCCTGAAATTCAGAAAAGGCTTCAATGATGTCGCCGATTTTAATGTCGTTGAAGTTCTCCAGACCCACACCGCACTCGTAATCCTTGGTCACTTCCTTGACATCGTCCTTAAACCGTTTCAAGGAACTCAGCTTGCCGGTATAGATAACTACTCCGTCCCGCAAGAGACGAATTCCAGCATTGCGCTGCAGTTTGCCGTCCAGGACGAAGCATCCGGCCACCGTTCCCACCTTGGGCACGGAAAAGATGTCCCGCACCTCGGCTTGGCCCAGGTATTCCTCCCGGGTTACCGGAGCCAGCATCCCGGCCATGGCCTCCTTGACCTCGTTTACCAACTGATAAATGACGTTGTAGAAGCGGATATCTACATTTTCCTGCTCGGCCAGGTCCTTGACTTTGGCTGTGGGGCGGACATTGAAGCCGATGATGATGGCTGCAGAAGCTGAGGCCAGCTTGATATCTGATTCAGTTATGGCCCCGATCCCGCCATGGATAATGTTTACCTTCACCTCGCTGGTGGCCATCTTTTGCAAAGACTCGGTAATGGCCTCTAGGGAACCCTGCACATCGGCCTTGAGGATGAGGTTGAGGTTTTTTATCTCCTCTTCGGCCTTGGCCGCAAAGAAGCTCTCCAAGGTGACCTTGGTTTCTTTGGCCAGCTCCCGTTCCCGGTGCTTGGCCTGTCGAGTGTCGGCGATCCTTTTGGCCACCTTGTCGTTTTCCACGACCACGAACTCGTCCCCGGCATTGGGCACGCCTTCAAAGCCCTGGACCTCAACAGGCATGGCCGGTCCGGCGATTTCGATCTTTTGACCGATATCGTTGAACAGGGCCCTGGCTCGTCCGGAGTACAGGCCGCAGACAAAGGGATCGGTAGTGTGCAGGGTGCCTTCTTGAATAAGGACGGTGCCCACAGGACCGCGGCCTTTGTCCAGCTTGGCCTCGATGATGTGGCCTCTGGCCCGCTTGTTCGGATTGGCCTGCAACTCCAGGACCTCAGTCTGCAAGAGAACCATTTCCAGGAGCTCAGTGAGACCGATACGTTGTTTGGCCGAGATGTAGGCGTAAATGGTATCCCCGCCCCATTCCTCGGGGATGAGCCCCAATTCGGCCAATTCCCTTTTGACCCGATCCGTGTCGGCATTGTCCTTGTCGATCTTGTTCACGGCCACGATGATGGGTACTTGGGCCGCCTTGGCGTGGTTGACCGCTTCCTTGGTCTGGTCCATTACTCCGTCGTCGGCAGCCACAATGAGGATGACCACGTCAGTGACCTGGGCCCCTCGGGAGCGCATTTCGGTAAAGGCCTCGTGGCCCGGGGTATCCAGAAAGACAAGGGTCCCACCATCGGTCTGCACGTGGTAGGCCCCGATATGTTGGGTGATCCCTCCGGCTTCGGTGTCTATGATGTGCGATTTGCGAATGGCATCCAAAAGAGAGGTCTTGCCGTGGTCCACATGTCCCATAATGGTTACTACCGGCGGCCGGGGCTGCAGCTCCTCCGGCTTGTCCTCCTTTTGGGGCAGGACATAGGCTTCTTCGGAAAAGCCTATTTTTTCCACTTCGTATCCGAACTCAGAGGCTACAAGAGTGGCTGTGTCTACATCCAGGGACTGATTGATGGTGGTCATCACCCCCAGATTGAACAGGCTCTTAATAATGTCCTGGGCCTTGACTCCCATCTCCTGGGCCAAGTCAGCCACCCGGATGGCTTCTTCCATACGGATCTTACGCTTGGCCGCTTTCAGGGGTTGGGTTACGTGCGGGGTGGAGGGGGCTTTGGGGGCACCCTTTTGAGGCTGAAGGACCGGTTTTTTCTTTTTCCCTTTGCCGCGAGCCGGCTTTTCCGGGGTTTCGGCCTGTTTTTTGACCGCAGCTTTGGCCGGACGGGCTTCTTCCTTGTCGTAGAGGCCGGAAACATCTACTGTACGTTTGTCTTTCTTTTTCTTGTCTTTTGTGCTTTTGTCTTCCGGGCCGGGCGCAACGGTTTCAGTCCCCTGTGCGGTTTGTTCCGCTTCAGCTGAGGCCTCGGGCCTGGAAATAACTGTCACCTGTGGAGGAGGAACGTCTTTTTTCTTTTTCCGTCCCCGTTTTTTCTTGGCCGGCTTGGCCGGGGGGCGGGATTGTTCCTCTTCTTGGCCCGAAGTTTGGGCTGCCTGGGAGGCAGAAGGAGGGGTTGCCTCGGAGACAGGTTCTTCCGGCCTCTTTTTTGGTGGAGGGAGCCCCGATTCCCTCTGCGGAGGACTTTCCGGCCGTTCCTGTCCAGCTTCGGTCCTGGAGGGTCTTTCCTGCTCTTCAGATGGAGTTTGTCCCTCTTCTTCCACTGCATTCGATTCAGTAGTCTGGGCAGGGGGGATTTCAGGCTCAGGGGGTGATACCTGTTCTTCAGGGCTCCCGGTGGCTGCCGATTCCGGCCCTTGATCCCGGGAAGGCTCTGCCGGTTCCTGCACTTTTTTGCGTTGTCCCCGCCTGCGGCGGACGATAACCCCGGAAGAGGTCATTGTATCCTCAGAGGCATGCTCACCGGAATGCTGCTGGACCTTGGAGCGGATATTTTCTACCTGCTCATCGCTCAAGCCACTCATGTGGCTTTTGACCTGGATATTTTCATCCCGGAGGATATGCAGGAGCTCCTTGTTCGATAAGCCGAGTTCGGCTGAGAGTTCTCGTACTCGCATTTTGGTGGTCATGACTCCCCCCTGCACTTCTTCTGCCACCCCTTGTGCCGGGACAGGGCCCTTTGGCATCCAGGGTCGGAACAGACGTAAAAACCGCGCCCGGGCAGTATTTGTTGCGGATCAAACTCAAGCGCCGGCCGGTCCTGGCCGTTGCGCTGACACACGTAACGGAAGAGATCGTTTTTCGGCAGGCGTGTGCGGCACACAATGCACATACGTTGTGGGATATGCTTTTGGTTTGGATCGCTCATGACGCCTCTGTCCGGGCGCATGCAATCTTGGTTTTGATATATCATTCCTCGCCTTCCGGGCCCTGAGCCGTCTGGTTCCGGTCTTGCTCGGCCGGAGTTTGATCTTCGGTTCCTTGAGCCTCTGAATCCGTTGAGGTTTGCCAGTCCAAGCTCTCTTCCGGAGCTGTCCTCCTGCTCAGCAGGTTGACGGCCGAACGGACATCCCTCAGTTTTTGCTCATCCATTCCTTCAAGTTGGAGCAGATTTTCATCAGAAACAGCCTGAAGGTCGTCCAGGCTATTCAGCCCGGCAGCATAAAACTGATCAACGGCAATGCCGGCCACATTAGCCACATTTTCCAGTTCCTGCCGGTGGGCGTAAAGCTCTCCATATCTGCTCTCAGTGACAATATCGATTTTCCAGCCCAGGAGTTTGCTGGCCAGCTTGACGTTCTGGCCACGGCGGCCGATGGCCAGATGGTGCTGGCTGTCCGGGACCACCACTTCTAAAGCCTTTTCATCTTCATCCACGGTAATACTGGAGATTCTGGCCGGAGAAAGGGCGTTGACCGCATAGGTGGTAATGTCCGGACTCCAGAGCACGATGTCCACACGTTCACCCTTGAACTCCTGGACGATTTTATTTATTCGCGATCCGCGGACTCCCACGCACGCTCCCACCGGATCAACATCCCGGTCCCGGGAAAGAAGGGCAATTTTGGCCCGGTATCCGGGGTCTCGGGCAATACCCATGATCTTGATGGTCCCGTCGCTGATTTCCGGGACCTCGATACGGAACAAGGCGGCCATAAAATCGGGGTGGGAGCGGGAGAGGATGACCTGAGGCCCCTTGCCCTCTTTTTTGACGTCTATTATTAAGCCTTGGATCCGGTCTCCGCGGCGATAGTGCTCCTTGGGAATCTGTTCATCTTTGGGAAGCAAGGCTTCGGTTCGACCCAGGTTGACGATCCAGCCCGAACGATCCCGGCGTTGCACAGTGCCGCTGATGATTTCACCTTTGCGCTCTATGAACTCTTCGTAGATGATTTCTTGCTCTGCGTCCCGCATGCGCTGAATGATAACCTGTTTGGCGGACTGGGCGGCAATACGTCCCAGGTTTTCCACATGCAGCTTGAAGCCGAGTTCGTCTTCCAGCTCCACATTGGGATCCACCTTTTGGGCTTCCTCCAGGCTGATTTCGGTGTCCGGGTCATCGATCTCTTCCGTGACGATCTTGAATTGGTATACTTCAACATCTCCGGTTTCTTCATTGAAGTTGACTTCGATGTCCAACTTGTTGTTGAACTTTTTGTTTACCGCCGACCGAACGGCTTCTTCTAAAGTATCAATAAGGACATCGCGGTCTATGCGGCGCTCTTTACTGATGAGATCGATGGATTTCTTTAGTTCCAAACTCATGTGCGGACCTCCACGTCCTGGCCCTGTAGGCCGTGATCCAACCGGGATCAGCGACCCGTATATACAAGATGGATTTTGTGAATTTGATCCCAGTCCAGGGTCAGGGTCTGGGACTTGGTTTGCAAAGTCAGTTTGTTGTCAACAGCCTGTAGCAAGGTTCCCCGCCATTTTTTACTTCCCTGGACCGGAGCTTTCAGGGTTGCAGCCACCGGCTGACCGAGATAGTCTGCGAGCTGATGGAAATGGAAAAAGGGCCGCTCCAAACCGGGAGAGGAAACTTCTAGAACGTAGGATCCCGGGATAGGGTCTTCCACATCCAACAGCATGCTGATGTGCCTGCTGGCTTCGGCGCACTGATCTATGGTCACTCCGTCCTCGGAATCCAGAAAGATCCGGACTTTGCCCCCTTTGGGAGTGGCTGGGGTTTCAATGCCCCATACAGTGAGCCCCATGGAAGTAACGATAGGTTCGATGAGGCTGAGGAGACGATCGTTGAGCTGAGTCATCTATAAAAAAATCAAAAAAAAAGTGGACCATATGGTCCACTCCCTTGGATACACATTGTTGAAAAGGAGTGGAGCGGGTGACGGGGATCGAACCCGCGACACCAAGCTTGGGAAGCTTGTACTCTACCAACTGAGCTACACC
>CAZUER010000082.1:0-18405 GCA_964619345.1 uncultured Desulfohalobiaceae bacterium
TTGGCCATCTCCGTGAGGCAATCGATAAACAAGATGAGCTGGAATATGTCCTTAAAATCCAAAGCACTCATTGCTCTTGAAAATGGGTCACCATTCAATGAAATCAGCTGGTGAAATCAGTTTTCTCAACCCAATTGAGCCTCGTGCATCCAGGCATAAGCCGGAGTCGGGGCCAAGTATTTTGTTCTTCAGTGGCGGAAGCGCTTTGCGAGCCGTGAGCCAAAAATTGATTCGCTTTACGCACAACTCCATTCACATTATAACCCCTTTTGATTCCGGAGGAAGCTCGGCCGTCCTCAGAGAGGCCTTTGCCATGCCGGCTATCGGCGACATTCGAAACCGGCTCATGGCTTTAGCAGATCCCGAGTTTCAGGGTAATTCAGCTCTTATGGACCTGTTCGGGTATCGATTTTCACCCACCCAGACCCGAAAGCAGATGCTTTGGACGCTCATGGATCTTCTGCATGGCAACCATTTCCTGGTTCGTGCCCTGCCTGAGCTTTCACGCCGAGTCATCTGCAGGCACTTGAATCTCTTCTATACATCAATGCCCCAGGACTTTGATCTGAGCGGGGCCAGCATCGGCAATTTGATTTTGAGCGCCGCCTACTTGGACTCCAATCGGGACATGGATGCGGTCATCTCTTTGTATACGCAATTGGCTGCAGTGCGGGGCACGGTTCGCCCTGTAGTCCAAGGAAATTATCATCTGGGGGCCTGTTTGGCTGATGGGCAACGGATCATAGGTCAACATCTATTAACCGGAAAACAGACCGCTCATATCCTCAGTCCTATCAAGTCACTTTTTTTGACCACAAATACGAGTGATGCCCCCTGCCAGGTGCAGGCCGATCCCCAGGTTGTGGATCTGATTTCGCAATCAGAGCTTATCTGTTACCCTATGGGCAGTTTTTTCACCAGCCTGTTGGCCAATCTTTTGCCCCAAGGGGTGGGTACCGGTATTGAACAGGCCATTTGCCCCAAGGTATTTGTACCCAATACCTATCACGATCCGGAATGCCTGGGGATGAACTTGCAGGATCAAGTCCAATTGTTGAGGAATATGGCTCGGGAAAGCCCTGAAGGACAAGGCCTCAACTTTATCCTTGTGGATACCCGTTTGAACCGCTATCCTGGATCGATGGATGCCAGGGTCCTGCGTTCCCTGGGAGTGGAGGTGGTTGCCGCTCCCCTGGTCACCGCCCAGTCTGCTCCGGCTATTGATCCGCATTGCCTCATCCAGGCCCTCTTTGCTTTACTCCAGGCTTGACCAACTCCCTGGACCTGCATGGTGCCCAATCCAGATATACAATGCTGAAGGCCGGGCGCGGACGAAAAAACAACGATACAGGAGCAAAGTACAGTGCACATCCAGGACCTGCCCCTTGAACCCAGAAAGCGTGGGCTCAGCGGTGAACAAGAGATGGCCTTCCTTGACCGGATACGGTCCTTTTTAAGTGAACAACGAACATTGATATTGGCCACATGTCATCAGTCAGTGCCCACCTGCAATCTCATGAGCTTCGCTCTGATCCCCGGCCGGTTTTCCCTGGTCCTGGTCACTCCTGAGAATTCCCGCAAAAGTAAGACCTTGCACCAAAATGGGAATGTCTCCCTGCTGGTTATGGATAAAGCGGCTTTGGCCCAGGACCTGAAAAACGGTACGGCCGTGACTCTCAACGGACGGGCCAGGGCGGTCGTGGATCAAGAACGCCTGGACCTGGAAGAGGTCTTTATTCACCGCAATCCTGATTTGGAGGCCTTTGCCCGCCATGATCAGTCAACCCTGTTTCGCATAGAAATCCACCACCTTGTGGCTGTGACCAATTTTCAGGAACTGACCGAACTGACTCTACAGGGTTGACCACCAATGGATCCTCGCCGCAAACTGACCCTGCAAACCGGTGTTCCGGGGACCGGGCCGGTGATCTACTGGATGAGCCGGGACCAGCGGATACAAGATAACTGGGCCCTGCTGTATGCTCAACATCGGGCCCTGGAGACCGACCGGGGACTGGTGATCCTGTTTTGCCTGCAAGCAGAGTTCTTACAGGCCACTTGGAGACAGTATTCCTTCATGCTCCAGGGTTTGGGCATTACGGCCCAGGAAAGCCGAAAGCTGGGCATTCCTTTCATCCTGCGTTATGGACATCCCCCGGAATTGGTAGCGGAGTTCACTCGCACTTGGGATGCAGAGAGCGTGGTCTGCGACTTCGACCCCCTGCGCATCAAATCCAGATGGCGTCGGGAAGTGGGGAAGCACGTCACCTGTCCATTATTCATGATTGATGCCCACAATATCGTTCCCTGTTGGCAAGCATCCGATAAGCAGGAATATGCGGCCCGGACCATCAGGCCCAAAATTCAAAAAATGCTTTTTGATTTCTTGACTCCTATTCCTCAGGTTCATCACCACCCTCATCCAGTCCCTGATTTGCTGAATCAAGAGCCGGACTGGGAGGGGGCAGAAAAGAGCATGCGGGTGGATCACAATGTCCCCCCAGTTTATTGGCTCAGACCAGGATGCAAAGCAGCGGACAGGGTGCTGACCGATTTTGTGGATAGCAAGTTGTCCATGTATGATCAAAAGAGCAACGACCCTAATGTTGATGCCTTGTCCAATCTTTCCCCGTACCTTCATTTTGGACAGATGGCCCCCCAACGGGCGGCCCTGGAGGTCCAGGCTCGAACGGACGATTCCTTCCAGGCCAAGGAGGCGTTTTTAGAGCAGGTGATCATTCGCAGGGAACTGGCCGACAATTTCTGCTGGCACACTCCCATGTACGACTCTTTTGACGGCCTTCCGGAATGGGCCCAGAGCACCTTAAACACCCATCGGTCCGATCCCCGCCCGGCCATATATTCTCTGTCGGAGCTTGAGAGCTCCGACACCCATGATCAGCTATGGAACGCGGCCCAAAATCAGATGAGCAGCGAGGGAAAGATGCATGGGTATATGCGCATGTACTGGGCCAAAAAGATCCTGGAATGGACTGAAAGTCCGGAGCAGGCCATCTTATTTGCTGTGTACCTCAACGACCGTTATGAGCTGGACGGAAGGGATCCAAATGGATATGTGGGAGTCCTGTGGTCCATTGGAGGGCTGCACGACCACGGCTTTAAGCAACGTCCGGTCTTTGGTACGGTCCGGTATATGAGCTATGCTGGATGCAAGCGCAAGTTCAACGTCCAGGCCTATATCAGCCGTTATAATCGACCCATTCAGGGAACAACGTAAAATGGAAAATGGACCATCATGTTCCTTCAGTTGCAGGTCCCAAGCATGACTCCGCTGCTGAGGAATCGGTTGAGGTAGGTACATGCAATCGAACAAAACCAGGGAATGCACGGCAATGCCCAGAGACCAGGCTGCCCTGAGATATCAAGCCGATTTTCTGCATAATCTTCTGCAGGCCATGCTCAAGTGTTGTGAAGAGCGGGGAGACCATGAACAGCGCTTGTTCGGTCTGCCCTGTTCGGAAATCAAGTGCTTGCTGCTGTTCAAGGAAAAGCGATACATTACCCTGACCCAGGTGAGCAGAGAACTTGGAGTAGCCAAGAGCAGGGCCACAGCCCTGGTTGACGCCCTGGTCTCCAAGGGCTTGGCCGAGAGGAACCCTGATCCCCACGACGCCAGGATCAGAATCATTGTTTTGACCCGGTCCGGGGAAAGGACCCTGCAAGCCGTGCATGACTATCAGGCCACGGTGCATGAACAGGTATTGCGCAAGCTCACTCCGCAGGAACGGGACCAGGTCCTGACCTGTCTGGAAAAACTTAAATACTGTATGGAACTGGTCAAGCAGGAATTAGGGGAAGGGCATGACACGGAATGAAGCCAAAGGCGTGTCTGTTCTTCGTTATTTGTTCTTCGTAAGAAGCCGCCAGTTTGATCGGAGATGAAACTGGCGGGTGAGTACTAGGGGCGAATAACTATTCGCCCCTAGTACCAATCGCTAGTTACATGCTGGATGAAACCTATTTTAAGGGACTTGGTCCAAGATTTTTCAAATCAGCTTCCATATCATTGAGGATACCTGACAGTTCGTGGCCCATGTTGGAGGCCAGAGTGGCAAAACGCAGGCGGTTTTTGTCCATCCCGGCGTTCGTGAGCATGCGTTGGACATTTTCCACCCGCCACCCGGCGAAGGTATTTCCCCGCACAGACTTGCAATTGCCTGGATGGCAGGTCAGGACCAGGACTCCGTCGGCACCTTTGAGAAAGGCGGTAAAAAGATAATCCAAATCCACCTTTCCGGCGCAGGGGACGTGGACCGTTTTCAACCCGGCCGGCAGGTTCAGACCAAACCTTTGGGCCATCTTCAAGGCCTCCAGAGAAGAGTTTTCACAACAAAAAGCAACTATACCCGGCGATTCGGGAACGTCACTGAGTGATTGCTCCAGCTGGGACTTGATGTTTTGATCCTCAAAGGCCCTGATCTGAATGGCGTCTTGGGGGCATTCGCTGGCGCAAATCCCACAGGCCTGACAGGCCAGGGTGGAAATGACCGGTTTGTCCTCCCAGGTTATAGCCCCGTGGGGGCAACATCTGTAGCAGGTCAGACAGAAACAGCACTTTTCCTTGTCCACAACCGCCTTGGACTCAGGGACGAGCTTGGTGCCCCGGCCCAGGAATTTGTGTACTTCCAGGGCGGCATTGGCTGCATCGGTCCAGGACCACGTCAAATCAGCCACATCCTTGCTCCCGCCGACAACAAAGATCCCTTCCCGGTTGGAACGGACAGGAAAACGATGCACATTGTTTTCCTGCACAAAATTCCAGGGTCCGCGATCTATGCGCAGCAGATGAGCCAGTTGGGGAGCGTCTGGGGGTGTTTCCAGTTTTTCTTCCACCACTACCAGATCAGGCTCCAGGGCCACTTCCTGCCCCAGGACCGGATCCAGGCATACGATCCTGGAGCCATCGGGGTCGATTGCAGGTGCAGCCTGCAGTTTGAAATAAATGGCTCCCCGGTCCCTGTTGGCCCGATACAGCCGCTCCAGCCCATTGGCTGCCACCTTGATATTATTCACATACACATAGGCTTGGCCCCCCAATTCCTGGACCTCTTGCACCTCTTGCATGATCCGGCGCATAACCAGGGGGTTGCCTTCCTGACCGAATCCGACCAAAAAAGCAATCCTTCTCCCAGGCCCGCAAAATTTGGCCGCTTCTCCTCCCTGCAGCAGATCTTCCAACTGGGTCTGACTCATGACCCGATTTGAAGATTGCAGGCCATAAGCCTCAAGCAGGGGGACAGCTTGAACGTCCGAGGCCAAAACTACGGCCCCGGCTTGGCGTTCCACCACCTCTGTACCCTGCTGCAGCTTGAGCCGAAAATCTCCGGGCATCCCATCGAAATGGAGGAGGGTGGTGCCTGTCAGGCATTCAACCCCGGGTGTAGAGGATACATTTTGAATCCTGGACTCAAAAATCTGGCCCTGTTCAGGAGATGCCTGGGCCAAAAACCGGGAGCTTGCTTTGGCTTGGTCTATATCGGTTTTGCTTTCCACAACGGTGACGGCATAGCCCAGATCAAGGAGCTCCTGAGTTGTTCGCAATCCGGACCAGCCGGCACCGAAAACGAAAACCGACGTATTTACATCCACTTGGGTCATCATACTCGTATTTTCTGCTCTCATTTGGACACCCCTAAATACTTTGCAGCTTGTCGAACGGCCAGGCCAGCATGGGCGATGGACTCGGCGATGCTCTTCGGCCCGGTGGTAGTGCCGGCTAAATAGATACCTGGTTTGGGGGTAGAAGTCGTATCCAGTTCGTTTTGAACCTGGAAAAAACCGTCCCCGGTCAGATTGAGATCCAAAAGCCGGGCCAGGCTGGGGTTGTCCTCACCGGGCATAATGCCCACTGAGAGTATGACCAGATCGTGATCTTTATGGTGCAAAGACCCGTCGTGTTCATCCACTGTGCTGACCAGGAGATTGTCGTTCTCCCCGGCATAAATATCCACGGGGATGGTACGGATGAATTCCATTTCCTCTCGGCATTGATTATAGAACAGTGGGGACTCTTTGCCGATATTCTGAATGTCCATGTAATAGACACTGACCTGAACTTGGGGATCCTGACTTTTCATCACTTCGGCCATGCGCAGGGCATACGGACAGCAGACATGAGAGCACCACAAGTGGCCGAGCTGTTCATTTCGACTCCCGACGCACTGGATGAAAGCTACTTTTTGAGGAGCAGCTTGATCCGACGGACGCAGGTAGCGGCCGTTCTCTTTTTTTATCAGTTCCATATCCATGGCCGTAACCACGTTCGGCAACTGTCCGTAATTGTAGGTCGTCTTTTGTTCCCCGGAAAAGGGGACAAACCCTGAGGCCAGGATAATGCTGTCAGCGGTTACCGTGCGACGTTTTGGCTCTTGATCAAGGTCCAAGCCGGATTGACCCAAAAAGGCTTTGAGCTCGGTTATCTTACTTGGATTCAGGGCATACAAGGGATCATGGCTGGGAGACGTTCCCTTTAAAATGCCCTTGGGAACGGGGCAATAATTGTAATTTTGAGCCAAGATGGCTTGATCTTGATCACTGTCAAAGAGGGGAGATTGTTCTATGGTCAGGGTGTAAGGGGTCGGGGCGGAAAGATCAACCACCTTTGCCCCCCGGTGAACAGTAATGTTTGGATGCTCTAAGACCTGCTTTAAGGCCTTTTCCACAGTACATGCATCGCATTGCCGGCACTCTTCTGTGGCCTTGCAGTTGTAGGCAATGGCATGACCGCCCAGGAAGGGCTCCTTTTCCACAAGATGAATGTTGAGATCATAGTCGGCCAGATCTTGGGCAGCTGTCAGACCGGTGATACCGCCGCCGATAATCACGACCGTTTGCCTTTCGTTGTTCAAGGTGGCACTCCTTCATGGTTGAATAACTTGAGTCTATCGTTCCTGAACATCGACCTTATGTTCATATCCAGGCTGAACAACCGTCCGTGGAATTTGATTACGCCACTCCTGCGCCGGGAAGATTGGCATAATATTGGCCACCCGGTTTTGGAGACCCAAACGTTCGTAGATTATTTGCCAAGCACATGGGGTGTCAGGATTGACTTCGCAGCTGCCGTTATTGGTTCCTCCACATGGACCATTGAACAATCCCTTGGAACAGGTAGTAACCGGACAGATTCCGGCGGTATAAGCCAACACACAGGTTCCGCATCCCCGGCAGCGTTCTTCGTACCAGCCGACATCCTGATTGGCCCCCATAAAGGTGGTATCCACACCCGGAAAAACCGGAATATGCGGATAGCGTTCAGCCAAAAACTGGATGCCGACCCCACAAGCCATGGAGATAAGAGCTTGGTATTTTTCGACCTCATGGTCCAGCTCAGCCAAAAATTCCCTGTCGCACTGCCGCTCTATGGTCACCGCTCCAAGCTCCACCGGGGCTTTATCGATAGTCCGGGCCATGCTCAGTTCAGCGTTTAAACTGGATACTTCTTTTTCTCCTCCCGCCAGGCATACAGCCACACATGTGCCGCACCCTACAGTGAGCACTTTGGTAAAGTCCTGAATGGAGGCCTTGATTTCCTCCAGAGGTTTCCTCTTGGCAACGATCATAACTCCTCCTGTTGAGAAAATAGATGTGTATGAGAACCGCATGAATCACGCCAGGCAGGGAAAAGACCGGCTGTCTGGAATCTCAGCATTCGGTTAGCGACCTCGGATTGGGGGTCGGGCTCAATACAGCATGCGCAAAAAAAGAAGTGATCCCCATCAGACCACCCCCAGTTTCGGTTTCAAAGTTATACGTAAATCAAAATCTGCTTGCCGGCATTATTCTTCAGTGGATAGGGTACAGACGTCGTTTTCAATAAGATCTTGCAAAGTGATTGAATTCAGCTTGGAATAGATAATATCCGTCAGCTCCGTCCAGATTTGGTGCGTTTTGCAGTTGTTCATCCGCGGGCATGGGTTGTCGTTCATCCAGCAATTGACCAAGTCTAAATCACCTTCCAAGAGCCGGACGACTTCACCCAGTTGAATCTCTTGAACCGGCTTTGTGAGACGGTGTCCGCCGTTTGGCCCCCGCTTGCCGGTAAGGTATCCACCTTGCTTCAAGATTCGAGTTATTTTCTCCAGGTATTTAAGGGAGATGTCCTGACGGCGGGCGGCTTCATGCAGAGACACAGCCTGGCCATGGCTGTTTAAGGCAATGTCCATAAGGAGCCTGATGCCGTATCTGCTTCGGGTAGAGACTTTCATGGGGTTTCCTTATGCCTGTCAGGATCTCAAGGCTCAGAGCGGGTCAAATACGCATGAAAAAAGCAGCAACCGCAAAATGGGCACATGTGAAATGCTGTGGCCTCCCGGATACTTTCGATGGCCTTTGATAGCATAAACACCTACCCCCCTGCAAGCAAAGAGCGGACCTGGTAGCAGTAAATTGGTTCTGGATTAAGTCTCTGTAATATCTATATATAAGTTATTAGACCAAGGGTCTTTCCTTCATAAGGATGAAAAAAAGATATGGATAAGCCAAGAGGCAAGCAATCTTTCGACAATCTGGACCTCTTCAAAATGGGGCAAAAATGAGAGGATAGACCCAACACCCCGAGTCGGTTAGGGGTGTTGGGATGTTGACGGATTTTACTGATATGCAAAGCTAAGATTGGGTTATGTTTCAAGATGATCGACAAGGAAGCTAACTTCTCGTTTCATGCCAGGACCCGGGGTCTTGATTTTCAAGTTCGGCGATCCGCTTTTCAAGGTCAGACAGGGCATCGCGCAGGGATTGTGCTTCCTGCTGGAGCATTGTTTTTTCCTGTTCAGGATTCATGGCCGGCAATGGTCCTTGCTCGTATGCATAGTAAGGATGAGGCCTCAGGCCCCAAAAACCGCCAAATCCCGGCCCGCGACCGCGGCCAAAACCACGTCCGAAGCCGCGCCCCCGGCCAAAGCCCATGCCCCGTCCGAACCCCGGAGTCATGGCTCCAGGCCGGTTGAATCCACCGCAAAATCCAGCTCCTCGTCCGGTCATCGGTCCCATTCCTAATGGTCCTGTTCTATCTCCTCCAGGCATATGGCACCTCCTGTTTTGTTTTTTGAGATACGTTGTCAGCTTTGCCGGATCATCGATCGAGTATGAAACTGGTCTTTCTCTGAGGCCCCTCCCACCCGCCTGTCTTCCGGGCAGGAGGGAGGATGAAGGGGGAGAGTTCTTGGTTTAGGATACGAAAGATGAACCAAGACATTACGACCCAACCCGTCCCCCTCGACCAGGTCCTCTTCTACTTTGTCCAAAGCCGCCTCGGGAACTTTGTCCCTGGCCGCGTCCGCGGCGAAAAAAATTTCCAGCTCGCTGCATTAAGCCAGTACCCGGCCTCGATGGTCTGGCATTTCCCCCACCGCATGGGCCAAGCCCGCGTCCTGTTTTTGGTCCTTGACCCAAAGGTCCTGTTCCGTCTCCACGTGGCATAACTATACCCTCCATTTCGAAGTTCATTCCATGATTTTTCCCTATCAAACTGGCCTCTGCAGCCAGATCACCATTCCCATCCCCGCCGTCTTCTGCGTTTTCGTCTCCCCAAACAGCCGGGCATGGCGAATTGCTCTGAGTTCAATCGCCCCTGGATGTAAGCAGTCAGGACTTGGCTTACCTGGCCGGTTACAAAGGGGATCAATTCGATATCCCAGGCTTGAATGATGGAAGCCTGCAACCCTGAGATGGCCCCGCAGATGAGGACCTGGGTCCCGTTTTCGCCCAACAGGGCGATGCGGGACGTGGGCTCAGGAGGCAAGGGCAGATCGCCAATCCATGTGCCCTGAGCCTTTGCCACCTGCACCAAATGGACTCGGGAGGCACTCTCAAAGACCGGGGAAATTCGAGACCCCCACACAGTCAGGGCCACTTTGGGCATACGCTCACTCCTTTTATTAATACTTATGCATTAGGCGTGCCAAAATGGATTTCTCAGCCAAAAGACGCAATGACCAGGGCTGGGGATAGAAAAAGCCTCATGCCGCGTCATATATGTATTGTCCGGTATCGGTATGAAACCTTTCTTTTTCTGGTTCCCCTCCTTGCCGCCTGTTTTCCAGGCGGGAGGGGGGCCAGGGGAGGGTTCTTTGTTTGCGACACGCCAGCATTGCCTCTGACAAATCTGACATATTTTTTATCCCAAAGCGGGCAAAAAATAGTTGCGATATTGCGACCCAAGTTGCAGATTTAGTCGCATGAATGCGACTAAACCAAAAATTTGAGCTCGAGAACTGTATTTCCTATCTGGTGTCTTTGTTCTTGGAACTGGGAGGATTGAGACCGTATTTGGCCATTTTCCTGTACAGTGTACTCTTATGCATGCCCAGGGCCTTGGCCGCTTGGAGCCTATTGTATCCGTTGTCCTCCAAAGCCTTGAGTATGGCCCTGGCCTCAGCTTCCTGCACAGCTGAACGCGGGTCATTGGGGGGGGTGAGTTCCCCGGTGTATTTGCTGACATGCTCCGGAAGATGTTCCGGCTCGATGATCTCCGCAGGGCACAAGACAAAAGCGCATTCGATGATATTTTCCAACTCTCTGATGTTTCCCGGATAATCGTAATGCATGAGTACTTGCAGGGTCTGCTGACTGACGCCCAACAGATGACGGTTGTACAGGGCATTGAAGCGCTGGACAAAGGTGTCTATGAGTAAAGGGATATCTTCTTTACGTTCCCGCAAAGGGGGGAGAGAGAGCTTGACTACATTGATCCGGTAAAAGAGATCCTGTCGAAATTCCCCGCCTTCAACCATTGAGGACAGATCCCGGTTGCTGGCGGTAATAATTCGGGTATCCATTTTGTGTGCCTTGGTTCCTCCCAGAGGAGTGAACTCGCGTTCCTGCAGCACCCGTAAAAGCTTGACTTGAAAGGCCTGGCTGGTTTCTGCTATCTCATCTAAAAAAAGAGTCCCTTGCTGGGCCAAAGCCAAGTGACCAGGCTTGTCCTTTTTAGCGTCGGTGAATGCCCCGGCCTTGAAGCCAAAGAGTTCGGATTCCAGAAGGGACTCTGGAAGGGCACCGCAGTTGACGGCGACGAATGGTTTATCCCGGCGGGGGCTCAAGTCATGGATGGTCCTGGCCAACAGTTCTTTACCCGTCCCGGTTTCTCCCAAAATGAGCACAGTGCTCTCACTTTGGGCTACTCGGGGCAGGATCTTAAAAATGGATTGCATGGATCTGCTTTTGCTGACAAATTCTCCGACCTGGGAGCTGGAGTGCAGTTCCTGGCGCAAAGCTTCGACGTCGCTTAAATCCCGAAAGGTCTCCACGCCGCCCAAAACCCGCCCTTTTTCATCCTGGAGTAGGGCGGCCGAGACGCTGACCGGAATGCGCCGGCCCTGGCCATCAATAATCTCTCCCTGCACGTTGACTGTTGAAGTCCCCTGGTCAAAAGTGGCTTGCAACGGACAGCCTGTTTCACACATGGTGGACCGAAATACTTCCCAGCAATAGCGGCCCAAGGCTTCGTCCCTGGAAATGCCGGTTATGTGTTCCGCCGCCCGATTAAAAGTGGTGATCTTCCAATCGTGATCCACAGTAAACACCCCATCGGAGATGCTTTCCAAAATGATTCGGGTCACTCTGTTGGACAGGGGAAGGGATGCAGGGTCCATATCTGCTCCTTGTTCAGACCCGCCGTCTGCGGGATCTCCAACAAATCTGAAGTATTCTTTTGTAACATTTGAAAAGGAGGAATCCCATGCGCGTGGTGATTATAGGTGGTGATGCAGCCGGAATGAGCACGGCCAGCAGGTTTCAACGCAAGGCTCCGGACAGTGAAGTCATCGTTTTGGAGCAAACCCAGGACGTCTCCTACAGTGCGTGTGGGATGCCCTACAATATTTCCGCCCCGGACCGGCCCATAAACGATCTGATAGTACGATCAGCCCAGGTATTTCGGGAAAAAATGCATATCGATCTCCGCTTGGGGCATCGAGTCACGGCAATTGATCCAGGTCAGAAAAAGGTTTTTGGAGAATCGGCCCAAGGCAGCTTTGAGCTGGCCTACGACAAATTGCTCATTGCCACAGGAGCTTCCCCCGTGGTTCCAGACATTCCCGGTATTGATCTGCCCGGGGTCATGCCCTTGAAAAGCTTGGAGCACGGCCGGGAAATCAAGGAATATTTAGCCCACAACCGGGTAGACAGGGCAGTGATCATCGGCATGGGCTATATCGCTTTGGAAATGGCCGAGGCCCTGCGTGCTCGAGGTATTGATGTGGTCATGGTCAAACCCAGGCCCCGGCTCTTGCCCTGGTTGCTTCCGGAGCTGTCGGATATGATCAAGGCAGAATTGACGGACCATTTGGTAACTTTGCACACCGGCCAGTCCATTGATTCCATCGAAGCCACCCAAGACGGCATGCAGGTAAGATGTTCTTCTGTCACCTTGCAGGCCGACTTTGTCCTCTCCGCAGCCGGCGTCAAGCCCAACAGCGAGCTGGCCGCCCAGGCTGGATTGGATCTGGGACCGGATGGAGCAATTGCCGTGGACCGGGCTATGCGCACTTCCGATCCGGACATCTATGCTGCTGGCGACTGCGCAGATGCCTTCCATGTGGTCACCAAGGAGCGGACCTGGGTTCCCCTGGCCTTAAGGGCCAATCGGGCCGGGTGGGCAGTGGCCGATCATTTGCTGGGAAAGGAGGTGGACATACCCGGAGTGGCCGGAACGGCCGTGTTCAAGGTTTTTGGTATGGAAGTGGCTAAAACCGGCCTCAATTCTGAGGAAGCGGCCTCTTCCGGCTTTGAGCCCCGGGCGGTGACCATTGAATCCATTAATCAGGCCCACTCCTATCAAGGAAAGACAGAGCCTATTAAAGCCCATCTGATCGCAGATATGCACAGCAAACGCCTGCTTGGAGCCCAGATGGTTGGCAGGCAAGGAACGGCTCTGCGCATCAATGCGGTGGCAGTGGCCTTATCCGCGGAGATGAACGTGGATGCCTTCAGTCAATGTGACCTGGCCTATGCGCCTCCCTTCGGCCCGGTCTGGGATCCCCTGCTCACCGCGGCCAATCAGTTGTTAAAGAAGTTGTAAGTCAGCTTTGCCTCAGACACATCTGACATGTTAAAACTCTACAGACCATCCGGCGGAGGCAAAGGCGAAGCGGTCCTGAAAATGCTGTTGGCACAAAGCGGCCCCCAGTTGCCCTGTACAATGGGAGACAGCCACCAGATCCAAACCGTACTGTTCAAAGGCCTGGATGGAGGCCTGCAGTTGTTCTCCGGGACCACCCATAAAGCCCAGATGGGTCCCTCCGATCACAGCATGAAAGGTTGTGTATCCAGTCTGGGCTGCAAAGTGATTGAGCACGTTCACCGCTCCGGCGTGGGCGCAGCCGAAGATGACCACCGGTCCTTTGTCCGTCTCTATCAGCAGACTGGCGTCGTCCCACAAGGGATCGATCTCCAGGCGGCCATCTCGGTCAACCATCAACCGAGAGTCCGGGTGCTCGAATTCCGTCGTTCGCGGCACTTCCCCGGAAAAAAATATTCCCGGTACCAGCTCACGAAACTCTCGCAGGAATGTAAATCGGGCTTGAAGGGTTCCTTCCAGGTATTCTGGTCTGTATTTCAGGCCGATGAAGACATTTTGCTGGCCATTGGCAGTATGTAATTGGGCGTACTTGGCCGTGAAAATGTCCGGATGGGCATAGACCCGGGTCTGGCGTGGAGGATACAGGGCAGCAGGCAGCCCGCCCGTATGGTCGTAATGCCCATGGCTGAGGACAATGGTGGGAATTGTGGACAGATCGACGTTCAGCAAGCGGGCATTATTGGCCAGCGCCATGCCCTGCCCGGTGTCGAACAAAACACGGTGATCGTCCTTTTCAATCAAAGCGCAAAATCCGTGTTCGCCGATTAAGCCTAGAGGCCCGGCGGCTGTATTTTCACAAAGAACAGTTATTTTGGTCTGAGACATATATTCCCCCTGGATTGAAGCCATCGAACAGCTATGACCTGCCGACACACATTCTTCCATTTCGTAGCACATAATACAATACAATGTCCAAATGGATTTCAGACCAATGAGGAATGATATTTTGGTGTCCTCCCCAAGGGAGAAGGCAAATAAAAATTGAACAGAGACAAATTTTTCTTGACCCAGCATTCATTCCCACTTAATATACGGGAAACCATTCACGGGAATGGTTGGTATGTTCATTTTTTCACTTTTCGAGGAGTAGAGGAGCTATGAGTAAGAAGATGTATGTTGGGAATCTGCCTTTTTCTTCCACTGAAGACGATCTGCGTGATCTGTTTTCACAGTACGGTGAGGTCAAATCTGCAAACATTATCTATGACCGGGAAACAGGACGTTCCCGTGGGTTCGGATTTGTGGAAATGGCTGAAGACGGTGCGGATTCAGCTATGGAAGCCTTGAACGGCAATGAGTTCGGAGGAAGGACCTTGCGGGTCAATGAAGCCAGACCTCGCTGGTAGATTCCCTTCAGCCTTGCCTCCGGCAAGTCTGAAGTATTTTTGCGCCAAAGCGCGTAAAAAACGGTTTGCCGATTGATCGAGAAGGAAACTGGTGCGTTGGCTTTATCGCTCCCACGCTCTGCGTGGGAGTTTTTTTGACCCCTCCTGCAGTATCTTTGTGGACGCCGGGGTTTCCAGAAGAGAACCCACGCAGGGAGTGGGAACAGAGAAAACGCCTCCCCATCTTGACAAAATCTCTTTCTGAATTATCCAATGTAAGGAAAACGAAAAAATACATTGTACTTTCATCAGGAGGGTAGTGTTATGCTCAGGAGATATTTACCGGAATTACGGAGACGTTCTAAAGAACTTCAACGTCCGCAAAATGTGTTTGATATGATGGAGTCTTTTTTCAATGAATCGTTCGAACGGATGCCCTTCGGGGAGATGGGATATCCACAAGTCAACGTAAGTGAAACGGAGAATGAGGTAACTGTAACAGCTGAAATGCCAGGAATGGATTCCAAGGATATAGATATTTCCATTCGGCAGAACAATCTCATTCTACAGGGGGAAAAAAAGTTCGAAGATGAGGAAAAAAACAAGAACTACCATAGAATAGAATGCAGTTACGGCTCTTTCTACCGCGCTGTCCCTCTCCCCACTGAGGTTGATGCCGACAAGGTAAAGGCCAAGTTCAAGGATGGACTCCTGAACGTGAACTTGCCGAAATCACCGAGCGCTCAACGCAAGAAGATCGAAATCGAATCCTAATCCAAAGATTGAGCCCAAAGAAAAAAAGCCGGGAATGGTTTCCCGGCTTTTTTTCTTTGGGCTCAATCTATTCAAAATGCGAACAAGCCCGCTTTGGTTTCACAGCAGTTCTAACCAATTGAAAATAAATTATCTTTGCGTCTGACAAGCTTGGCTTGCCCCGAAGGCTATCTTTGGCTACTATCCACAACTTGTTTGGCAATGGAATTCATAACTCCCAACCAAGGATTGCAGCCTATGAGAGGATGCCGATGGTTTGGATGCCACAGCCTTCATTTCCTTGTTCTTTGCATTCTTTTTTGTTCGGTCTTCATTTGTACCCCTGACACCGGCAAAAGCCAATCATCTTCATCAAACGCTCGGGTTGGATGGGGAGAGAAATACCATCGATGTGGTCTCCAGGGGCATTTACAATATGAGATCTTCGCCAAGGCTATGACCGGACGCCGATCTTGGGCTTTTTCCAAAAAAGACCTGCTCACAATTATTGATTTTTCGCAACCGTCCTACAATAAAAGACTTTATGTCCTGGATTTGAATAAAGAGAAGCTCCTGTACCGGACCTATGTAGCTCATGGCCGGGAAACCGGCCTGACCTATGCGCGTGAGTTTTCCAACATCCCTAATTCCCATCAAAGCAGTTTGGGTTTTTATCGGACTGCGGAAACCTATTGCGGCAAGCACGGGTATTCACTGCGTCTGGACGGGTTGGAATCACAGATCAATGATCTGGCCCGGCAAAGGGCCATCGTTATGCATGCAGCTGATTACGCCAGGGAAAGCTTTGTACGGGAGTATGGAAGGTTGGGGCGCAGTCTGGGATGCCCGGCCCTCCCACCGGAGTTAAGCCAAGATATTATCACCAGGATTAAAGACGGAAGCTGTGTTTTTGTGTATGCTGATGATTCAGAATACCTGACGAGCTCCCAAGTGTTTGCCTCCCCAAGTGGGTAAGCTGAGAGGGCTGGCTCATGGAGCTCCAAACGGCAGAAGCACACCGTGTATTTTATATAGAACAGCCCCAGGGGTGCCTTTACCAAAAATGTGCAATCCAAGGACGACGGGCATGCTCAAAGGCGGAGTGTATCTGGATGTAGAAAATTTGACCCGGAATGGGGGTTGGGGGATGCGCTTCGGGGTCATTACGGATCTGGTCAGGGCCCAGGGAGTGCAGCTCTTGCGGGCCAATGCTTATGTGGCCGCCGATTTCGATCGGGAGTCCATGGACCCGGAATATGCCCGCCGCAACAAGGAGTTTCGCAATGCCATCCGCAGGTCCGGTTTTCATCTTCTGGTCAAGCGGGTACGACGTTTTATCAACGATGACGGGGAGACAATCCTCAAGGCCAACGCCGACCTGGACTTAGCGGTGGATGCACTGGTTCAATCCGAAAACCTGGACTACATTCTTCTGGGCACAGGGGACGGTGATTTTGTTCGTCTGGTCAGGGCCTTACAAAATAGAGGCCGGCGGGTGGATATTCTCTCCTTTGCCCATACCAGCAACGACCTGCGGTATGAAGCCGATTTCTATTTTTCCGGATTTTTGATCCCCAACTTGTTGGAAACCGAGAATGGCAAAGAACGGTATAGAGGCGTCCTCTATTCCGTCTCACCCGAAAGGGGATACGGCTTTGCCCGCGTCCGCACCGGTCTGAAGTTTCAGGATGTGGTCTACGATGTCTTTTGTCACATCAATGAATTCCAAGAGCATATATCCAATGAAGAGTTCCAGACCTTTAAGAACCGGGAAACAGTTTTGGAAATGGATCTCATTTGCCAACCGGACGGGCGATACAAGGGGGAAAATATCAAGGAATATGCCTGGAGCAGCTAGGGCCACCACCTCCAGCCCCGATCCTGGCCATGGCCTTGCCGCCATCGCCAGGGAGGAATTGGATCGGAATCAATCCATAATCCCACCTCATGAATGCGGGCTTTTTGTTCCAAGTCCTCCCACTTTGCACATACTGATTTCTGGCAATACCGATCGTAAACCCAGGCCAGTCCGGCTGCGGTCAAAACAGCGGACAGGTCCTGTCCGTTGTTTTGCACCCTGGCCACCAAACGGCCGTACCAGTCTTTTTCAACGGGCAGTATCTCCACCGGCCGGGCCCATACTTCCCAAATGGTCCTCATCCGGGCGGTAAAACCGTATGGTTGATCCGATTCCGGACAATCGACCCCATACACTCGAATGCGTTGCAAGCCAAGGTCGGCATCCATCACGGTCAAAGAATCGCCATCCGTGACCCACAGAACAAGGGCAGTAAAGGTCCGGGCAGGGGACGCGGTGCTCAGAATACAAAGGGTGCAGATGCTGAAAAGGCACCCTAAGACGACAGGCCAGGGCCGCAGATAAGGCATGGCTATTTGTTCTGCTTCTGCCAGTAAAGTCGAATTGCTTCCCGAACGGTACGGGCCGCCAGGTGGGCGCAATGCTCTTTGTCTTCCGGGAGGAAGCCCAATACTGCGATAACGTCAGATTGCTCCATGCCGGCGGCCTCCTCCAGGGTTTTCCCTTCGGCCAGTTCACAAGCTGCATCGGCGCTCACAATGCTTGGTCCACAACCAGTGGTTTGAAACAGGGCCTGCCGGATGACTTCATGGTCAATGTCCAAAAAGATGTGGATCTGATCTCCGCAGGTGCCGGTCAATGCAGCCTCAGTTGAAGGAGAGGACAGGATTCCCATGTGGGTAGGATTCATCCACCGTTTATAAAACGCTTCGCCGAACTCCTGTTTGGTCTGTTCAAAGATTTCGTTTTGCATTTGGGCCACAAAGGAATCCAGGGTTTCACTCATGGGCGTATTCCTCCTCACTCACTCAGATCTTAAATTTTTATGTTGTGGTATTTTTTCTTATGCCACACTTGAGGTATGACAGGGATTAAAATGTCAAAACTTTCGTCCCTTCATCGCTCATCAAGGCCACAATTTCCCCCGCTCCGGCCAGTCGGGATCCTTCAATCAGTTCGTCCGGGCCGATCAATCGCTTATCTGCGCAGGCCTTACATACCAGCAGCTCACCACTTTTGGTTATAAGGGTGTCCAACATGTCCCGCATATGTTCACCGGTCGATGCCCTGATACCTTCAGCCATTCCCAGCTGAGCCCAGTGAATTGCATCATCAATCAAAGCCACTTGCACGGTCATATTTTGTTGGTCAGCAGCCAGGGCGGCAAACTGCATGGCCCGAGTGGC
>CAZUER010000083.1:0-18191 GCA_964619345.1 uncultured Desulfohalobiaceae bacterium
CTTTACAGCGCCGGACCTGTGCGCACGGTCCCTGGCAGAAAGGGCATGAAGTGGCACGAGGAGGACTGGGTGGACGAAGATGCCACTTCCCACCGGGGACCTGATGACTAGAGTTGCGCCAATTCTTTGTTCTCCCATCGCAGAGATATAACCGCTCAAAAGGTATCGTCCCGAACTTCATTCGGCCTTGGTCGGGCCATACATACAAGTACCGTGTCGTATAAGTTCTGTCCCATGTTGTGGCAAACGGATAACAAATAACAGGTCCGCCAGCGACGGCGCTGATCTCTGATATCTGAACTCTGTATTCCGTCCACTCGTATGAAACTAGCTTTTACCCCGAAGAAGGCCTGCCCTTCGGAGAAGGGCGGCCTACCAAGCAACCCGGCCCGTGGTCTTTGGTGTAGGGCGGCCCTCTCCGAGGGCCTGCCTTCTTCGTAACCAGTTTCATTCCGGATCAAACTGGCGGACGCCGCCAGAGGCGGCGCTGACTTCTGACGTCTGATCTCTGCCTTAGATCCCTGTCTTAAGCCCCATGCCCTTTTCACAGACCACCACACAGGTTGACGAACATGCCCCTGCATGTTACTAAACAACCTCGTTTACACCTTGAAATATCAAGAAAAATAATAAGACTACACCGGCACATTGAGATCCCAAAGCTTTGCTCCCCGGACCGCCAGGTGCCACCCTGGCCATCCGGGATCGCCAAGCGCCTGCTTGGCTCTTTCAAGGCATTTGTCATACTCGAACTGTAGTATTAATGTGCTCATAAGGCGAAGAACGCGGACAAGTATCCTGCTGACCCGTTTCGGGGGAAGAGTGCCAAGTATACCGAGTATTGAGAAGAAGGAGCTGTTGCGATATAGTAGGTACAGATGGTCAAAAACAGGATACAATCGAGGAATTGTGATGAGAATTAAAGAGCTTATCAAGGAGGCCGAGTCTTTGCCGGTGGAGGAACGGGTTATGCTGGCGGAATCGCTCCTGCGGAGCTTGAATCAACCAGAATCAGATATTGACCAAAAATGGGCAAAGATAGCCAACAAGCGTTTACAAGAAGTTCGTTCGGAAGCTGTGGAGCCTGTTCCTGGTCAGGAGGTCTTCGAAAAGATCTGGAAAAGGTTTGAAGGATGAGCTTTTGGTTTCATCCAGATGCTGAGCTGGAATTTTGGGATGCGATCCAATACTACGAAGGCGTGGATCAGGGCCTTGGGCATGATTTCGCATTCTGGACAAACTCATCCCAAAGCAAAGGGCACGGTTCATCCTCAATCAAACTGGGGCTTCTTACGAATAACATATAACGAATAACCAGCCCGCCAGAGGCGGTGCTGGCCTCTGACGTCTGTCTTCCGTCCACTGACCTCTGATCTCTGTCTTAAGACGTCTGCCTCCTGCTCCGCACCCACTGCTCCGTGCCCCATGCCCTTTTCACAGACCACCGACAACCGACTTCCGCCCTCGTTCTTCCATCTTCTTCCCACTGACCTCTCGTATTAAACAAGATTTTCCTGGAGGAGGGCCTGCCCTTCGGAGAAGGGCTGCCTACCAAGCAACCCAGCCCGTGGTCTTTTGGGTAGGGCGGCCCTCTCCGAGGGCCTGCCTTCTTCGTAACCAGTTTCATACTGGATCAAACTGGCGGCCGCCGCCAGAGGCGGCGCTGACGTCTGACTTCGGACGTCTCACTTCCGTCCACCGGACAGGTTGACGAACATACCCCTGCATGTTACTAAACAGCCTGTTTACATCCTGAAATATCGTGAAAATAACAGCACTACACCGGCACATTGAGATCCCAAAGCTTTGCTCCCCGGACCGCCAGGTGCCACCCTGGCCATCCGGGATCGCCAAGCGCCTGCCTGGCTTTTTCAAGGCATTGGTCATACTCGAGCTGAAGTGTTACCCAGGCTCACCAATCTATGCACCACGACCTGCAAACCATCCTGGACAAGCTCATAGACTTCCGGGACGAGCGGGACTGGGCCCAGTTCCAGACCCTCAAGAACCTGGCCCTGTCCATCTCCCTGGAGGCGGCCGAGCTCCTGGAGCACTTCCAGTGGACCACTGAAGACCAGGACATCCCACCGGATAAGCGCGAAGACATGTCCGATGAAGTAGCCGATATCCTCATCTATCTTCTGCTTTTTGCCCATAAGCTGAACATCGATCCGGTGCAGGCGGCACAGGACAAGATCGAGAAAAACGTGGAAAAGTACCCGGCGGAACTGGTGAGGGGAAAGAGTGATAAGTATACGGAGTATTGAGGATAGAATTGTTGCTATTCTCTGTTGCCAGGTAGACATCAGCTGCCAATGAGGAGTTGAGTTATACCATGATCGAAAATGACAAGGTATACGCTGTAATAACGGGAGATATCGTTGCTGGAAAACTCTCTGGTATATATTGAAAAAAATATGTTGGATTCATTTGTGTGATCCCTTTGCCGCGACTTATGACAAGATCAAAAGCTTGAAGTGTTAAAAAACAAGCTAAATAGCTTGTCTAAAATATAAACAAGCAAAAAGACTTGTTTAAGTGATTACAAGTTATATTACTTGTTGATACAAATGCTGCTGGTTCGAGTCACTATGGATGCAATCAAATGGAATCTTGTCCTTTCTCTGCAAACGGCCCACATCCTTGCCGATTTTTTGTGGCAGAATATATCATGATTGGCACGTTGTGGAGCTTTGCCTATGGCATTGCAGTAAGCTATGGAATCTATCAGCTCTGTCTTCGCGTTGGTTCTTGATTGATTCTTTCGTGTTGCAGCCATGTGGCCCATGAGCTCCGGCCATGACCTGCAGACTATGCTGGATAAGCTGATAAAGTTCAACGACGAGCGAAGCTGGGCCAAGTTCCAGACCCTCCAGAACCTAGCCATATCCAACTAAGCGCACCACGACGGGTTTTTTTATATCTCTTCCCACCGACTTCCGCCTTCCGATATCCGACCTCGGTCTTCCTCCTTCTTATTCCCACTGACCTCTGAAGTCTGATCTCTGAAGTCTGTCATCCGTCTTCTTCCTGCTGACCTCTGATGTCTGATCTCTGTCTTAAGACCACTGGCAACAGTCCATCGGCCATGTTGACGAACATACGGCCTTATGTTACTAAATATTCCTGATTACACCCTGAAATATTGAAAAAAAATCACAGCACGAAGGTAGGGTATGGCCTCCACGTTCGCTTGGCTGGATTATTGCGAATCGGAAAGGCGGAAAGCCCTTGATGTCATCCAGGCCTTCGGGGACCAAGGCACCCTGGATGAGCTGGGGATCGGCACCACCCGGGACGCCCTGGCCGATCTCCTCTTCCCGGGCACCTCGACCATCCAGACCCGGGCCAGGTACCACCTGTTCATTCCCTGGATCTATCAGGAGCTGGAGCGCGAGAGAGCCCGGGACCGGAACAACTCCAAACGGGCGGTGGAGCAGGAGGCCCGCTCCAGGGAAATCGCCCTGATTCATGCCTTAGCAAGCTCCAGTGATTCCCGGGGAACTATCGGGGTGGAAGCCAGGTCCCGCCTGCGCAGACTGCCCAGTTCGGTCTACTGGAACGGTATGTGCCAATGGGGCATTCGCCTGTTCGTGGGCACCCAGGATCAGTATCACGAGAGCCTGGCCCGCAGCCCGGACCGGCTTTCAGCTCAGGCTGGTGAAGGCCTGCCCGGGCCGAGGCTGGCCAACTGGCACCCTGGCCTGCCGCCTCGCCCGGATGATTTTCCCCGCCGGGCCGGGTTCTCCCTCAGCCTGCCTGAGGCGGAATATCTGCAGGACCGGATCCTGGCCCGCAATCCAGGGACCCTTCTGGCCTTCCTCGCGGACAGGGGCCATGCCTCAACAGATATCCAGTTTCCCTGGAATCATCCCCAGTTCGGGGATTTTCCGCCACGCCTCCAGCTTCAGCTCCGGCACAGCCGCAATTTCTCCGAGACTGTGCATGGAGCGTCCCTGTTGTATAACCTCATGCTGGCCGAAAAGCTGTCCTCCACAAAGCTGCAAGATGACTACCGGCACAGTTTGAGCCGCTGGGCGGCAATGATCGAGGAGAGACACAGGGAGCTGGCCGGTTGGGATCTGGAAGGCATGTGGGCCGCGGCCGAGGCTGATGAGCCCAGGGTTCCGCAGCACTCCAAGCGCTTCATACGGCAATGGGTGCAGCTGGTCCTGGCCAAGGACGACCCGGCCGGGGTAGTCGAGGATGAGCAGGCCCGGACTTTGATCAGAAACCGGGAGCGCTTTTTGAAGAAGAACCTGGCCAGGCTGCACAATCCGCGGGCTCTGGAGATGTGGAGCGGCAAGTCGGGAACGGACCGCCTGGACTTCCGCTGGAAGGTGGTGCAGCAGCTGATCGAGGATATCCGCAGGCCTCTTGTGAAGGGTGAGGGACATGCTTAAGCCGGGCCACCGGACTCTGCTTCTGGAATCGCTTCGTCCGCCGCCGGGCTTTGAGCTGGACCGCTGTCTGGGGACCACCTATTCCCTGGACCTGCAGGCCCTGTTGACAGCTCCGCTGGCTTTTACCCTCTTTGAACGGGAGGATGAACAGGGCAGTCCGAACAGCGATCCTCTGGCCTTGCTGGAGTCCCTGAGACGTTACGCCGGGCGCATGCACATCTTCTGCCAGAGCGGCAGGATCCATGTTCCCAGATCACAGGAGCTGCTCTTTTCCTATCTGGAGGACTCGGTGGTCCAGGTCGCCCCTGTGAACGGCGGGGTCTTTCATCCCAAGCTCTGGATTCTCAGATACTTCAACCCTTCAGGGGCCATCCTCCATCGACTCTTGTGCCTGAGCCGTAACCTGACCTTCGACCGGTCCTGGGACACCATTCTCTGCCTGGAGGGATGGGAGATGACCGGACGGGATCAGCAGGAGAACCTCCCGCTGGCCGCCTTCCTGGAAGACCTTCCCCATCTGGCGGTCCATCCCCTCTCAGAAGCGGCATCAGAGTCGGTGGCTCTGTTCAGCCGGGAGCTGGCCAAGGTCCGGTTTGAGCTCCCGAAGAACTTCGATTCCCTGGCCTTTCATCCCCTGGGAACACCTCAGGCAGCTCCGTTCTCCTTTCCCCGGACCAATGAACGAATGCTGATTATTTCCCCCTTCCTGGCTGAAAAAACTGCAGCCGATTTAGCCGGAAAGTATCCCCGCAGCCTGCTTGTGACCAGGATGGAAACGGCCCAGGACATGCCGGACAAAACTCTGCGCTCATACGATAAAGTCTTCATACTCCCGGAAGAGGCCAGTCCGGCCGGCCGGAATCAGGAAGAGGGCCAGCCGGATACACAGGGATTGCTGACCGGACTGCACGCCAAGCTCTATGTTGCGGACCAGGGAGGGCGGGCCAGTCTCTGGACGGGATCGGCCAACGCCACTGAGGCCGCATTTCGGTCCAACGTGGAGTTCATGGTCGAGCTTGGAGGCCAGCGCGAGAAGATGGGCATCGAAGCCATCCTGGGCCGGGAGAGCGAGAATGACGCCCTGTGGGGCATGCTCCAGGAATACGCTCCCAGTGATGGTGCGCAAGAACCTGTTGATGAACTTCAGCGGCAGCTGGAAGACGAGGTGGACTCGGTCATCGGCCTGCTCGGCCGGACCGTATTCCAGGCCCAAGTCTATGAGCTGGAGAGTGAAACCTGCCGGCTGTTTCTGGCCCCGGATGGAGCGGTCCAGGGTATTCCAGACCACCTGGACATCCAGTGCTGGCCGATCACCGTTCCGGAGAGCCACAGGCAGAGTGTTGCGGGAGCGGGCCTCAATTTCGACTTCCTGGTCACCCGGCAGGCCATGACCGCCTTTTTCGCCTTTGGCGTCAGCGGGGCAAGAAACGGCCGACGGGCTCAGTCCTACTGCGTGATCAAGGCTGAGCTCATCGGCGCTCCGTCCGATCGCTTCCAAACGCTACTGAAATCGCTTCTGCACAACAGGACTCAGGTTCTGCGACTTCTTCTTCTTTTGCTCGAGGACAGGGGTGGTCTGGAGGGCATGACCAGCTGGGTCCTGAAAGACGCTGAATCGAAATGGCCGGCCGGCGGCTCTCCAGGCGTACCTCTTCTGGAATCAATGCTCCGCTCCCTGCACCGGGATCCTGGCAAGCTGGACCGGGTCGACAGGCTGGTCAGGGATCTCTGCCGGACTTCAGAGGGCCGGGAGCTCCTTCCCCAGGGGTTTTTGTCTCTCTGGGAGAGCCTCAGTCGCGTCAGGCGGGAGGTGCTGCAATGATGCAAAAGCCCGACACTCAGGCCGTTCTGGACGGATTAAAGCCCTTTCAGCGGGATACGGTTGAATACGTCTTCGACCGGCTGTACATGAATCCCGGAAGCCGGCGGTTTTTGATCGCCGACGAAGTCGGCCTGGGCAAGACCCTGGTGGCTAGAGGAGTTATAGCCAAGGCCATCGAGCATCTCTGGGATCAGGTGGATCGCATCGATGTCATCTATATCTGCTCCAACGCCGATATCGCCAGGCAGAACATCAATCGCTTGAACATCACCGGGCGGCAGGATTTTGCTCACGCCAGGCGCATTACCCTGTTGCCCAAATACCTGCACAGCCTAGACTCTAAGCTCAACTTCGTCTCCTTTACACCCGGGACCTCCTTTCAACTCAAATCGAGCTTAGGCACATGGGAGGAACGGATCCTCCTTTACTGGCTGCTCCGCTCGGCCTGGGACCTGGATATTCGGGGCCTGGATTTTTTGATGCAGGGCTGGGTGGAGGACCGGGATTTCTGGCTGAACCAGCTTCGGAGGTTCCCTGGTGATAAGTGCCTGGATCACAGCCTGGCCTCGGATTTCTGCCAGGCCCTGGAACGTATTGACTCTAAACAATCAGGTCGAACCCAATCCGGCCTGAAGGAGCGCTTGGAGAGGGTCTGCTTCGAGTACTCCTCTATTGGCGATCCTAAAAAGGTGCCTCAGGACATATCTCGGGAACGCAACCGTCTTGTCGGCGAGATACGGGCCGTTCTGGCCAGAACCTGCATCAGTGCTTTGGAGCCGGATGTGGTCATCCTGGACGAGTTCCAGCGCTTCAAGGATCTTCTGGACGGAGACTCCGATGCCAGTCGGCTGGCCAGGGAGCTTTTGGAGTATGAAGATGAGACAACCCGGGTCCGGACCATGCTCCTTTCGGCCACGCCGTACAAAATGTACACCCTGTATCAGGAGGAGGAAGACCACCATCAGGATTTCCTGCGCACCCTGGAATTTCTGGAAAACGATCCGGAGCGCAGCCGGGAGTTCAGACGTCTGCTCAAAGAGTACCGGCGGTGCATGTATTATCATGTTCAGGACGATCCCAAAGGGCTTTTCCGGTTGAAAGAGGACATCGAGAAAAGACTCAGGCAGGTCATGGTCCGAACTGAACGCCTGGCCGGTCAGGGCGGTCACGGTTCGATGCTCAGGGAATGCTGTCTGGAGGTCGTCCCCCAGAGTGACGAAATCCTGGATTATCTGGCCGGCCAGAAGCTCTCCGACCTCCTCGGTGCCGGCGACTATCTAGAGTACTGGAAGGCCGCTCCGTATCTCCTCTGCTTCATGGACGGCTACAAGCTCAAGGAGCAGCTCAAGGCGGCCGGAGACAACGGCCTGTCCGGCCAGGTCGCAGAACTGTTCAGGATCAGTCCCCGGCTGAGTCTTCCCTGGAAGGATATAAAAGATTTCAGCCACCTTGATCCGAGAAATGCCAAAATGAGGCAGCTGTGGGATGAGACCCTGGGCAGGGGACTGTGGAAGCTGCTCTGGATGCCGCCGACCCTGCCCTATTACCGGCCGGAAGGGCTCTTTGCCGAGCACCAGGGACAGGATCCGACCAAACGGATGATCTTCTCCACCTGGACAGTGGTGCCCAAGACCATTTCAGCCGTTTTGAGCTACGAAGCCGACCGGCTGGCCTTTTCCTCCTTCGAGGACCATCCACAGAATACGCCCGAGGCCAGAAGCGAGTACCGCCGTCTTCTAGACTTTCGCCGGCAGGAGGGCAAGCCTGCCGGCATGCCTGTACTGGCCATGCTCTATCCCAGCCCGAATATGGCCCGGCTGGGCGATCCACTCCCATTTGTGCACAAGGCAGCGGCCGATGGCGGTCAGCCGCCGAACCTCTCGGAGGTTATCTCCAGACTGGAAGCCAGGTTCGAGCACCTGATCCAGGGCCTTAACCTGCCTCACCAGGAATCGGGTCAGCCTGACAACGCCTGGTATTGGGTTGTTCCCCTCGTGCTGGACCTCCAGAACGGCGGGCCGGGTCTCAGGGCGTGGTTCGGGCAGAAGAACCTGGACAGGTTGTGGATGGGCGAAGATGAAGGTGAAGATCTCGGCGAGCAGGCATCGGGCTGGAAGGAGCATGTCCGGCTGGCCCGGGACCTGGTTTTTGAGGGCTTTGATGATCTGGGCCGGCCACCCGGGGATCTGGCCCGCATCCTGGCTCTGCTGGCCTTGGCCGGTCCCGGGGTTTGCAGCCTGCGAGCATTCGGGCGAATCGCGTCCACAAATGAGGAAGCGCTGTCTCTGGAAGCCCGCAACCAGGCGGCCCGGACAGCCTGGGCCTTCCGGCGGCTGTTCAACCAGACCAAGAACCAGGCCCTCCTCCGGGGCATGGACGACAGCAGGCCCTACTGGAAGAACGTCCTGGAATACTGTGCCGAAGGGGGGCTCCAGTCCGTCCTGGACGAGTATGTGCATATACTCAATGAGTACCTGGGGGTGGCCGGGCATGCATATTCTCGGCAGGTATCGGAAATCGGCCAGGCCATCCGCCGGGCCCTGTCCCTGAAGACGGCCCGGGTGGAGGTGGACGATATACAGGCAGCAGGAAACGGGGATATCTCGATCAACCGCCGGAACATGCGCAGTCATTTCGCCCTCCGCTTCGGGCAGCAGACCTCGGAAGACGGGACCTCGGGAGCCAGGGAAAACCAGGTCCGGGAAGCCTTCAACTCCCCTTTCTGGCCCTTTGTCCTGGCCACCACCTCGGTGGGGCAGGAAGGACTCGACTTCCACCCGTACTGCCACTCCATCACCCACTGGAACCTGCCGTCCAATCCGGTCGACCTGGAGCAGCGGGAGGGCCGCATTCATCGATACAAGGGGCATGCGGTCCGCAAGAACGTGGCCGCAGCCTACATCTCTTCCCTGACCAACGGATCAGGCCGGGATCCTTGGCAAACTCTCTTCGAAGCCGGCGATCAGGACCACTGCGCCGCAAGCCGGGGACTGGTGCCTTTCTGGATCTTTTCCAGGGAAAACGGGGCAGCCATCCAGCGCTGCCTAAATTCCCTGCCCCTGTCCAGGGAGCAGCATTCCTATCAGGCCCTGAAGCAGTCCCTGGCCGTCTACCGCATGGTCTTCGGCCAGGCTCGGCAGGAGGATTTGATCGAGTATCTGTTGCAGCACCTGCCGGAAGACATGGTTGACGACCTGGCCCGGAAACTGCATACGGACCTGGCTCCGCCCAGATACAAGCAGGAAAAAATTTCAACCTTTGGTAGGATTTAGGGGTTGAAGAAAGTTATATTTTGATGCTATGAATCTTAAAAAAGCTTGCATATGTGTTTGAGATAAATGAACAATAATGATAAAAAAATTATTTCGAATATGAATGGTTAACGTGCCGCAATGAAGAAAATTCATAGTATAACTTGCTCTTATAATTGTTATAATTCATAGGTGGTCAAATGGCTCTTCTTGATCTCTGGCAAAACTCTCCGGAGATGGTGCGGGATAAACATGTTCAGCAGCTCATTGCATTTGCTGGGGATGGCCGATTATCTGATGGAGGGACTGGGCCTCAAGAGTTTCGCGCTTTTCTTTCTCATATTTCCATTGAATATCTGAGCCGTTATGCTGAAGAATGTCTTGAAAGCTCTTTTACAAACTCAGGGTATGCGCTGCAAGACATTATGAATGAGGCTGGGTCTAGGATTGGAGCCACCATCACTCATGGGAGATACCGGGGAGCTCAGGGCCATATAGGATTCGATGGTCTGTGGAGATTTCCTGATGGCCACACCTTGGTGGTTGAGGTGAAAACCACAGATGCATACCGAATAGATCTGGCTAAAATCGCTTCCTATCGTAAGACCCTTGTAGAACAAGAACAAATTACTGAAGAGAAATCTTCTATCCTCATTATCGTAGGCCGGCAAGACACTGGTGACCTCGAAGCCCAAATACGTGGATCGCGATTCGCCTGGGACGTCAGGATTATTAGCGTCGACGCCTTATTAAGGCTTGTTGTGATTAAAGAGGAAGTGGAAGATCCCAAAATTGTACAACGCATTCATCAAATACTCATACCGCGTGAGTTCACCAGACTTGATGAAATTGCTGACATACTCTTCTCCACTGCTGAGGAAATAAAGCAGGAAGAAACGAAAGAGGATCTGCCAATAGCTGAGACAAAGAAAAAGGAACCTAAATTTACGCCTGTAGCCTTCCATTCAGCATGTATAGAGAAAATCTCAAAGCAATTAAGTCAAAATCTTTTAAGACGTTCGAGAGCTCAATTTTCTAATCCAGATGGAACAGTGGCTGTAAATTGTGCTGTATCTAAAGAACATGATCCGCAAAGCAAACCAAATTATTGGTTTGCTTTTCACCCACACCAAAGAGACTTTTTGCAAGGTGCAAAAAACTCATATGTAGCTTTCGGCTGCGGATCAGAAAAGCAAATTTTGCTGATTCCTTTTTCTGAATTCAACGAATGGCTTGATGGCCTATGGACCACTGAGTCAGATGATCATTTCTATTGGCATGTTGTAATTTATAAAGAAAATGATGAATTCATTCTTCATCGAAAGAAAGGTGAGGATAGAATATCACTTACACAGTATGCCCTTCCTGTTGAGTAAACTTACAATACACTTTAATAGTCGGGACAGCAAAAAGTCGTCTTATGTTCATTTGCGATAAAATTTGATGCTATAAAGCTTTTTTTTACAAACCTCTGACTGCTGATCGCTGACCTCTAGATAATGCAAATACAGATTTTGCACTTGCATATTATAGGCATTAATGAAATCTAATATAAGTTTACTATGTGATTGACTCATCGGAGCTCAATTATCTGAAGCAGGCCATATCGTAACACAATAAAATTGATGGTTCTGCAATGCACAAAAAGTCCCTTTCTGAACGCGATATCTGCACCAAGTATATCACTCCTGCCTTGAAGCAGGCCGGGTGGGATATCCATTCCCAGGTTCGGTAAGAGGTGACCCTGACCCATGGTCGGATCATTGTCCGGGGAAAGTTGTAGAAGCGCGGGCATGCTGGAGGATGTAGTCGAGTGATTGGATGCTGTGTTTTATGGAGATATGAACCTGGCTGTCTTGAAAATACTCGAGATGTTGGGATGTACCTTGGATCAACGATGATAAGTCTTAGGGATTACAAATCCACCAGGAGAATCCACTTTATTTCAGCTTACAAGACCGACAGGTTGACGCTGCCGTCAGCAAGTGACCTCCTAAAAAGCGCGTGGGTAGGCGCGCTGCTTAATGAAGGTGGAATTTACGATGACACGTAGAACAATGAGCACAGGCAAGAAGGTCTCCTACGGCAAACTTAAGGCCGTCGACCTTTTCTCGGGATGTGGTGGGCTGACACTCGGCCTAAAGCGAGCTGGTTTCAAAGTTCTTGGTGCTGTTGAAGTTGATCCCTTGTCCATCAAGACTTATCAAGCCAACCACAAAGAAGTGAAGGTCTGGGAGGCGGATATCAGAAATCTGGAACCCGCTGAAATCAAAAATTCTTTGAAATTGAAGACAGGGAGACTTGATCTTCTCGCCGGGTGCCCTCCGTGTCAAGGATTCTCAAAAATGCGGACCCTGAACGGTACCTTAATGGTAGAAGACCCACGCAACGATTTGTTGTTTGACTTTCTCCGATTCGTTGAAGCTTTGCGCCCGCGGTCTGTAATGATGGAAAATGTTCCCGGCCTGGCTGAGGATGGGAGATTTGCCGATTTCTGTGGGAGGATGAAAAAGCTCGGTTACTTTGGAAGTCACTGTATTTTAAATGCCGCTGAATACGGCGTGCCGCAACGTCGTCGGAGGCTTATTTACCTAGCGGGCATTCGGTTGGAGATTCCATTTGCAGAACGGGCGCTTAAGATGAAAACCGTCAAGGAGGCCATCGGCGGTTTGACCAGGGCGGGCGAAAGTGGTGATCCGATTCATGACATCCGGGAAAATCGAACAACTCGGATTATAGAACTAATCCGTCGTATTCCCAAAGATGGTGGAAGTCGCAAAGACCTTCCAGAGGAAGGTCAACTTGACTGTCATAAACGCTGCAGCGGATTTAAAGATGTTTACGGTCGTATGGCTTGGGATGATGTAGCACCGACGATCACAAGTGGATGCTTCAATCCCTCTAAGGGTCGGTTTCTTCATCCGGAGGAGGACCGAGCGATCACCATGCGGGAGGCTGCATTGCTTCAAGGATTTCCGCGGCATTACAAATTTCCGGTCATTGGAAACAAATCCGCCTTAGCTTTGATGATCGGAAATGCTCTGCCGCCGCCTTTTATAACCGCACATGCGAGGCAGATTAGGAAGATTTTGACAGCTGAATCTCTCTTATACGAAAACTAAAAGGCAAGCGCCTACATGGTCTGAAATTTTCACCTTCAATATTTGTAGAAACTTAGGGGTAGTCACAATGTCCAACGGTAGGATTCAACAACTCAGTGAGCTACTTGTGGGAGGTCTTACTGATGAACAGGAAAAGGCAGTCAGATCCCAAGCACGACTGCTGCTCATTATTGCGGGAGCTGGATCTGGAAAGACAGAGGTGATGTCTCGGAGAGTCGCTTGGTGGCTTGGAGTGGAAGGTGTGCCGAAAGACAGATTGGTGGCCTTTACATTTACCGATGCCGCCGCTGAAGAGTTGAAATTTCGAATCCGTCGGCACATTGAGCAAATTACTCCCCGGGGCGAAGATCCGACTCTTGGCGGCATGTACATTGGCACAATCCACGGATTTTGCATTAAGACCCTAAGAGATCTCGCTCCTGAAACCTACTACAACTTCGACATTCTGGACGAGGCAGGAAGGATGGCTCTTCTTGAACGAGGGTTTCACTCTCTTCTTGGACTTAACTCCTATCAACAAGCAGCCGGAATCGGTAAGTACGAGGCAGTAAACAAATTCCTTGCTGGATACGACCTTCTCAATGAATACGATCTGCTGGATGTCCGTCTTCCAGATGAAAATGTCCCAAATGATGTGGCTGATGAAAGGGAGTGGTGTCGTCATGCGAGACTCATTACCAATGTGGGTGAGACTTCGGAAGCCGAAGCCTTCTCATTATCGGCAGCTAGGTTTTATGCATACCTCAGAGCAAGAAGATTACTTGATTTCAGCACTTCTCAGTCTGAGCTTACACGCCTACTTCGCACCAGGCCTGAACTGATTGAAAGACTCAGGTCAGAAAGAAGTCACATTGTTGTAGATGAAGTTCAGGATATCAATCCGGTTCAAGACGTACTCATTAGAGAACTTGTTGGCGACGCAGGGGCGCTCACAGCCGTTGGTGACCACCGACAGGCGATATATGCTTTTCGAGGCGGACGGGTTGAGCTTATGGCTCGGATGAATAGGGAACTTGCTGCAAATGCTGACGGGGATGTAATCACCCTCCCGGACAACTTCCGTTCAACCCCAATGATAATTGGCACTGCCAACAGATGGGCTGATACTATAGGTGCCGTCGGAGGTCTGACAAATCCACACATGACTCACCAACGAGATTCTCGGACGGACTTATCCCAGAGTCACGTTGGTACGCATACATTCCATACACGTCAGGAGGAGGCCGATTGGATCGCAGAGACTGTTTTGAATCTCGTTCGATCCCAACGACGTGAAGGTGTCGTGCATGACTTAAGAGTAGACGACGAGGTCCAGAATCGGGGAATCGGCTTTTCGGACGTAGCCGTCCTTGTACGTTCTTCAACAGACGTTCTCACTTACCTTGAGACATTACGCGAAAGAGGAATTCCAGCGGTTGTCAGAGGCGCAGGCCTGTTCTCTCAAGCAGAAGTTCTTCTCTGTATTGGTGTTTTAGCGAAGGCAGCGGGTTTGGATAGTTTTTATGGGTCACGGGACCGATCAGACAGCCTGCCCGGGAAAATACATGCAGTTTTGGGTTGTCCTCCTTATCCTCAATCTGTGATCCAAGCTGCTTGCGAGAATGTTGCTAGACAAGGGCTTACGGTTGCAGCCGACAGTTGTGATCGATTGATTCGCCTTGCGGATGCGATAAACCAACGCATCTCGGAGGGTGGTCCTCCCTCTTTTCCCACTGATGATTTGGTGGCGAGGGAATGTGTTTTGTGGGCGCAAAGGCGCAGGGTGCCGCGCCGAGTGTTCCCTCAGCAGCTGTTTCATTGGATTCTCGAGGAAATTGGCGTGGCCGAGTGGGACGCAGCAGTGGAAATAGGAAGGACAGCCATGTTTCACATCGGACAACTCAGTTCGCTGATAAAGAGCATGGAAACTCCTGGATGGACTACTGCTGGGGACCTTAAATATCAGATTATTGCACTCTGCATGTGGGGTGCAAAGAAAGCACGCGCTTCAGAAGCGCCACTTTTAGTACCTCCTGATGCGGTGACCGTGACAACGGTGCACTCCGCCAAAGGATTGGAGTTCGCTACGGTTTTTCTAGCCGACGTGAACGCCCGACGTTTTCCAAGCAACTGGGCAACGAAACAACCATCCCTGCCTTTCAGCGGACACATTCTGCGTCAGATCAATCCTAATGATCTGGCTGACAATCAAAACAAAGACAATGAACGTAGATTGATGTATGTAGCTTTAACGAGGGCAGAAAGATATCTTTTTGTTACTTGCTCTGGAACAAATCGTCAATTCATTGATCCTTTGAGACAAATAATCCGTAACGAAGGAGGGATAGTTGCCACTGATCATAATGAATTGGCCAGAGAGCTGGAATACGCACACCAAACTATAAACAGGGAGCAAAGACTCTCTACAAGTTTTTCGGATATCCGCTATTACCTTGAGTGTCCCCATGATTTCTATCTTAGAAAGGTTCTAGGTTTCGCCCCTACAATTGACCAGACATTCGGATACGGCCAGGGCATCCATAACATCCTTCGGGAAATACATATGAACCCGAATCGTTGGGCGGCGTTGACTGATGACCCTGAGCGCCTTCGTGATGAATTGGAGGTTTTGGTGTTTGGCGACCTGTTCTATCTGCGTTATACAACTGGTGAGCCGTTGAGGAACATGAGGGCCGCCGCGATTCGAGGACTAAGGGAATATGTGGGCACATATGCGCAAGAACTTAATTGTCTTGAGTTTGAACCAGAACGGGAATTTGAAACACTTTTTCAGGAAGAGCAGGTTCTCATCTCTGGGGCTATCGACTTGGTTCGACTCGATGATCCCCCAAGAGTTACGATCATTGATTTTAAGTCAGGGGAGCATGCAGATCAGACACAGAGCGGACTTAACGAGGAAATGATGCGCTTGCAGATAGGTATTTATGGGCTGGCTGCCAGGGAAGAACTGGAATACGAGCCGGATCGTGGTTTAGTTAGGTATTTAGGAGAAACTGATCCGGAAAGGCGGGAGAGTGAAGTGGTCCTTACTGATGAGGAGTTGGAGGCTACACGTATCCGCATGATTGGTGCCGCGCGCTCAATCCGATCCCGTGAGTTCGACGCTGGGCCTTCAAGTAGGGTTCCTGATCGCTGCAGAAATTGTGATATGTTAGGCATCTGCGGAAGACCTGAAGCAGATGCAGTTCGCAGCGGCAGAGGTTAAGTCAACTAGTAAAATATGTGGTTTTTGATGTTAAATAAAAACACTATCCCAGTTGATACGGCAGAAGAAGATCAGAAGCAGAAACATGACTGACAATTTGACACCCGAGCAAAGAAGCCATTGCATGTCCCGCATCAAGGGAAAAGACACGGGTTTGGAGAACCGCGTTCGATCGGAACTTCACAAAAGAGGTTTCAGGTTCCGCAAGCATCTCAAGGAGCTTCCCGGCAAACCGGATGTTGTTTTTACTAAGGACAAGGTAGCTGTCTTTATCGACGGCGATTTCTGGCATGGCTACAGGTTTCCTGAATGGGAGCACAAGCTTTCGGACTTCTGGAAAACAAAAATATCTAAAACTATTGAAAGGGACGCTAAGAATCACCAGCAGCTCTGTGACATGGGATGGACAGTGATACAGTTATGGCAGCATGACTTAGAGAAAAGCTTTGAAGAATGCATAGAAAGAATAGTGTCCGCGGTGAAAAAGAAAGCGCAAAAATAAAGGATGTTAATTTTCGATGACACACAGCGTATGTGAAGAAAATGAGAAAATAAAAAGGGACATTATGCTGCGAGTTGTATTATGTTGCGAGAAATGAGCATAGTAGGACTCTTATACCCCGCCAAGGTTTTTTAACCAGTACCCCGATTACCCCGTCCCAGTTGAATGCACTGCGTGCTTGCCCTTGCGGGGCTATTTTCACCCAGTTAAACACGGCAAGGCCGTAGACCGAAGGTCAGTTTAACCGGGCAGGCAGGATAAACCTCTTAACTGATCATATCCGGATCACCTTTTACCAAGCCTTTCTTTTTGGTCCTATACCTTCTCAAGGTTAATCCTTAAGGGAGGTGGTATGACCAAGAAGCGCTGCCGGCATTGCCGCCGGCTATTCATTGTCTCTCCCCGCAATCCGGATCAATGGAAAAACAGCGCTCACGTAACCGTTTTTGGACCATGGCGGCCATTTCCAAACAGATTGCAAAGATGGACCCCATATTTGCTGAAAAGATTGATATTTCAGGATATTACGGCATGATTCCTGTCTAGGATCTGACGTTTGCAAAGATGGACGCCAAATTCGTAAAAATAATCGAAATACCTGATGGTTACGACCAACTTGGAGCTGATTGCAAAGAGAGGACTCGATAGTATTTGGTCTGTGCCCCGTGCTATTTTCTGCACCATCTTCTGATTCAAACTCCGGAGGTGCAGCATGGACCAGTATTTTACCAAAGAGACCTTGCGCAGGCTCAGAATAAGACATGAGGGCAGGTTTTTTAAACTATCTGTTATCGCGTTTAAGTTTCTAAATCAGTCAAAATTGTCTTGCTATGCATCATGGAACATAATATACTTTTGCACTCTAGATAAACCATGGTCTTCAGAAAAAGAGATATTAAGGCAGCTTAAAAAAGTGAGGTGTTCAGATGAATCAACAAATTGATCACCAAGTACTTGAAAAAATTGTTTCTGATGTAGTATCCATCAATCCACGTGGAAAAAAACCAATATCTGGATACATGGGTAGGAAAATTAGAGAAGAAGGAAGATATGTTGAAGCAGGATTGGTCTTTACAGAAAATGATATTTTGTATGGACAATTATACTGCGGAGTTGCTGTTTTATCCCATGATATGCATTTTTACATTCAAAAGAAAAAAAGAAGAGATGCAGAAAATTTTCAAAAGCTGATCAAAGAAGTTCATAATGAAGAGCTTCAGGTTCAAGGCCAAAAGGCTTTCCCTGAATATAAAGGGATTGATGCTCAACAAATGCTGCTTGATCTTTCAGTTTCTGAAATAGGTAAGCCAATAGATATTCATCAATTGTCCGATGAAAGGATAATGCACGAGTGGTACTTCAAGCCTGGTAAGAGATTGCTAGAAAAGTTAATTTATATAAAAGAGATACGAAGCGCAGTTTGCAATACAGCTTTTCCAAATGATTTTGTAAAATCATTAGCGGAAGGGGTAAAAACTGGTGCAGTCGTGAAGGTCTCAACAGCTATCTTGGCAGCCTCTTTTTCAGCATCAGTATTCTGGTACCCACTCGCGGCATATACTGCAGTATATGTATTGCACTTTGCTTATGATAGATACTGTAAGGAATTTTATTCACTGTGATTATTAAGGTCAACTTATTATAAACTCAGATTTCTGGGTAGCTTTTGACCATCTAACAATCTAATATTTTTTCAGAATGAGAATTGGGGACATTATGTTGCCAGTTGAATTATGTTGCGAGATATGAGCATAGGAGGAACTTTATACCCCGCCAAGGTTTTTTAACCAGTACCCCGATTACCCCGCCTCTGCTTCCTGGGGCACCCCTTTTTAGCTAACAAGCCAGATTTACCTTACCCTTTCTTTTTGGTCATATACCTTCTC
>CAZUER010000084.1:0-18131 GCA_964619345.1 uncultured Desulfohalobiaceae bacterium
AAGAGCTGGGCAGCAAAGCCCGCTACGCCGGCTGGGAGCCGTTTAAAAAATAATTCCGGTCAATAAAAAAGAAGTTTGTGAAAGAAACTAGATCTGAAACCGATGAATAATTCTTAATGACTCTTGCGTGACATATACTGAAATCGAAAGTGGTATGAGCTAGACCCAGACCGTTCGAAAGAACCACTCCAGATCTCATCGTTTGCCATGCCCTTGCGATATAACCCTACAGGTCCACGCCGTAGGACCACCCAGACCGAATACAAGCCCGGATCAAAGCTGAATGGTTGCCCTTGAGCCTGAAGCTAACTGGCTTGGGGCAAGTAAATTATTCTGGGCGAAGCTTCTACAGGCAAGGTGAACCAATAACAAGGGTATAAGGAAACCCTTTAGCCGCCCCCTTTATAACCCAACTTAGAGATCAAGGAAGGTTAAATTGACTCGAAAACTAATAATTGGAATTTCAGGAGCTAGCGGGTCGATCTACGGAATCCAGACTTTGCAGGCCATCAGGGGTATGCCTGGAATCTCATCACATTTGATCATATCAAACGCAGCCCGTTTGACCATATCTCAAGAAACAAATTGGACATTGGATAAAGTAAAGGGGCTGGCTGATGTTGTCCACAACCCCGGGGATATTGGCGCCCCTATCGCCAGCGGTTCTTTCAAGACCATGGGGATGATTGCAGCTCCCTGCTCCATCAAGTCTCTTTCAGCTATTGTGAATTGTTACGATAACAACCTGTTGTCCCGGTCAGCCAATGTTCAGCTGAAGGAAGGTCGACCTGTGCTGCTCATGATCCGTGAAACACCCCTCCATTTTGGCCATATACGATTGATGAAGCTGGCTGCCATGAACAATATCATCCTCTTTCCCCCCGTTCCGGCTTTTTACAACCACCCGCAAACCATTGATGACATTGTCAAGCAATCTGTGGGGCGCGCCTTGGATCGTCTAGGGATAGAAAATGATCTTTTCCAAGTCTGGGAGGGACTGCCAGATCGATAAGGCACACAACCTGAAACCTCCATGTCGATCGCCCAGGTTACTGAATCAGTTGGGCTAGGCGCTTCTCGACCTTCGTGATTAGCCTTTTGAAATTATCCACCAGGATATCAATTTCGTCTCTGGTGGCATGGTCGATATGAATCCCAACACAGACAACCACGGTCACCCCCAGGTTTTGGGCCAGCCGTTCGGCAGACTCTCGGGCGAGTTCTGCTTCCCGATGGCCGGGGACATCTACCAAAAAGGTAGAGATACCTCCTCCTTCATTTTCCCACTTCTCCCCTTCCGGATAGGCAACAGCCACCGCTCCAATATGGGGCCCCGTGCCTCCACCGATAACCACAACGACATCTTGGCCACTGATAATGATCCGGGCTGAAATGGTATATTGTCGATCCTCAATGGAGAGATCCATCTCTCGGAACATAAACATCCTAGGTAATAAATCTGGCCAACCCGTAGGAAAGCGGGATCATGGCCGCACGAAACAGGCTGCCGGCTGGTCACTTATAATGCCGGATTGGAGGACGAATGGAAAACGCGTTAACTTGCGCCCTGGTAGGGCTGGCCAAGGGCCTCCGGTTCTTTTGACCTTTCAACCCCTTTTAGCAAAACCATAATTGTCAACACATAAGGCAGCATCAGCAAGACCTCATAGGGGATGAATTCCGCGCCCAGGGCCTGAACGCGGTACTGAATGGCATCCGCCAGCCCAAATAACAACGCTCCCACAACAGCCAGAGAAGGCTTCCAACCAGAGAAGATTACCAGTGCGACCGCCACCCATCCCCGACCAGCATTTATCCCCTGGGTAAATATCTTCAATTGCGCGACTGTCAAAACTGCACCACCCAACCCGGTCAATGCTGAACCAATAATCGTAGCTTTATATCTCAATTTGTTGACATTCAAACCCGAGGTTTCCGCCGCACTAGGATTCTCGCCGACAGCGCGGATGTTCATTCCCAGTTGCGTGTGCCGTAATAAAAACCAGCTTCCGACAACAATCAATATCGTCATATAGAAAACAATATTTTGGCTAAATAATACCTCACCAACTACAGGAATATCCGACAGAACAGGTAAGGAAATTGGTTTAAATCCTGTGACCTGGGGATGTGAGGTGCCGAACTGCTGCCGGTACATATACCCGCTGAACCCCTTTCCCAACAGGACTAACATCACACTGCTTACCACCTGGTCCGCTTTCAGCGAAACAGCCAGGAAGGACATGATCAACCCCATAATCACGCCAGACAGGATACCGCCAATCAGGCCCAGAGATGAAGTCAGAAAGGGGCTCATCCCCAACACCTGATTGGTCTCGAGCAGGTAGGTGACGATAAAACCCACCATCCCCCCCATCGTCATAATCCCTTCCAGGCCCAGATTCAACACACCACCTTTCTCTGTGATAATCTCCCCGATAACAGCGATCAGCACAGGAATTGCCAGGCGGATACCAGAGGCCAGAATCAATAACAGGAAGGATGTGGATAATATTTGGTCAGCCGACATTCTCATTTCTCCTCAATCGGAAATATGCATCCATACCCAACACAAATAACACCATCAAAGCTTGAAGTGTATCTGCAAGGGTGATCGGTAACTGGGTCATGGTATGCATCGTGTAGGATCCAATATTTAAGGAAGTAAAAAACAAAGATGCCAAAAGCACACCGAAGGGATTTAATCTGCCTAAAAGGGCGACCAAAATACCTGTAAATCCGTATCCCCCCGACATACCTCCTTTCAATCTGGAATGCAAGAAACTGACCTCAATCAGCCCGGCCAGACCCGCCAACGCCCCACTGAACATGAGCGCAAAAACAACATTCTTTTCGATGTTAATACCCGCAAATCGCGCTACACTGTCTTTCGATCCGATCGCTCTCAGACGAAAACCGATGGGTGTGTGCCAGATTAAGAAGTACACTACAGGCACCATGGACAGCGCGAGGAAGACACCAATGTGCAGTCGAGTGCTGAAGAGTCCAGGAAGGCGAGCCGCTTTGACAAATTGGGCTGACTCAGGTATGTATCCATCCGGGTCCCGTAAAGGAACGCGGACCATATATTCAATGAAAAAAAAGGCAACGTAGTTAAGCATGAGCGTGGTGATGATCTCATTTATGCCGCGGTAGATCCGCAGTAGAGCCGGGATTAAGCCCCACAGCGCGCCCCCCAACATACCCATGATCATCATCAAGGGAATTAACAGGTATGTGGGCAAATGGGAGAATGTCAAGGCTACGTAGCCTCCCGCCAGGGCTCCGATATAAAACTGACCTTCTCCCCCAATATTCCAAACCCGGGCCTGGAAGGCAACCGCCAACCCTAATCCAATTAACAGCAGCGGGGTTGACTTTAATGCGGTTTCGGTGAGCTGACGGGACCCCCCCAGAGCCCCATTGACCATCTGTTTGTAAGCAACGATGGGGTCCCCTCCCGAGAGCTTAATGATCAGCGCGCCTATCAGAAAAGCAATGGCAACTCCCAAGATCGTCGGTCCCATGGTCCTCACCACCCAGGAACCCATCGTCCTGATAGAAAGGACCTTTTTCTGATCTCCATCTACATTCGCTGTTGCATGATCCACCACATTCTCCTTGGACATGATTAATCAGTCTTTACGCCGGCCATCATTAATCCCACTTTCTCCTTGTTTATCAGATCCGCAGGTACTACATCCACAATCTCTCCTTCATACATGACTGCAATGCGATCACTCAGGCCAAATATCTCTTCCAGCTCTGTGGATATCAGCAGGACAGCGACCCTTTTCTCCCGCTGCTGCAATAAGATCCGATGCATAAACTCGGCTGAGCGGATATCCAGACCCCGTGTCGGTTGGGCTACCAACAAAAATCGGGGGTGCAGGGAAAGTTCACGGGCAAAAACCAACTTTTGAGCATTCCCACCTGAAAGTTTTCCCGCGGTGACTTTCACGGAAGGGGTTCGGATGTCATATTTCTCTACAAGTTGTTGGCTAAAATCATTAATTTTTTGAAAATCAAATAAAAACTTTTTTGTAAAGGGCGCTTTGAAAAAATTTTCCAGAATCAAATTCTCCGCGACGTTGAAATCAGATAGCATGGCATGTCCATATCGATCGGAAGGAACATGGGCATACTGCAATGCAATGCGTTCTTTGGGAGACATATGGGTGGCAACTTTCCCACAAATGTCAATGGTTCCGGCTTCGACAGCTCTCAGCCCCCGAATGGCCTCTTCCAGTTCCCGCTGACCATTCCCAGCAACGCCCGCAATCCCCAGAATTTCTCCCTCCCGGACTGTAAGGTCAACCCCTTTTACTGCCTGGATGCCGCGGTCATCATTGACCCATAAATTCTTGATCTCAAAACAAACATCCTGTGGTGGAGAATTCCCTTTCTCGAAATCAAAGAGAACATCCCGTCCAACCATCATACGGGCCAGATCCCCTTTCTGCACTTGCTCTTGACGCAGATCAACTTTTCCTGAGACAATGCCGTCCCGCAAGACGGTAATTCGATCACTTATCCTCAGCACCTCATCCAATTTATGGCTGATAAAAACAATAGATTTTCCTTGTGTTTTCAAGGTGTGAATGATTTCCAATAATTCATCTGCTTCCTGGGGGGTGAGAAACGCAGTGGGTTCATCGAGAATAAGGATTTGTGCTCCTCTATAAAGAGTCTTTAATATTTCCACCCGTTGTTGTTCACCCACAGATAACTGCCAGATCTCGGCTCGAGGATTGACATTAAGGTCAAACTTTTGAGAGATTTCCTCTATGCGTTTATACACCAGGGACATATCTTCCACAAGCGGTCCCCGGGAAGACGGCTGACCTAAAATGATATTCTCTGCCACGGTAAAGGTCTTTACCAGCTGAAAATGCTGATGGACCATGCCCAACCCATGAGTTATCGCCTCATGTGCTGAGGAGAATTTCACTTCTTCTCCCCGAAGAAAAATCTGGCCTTCGTCCTGGGTATGCAGTCCATACAATATATTCATCAAGGTCGTTTTCCCTGCCCCATTTTCCCCCACCAGTGAGTGAACCTCATTGGGAAAAAGGTCAAAATCGACGCGATCATTTGCCGTGACCCCGGGAAACTGTTTCACGATCCCTTTCAACTGGACGACAGGATCTTTGGAATACATATTTCTTGTCATAGAAACCTACGCACCCCTCCACACATAAAAGGAAGTCAAGGGTGATGACAAGGTGATATTCAAACTACAACCACCTTGTCATCACTCCCGCTGGTCTAGAATGCCATGAGGTTCCGCCCAATAAATTCCCTACTCAGGAATGAACGGGACTTCAAATTCTCCATTCTTAATTTGGGCTTTCACTTCTTCGACCTGATCCAGGGCTTCCTGCGGAATGATATCTGCCAGATCAGGGTTGATATGCAGGTCCAGGGCATTTTCCTTGATACCGTATTCATAGTACGGTGCATCAAAGGTGCCGTTCAATGTGCTCTCCATCATGTCTACAAACATGGGTTCCAAGTTCCACATGATGTTGGTCAGGACGACATCCGGCCCGGCCTCCGTCATATTGCCGACATACCCTGTGGCATAGCCACCCCTTTCTTTGGCCGCTTCGATGGAACCGAAGGTGGGACCCTGACCGCAGGTAACCCAATAATCCACGCCTGTGTCCGCTTGAGAAAGAGCAGCTTCTTTGGCTTTGGAGATATCATACCAATCCCCAACACCGGTGGCAGTCAGTTCCGCATCTTCATTGACGGTTTGCGCACCGAGCAATAGGGCTTCTCCCATGGCATGGCAAACAGGGATATCAAACCCATAGATCGCGCCCAGCTTCCCAGTTTCAGAGACATGTCCGGCGATGATCCCTACCAAGTAAGCCGCTTGATAGAAAGGCTGATCATAGTCCGCCACGTTTTCTGCGGTCTCACCGGTCCCTCCGCCCCAAGCGAAGTTGACACCAGGATACTCTTCAGCCAACGCAAAGGCAGCGTCTTTATGCCCGAAGCTGTGGCCCACGATCATCTGATATCCCTGATCTATAAATTCGCGCATCAAGCGTTCTGTATCCGGGTAAGGCACCTGTTCCGCGTAGACGGTTTCCACACCCCTTTCCTTCAAGGCCATCAGCGCGTCATATCCGGCTTCATTCCAGGAGTTATCATCCGTGGGGCCTGTCAAAACAAGGGCAAATTTTCCATCTTCTAAACTTGCCTCACCCTCTTCTGAAGTTTCTTCAACTTCATCCTCTGTAGAGGTCTCTTCATCTGCTGTATCTTCCGGCTCGGAGGACTCTTCCTGCGTTGGTTCTTCCTCTTCCGGAGGAGAAGTCTCTTCGACGACTATTTCCACCTCTGTGGGTTCCTCTACAGGAGCTTCTGGTTGTTGTCCACAAGCTGAGATCAAGAGAGCTGACACAATCATCACGCTGACAAGCGTCCACAAAATCTTTCTCGTCTTCCTCATCGTAAATCCTCCATGTACTTTCAATTTTAGATTGGGTGCGATATTTCTAATGCAGCAGTATGGTTACAATCCTACACCTCCTTGTCAACTGAAAGAACAGAGTATCGTCTTTTTCTTTCCTACATTTTGCAATTTCTGCGGCTGACAGAAGAAATCCTTCCACTCGTCCGCCGTAATGCACATCTCTCGGCAATAGTTTTTAATGATGCTGCTATCTAACTCTAATCGTCCGCGGAAAGCCGCTGCAAAACATCCTCTGGGGTAATAGGAATATTCCGAAAACGAACCCCGATCGCATCGTAAACCGCGTTGGCTACCGCCTGGCCAATGGCCAGGATGGGATCCTCTCCCACACCTTTCGCTCCAAAGGGACCCAGATGGCTGGGCACCTCTTCCAGGATGATGGTTTTGATGTCGGGCATATCCAGCGCCAGGGGTATTTTGTAATCCACAAAGTTTGGATTGAGGATCCGACCCGTTTCGTGGTCGACCGCTAGATGCTCGGTCAGGGTATGTCCAATGCCCTGTTGAATGCCGCCTTCAACCTGGCCCTCGACGCCGCGGGGATTGATCGCCTGCCCCACCTCGTGGACTGCAACCACCTTCTTCACCGCGATCTGTCCTGTTTGGGTGTTGACTTCCACCTGGGCAAAGTGAGCCGCGAAGGAATAGGCCACCTCTGTTTCATGCTTCACCCGGGCCACCAACCTTTTGCCAGACCTACCACCTTTACCGATGACCAAATCGCGCAGCGGTATGTCCGGGAGGCTGGAATCTTTTGCAACCACCTTCCCATCCGTAAGATCCAACTGATCAACACTGATCTGATGCTCATCAGCGGCCAGGGAGAGCACTTTCGACTTTAGCTCTCGTGCAGCTTTCTGCACCGCACCCCCGGCTACAAATGTTGTCCGACTGCAATAAGCCCCGATATCGTAAGGAACGAGATCCGTATCTCCCCCAATGACCCGGATATCTTCCCAGGGAATCCCCAATTCCTCTGCAGCGATTTGTGCCATGGCCGTCAATGCCCCGGTGCCAAGATCAGCCGCTCCGGTCAACAGCACCACAGAACCATCTTCCAGGATCTTGATTTCAGCGTCTGACTCCTCTTTGATGCTGGGATAGGCGCTGGCCGGGTGCATTTCAACCCCCACACCCCAACCCCGTTTAATATGCCCTTCCCTGTCTTCATGACCTCGCCTGTCATGCCAGCTGACTTCTTCCGCTCCCCGCCGCAGGCAGGCTTCCAACCCATTCCCGGGAAGTTTGTGCCCCGAGCCGGTGATATCCCCTTCACCTACCACATTACGCAAGCGAAGCTCAACCGGATCCATATCCAGAGCGGCCGCGATTTCATCCATCTGGCTGTCCAGGGCAAAATATGCCTGCACCGCTCCGTAGCCCCGGAACGCTCCCGCGACCGGATTATTGGTATAGACAGAATAGCCTTCTATTTCGATGTTTTCACACCGGAAGAGCGAAGTGCTGTCATAACAGCCCACCGCCGTGATGCCCGGACCGTGGGAAGCGTAGGCCCCACTGTTGGAAACATATCGCATCTGGCGGGCTGTCAGCATCCCATCCTCTCTTACACCCTGCTTGAGGTAAATGTTGACAGGGTGGCGCGTTTTGCCTGCCACAAAACTTTCTTTCCGGGTATATTCCATTTTCACCGGCCGGCCCGTTTTTTCCGCCAACAGGACACAAATAAATTCATGCTGGTAGAGATCCTGCTTCCCACCGAAACCGCCCCCCATGTACTCCACGATAACCCGGATTTTACTCAAAGGGATGTCCAGTACTTCACTCAATATCCCCCGCACCATGAAGGCATTCTGGGTCGATACCCACACCGTCAAGTTGTCCTGGGCATCGAAGGCAGCAACACAGGCCATAGGCTCCATGTAGCAGTGCGTTGGCCGCCCTGTGGAGTACTCGCCCTCAAAGATATAATCCGCTTCTTTAAAACCTTTTTCAATATCCCCTTTTTGGATCTGTATGGGAGGCATGACCAGGTTTTTTTCTGTGTCATGAATTTTCGGGGCATCCGGCTGCATGGCCACCTCCACATCGAACACCGCGGGAAGCAGTTCATACTCCACCTCGATCAAGTCTGCAGCTTCTCGCGCCAATTCTTCACTCGCGGCAGCCACAGCAGCCACACCATCCCCCACGAAGCGGACCTTTTCGTCGAAGATGTACTGGTCCTCCACGTGCGACTCAATGCGGGGAGCTGGAGCCCCAGCATGCAGCACCCGGGGAACATCATCAATGGTGATCACGGCCTCGACCCCCTCCAGGGCTAGGGCTTTGCTGGTATCGATATCCACCACCCTGGCATGGGCGTGAGGGCTACGGACAATTTTTCCGTATAACATGCCAGGGAGAGAGACGTCAACTGTGTACGCAGCTTTTCCTAAGACCTTTTCAAGACCGTCAACTCGATGTTTGCTTTCACCAACGATTGAATAGTTTGCTGCCATTAGGAACCTCCACTTTTTTCAGCTGCACTCTGCACAGCCTGGATGATTTTTGCGTATCCTGTACAGCGGCAAATATTACCCGCCAAAGAAAACCGGATCTCCTCTTCTATGGGTTGTGGGTTCTGATCCAAGAGCGCTTTGGCCGTCACGATCATCCCAGGCGTACAAAACCCACACTGTACAGCCCCCTCCTCTAAAAAGGCCTCTTGAAGGGGATGAATCCCTTGCTCATCAACCAAGCCCTCGATGGTAAGGACCTGGCGGCCATCAGCTTCCACAGATAACACCAGACAAGAATTGACAGGATCTCCATCTAAGAGCACCGTACAGGCACCACAATCTCCTACGTCACACCCTTTTTTCGTGCCTATCAGTCCCAGCTCATCTCGCAGGACATCTAATAATGTCTGGGAAGGTTGGACAGCAATTTCAACCTTCTGATGGTTAACAATCATCTGTATGATTTTCTTAGCCATATCATTCACCTTGCGTTCCCCATTGCTTGCTGGATGGCTTCCTCCGTAAGGACACCGACCATCTGGCGCCGGTAAGCTGCGGAACTACGCACATCGCTGATGGGACTCGACTCATCTCGGGCTGCTACAGCGGCCGCGCGAATGGTTTCTTGGTCAAGCGTACTTCCCATCAATAATTCCTCCGCTTTATGAGAGCGAATAGGTGTGGGAGCAACAGCGCCCAGCGCCACCCGGACCTGGTCGCATACATCGCCCTCCAGGTTCAGCGTGACAGCAACGCCCACCGTTGCCAGCTCCATCGCCTGACGTCGGCCGAGTTTGATATAAGATTTTCCCATCTTGGAGCCTGGGTTGGGAACGACGATCTCAGTCAGGATCTCTTCACCAGTCATAACCGTTTGCCCCGGGCCCACAAAAAAATCCTCCAGGGGGATTTCCCTCGCTCCCTCCGAGCCGTAGACCACAACACGGGCGCCGTCAGCGATCAAGGGGGGGATGGTATCAGCGGACGGGGATGCCCGGGAAATGTTCCCGGCAATTGTGGCCCGATTACGGATCTGAATTGAGCCCAATTCTCTGCTTGCCTGGGACAATCCCGCATACTTCTCCGCCACGATGGGCGACCTTTCCACCCTGCGCACTGTAACCAATGCGCCAATGCTCAAGCCCTTTTCATCGTCGTATGTCAGATGATCCAGATGGGAAATATGTTTGATATCAACCAGGACCTCCGGGCAGAGAATGTCTTCCTTCATTTCCACCAGTAAATCCGTTCCACCGGCCAGGACCTTCGCCCGGCCTTGATTGGTATGGAGTATGGAAACAGCCTCATCTAAGGTTTTGGGAGCCATGTACTCAAAAGGTTTCATGGTGACTACCACTCCTTACGTTCACAAAGTTCATACTTATGGGATCGGTAAACCCCACTCGTTCGCCTTCTCTTTCACCTGCCTGTAGATACTCAACCAATCATCGTTAGGTGTCACCGATTCCGGATCGTAAAGTTCTTCGAATCTTTTCCCGAAGGGCTCAGATTGGATGTGCGGCATATAAACCTCAACCGCCTTTTTGACGATTCCATCCGCTTCTTCTCGAGAGAGCTTGGTGGCAGCATGACCTACCTCGCCGTTGAAACGAGACTCAAGACCAGTGCAATGGTTGGTGTAAATTCCCGTCGCAGAACGAGGTCCCATCAGCCGGGAAACACCACTGACCGTGGCCACGGTGGCAATGGAAATACATTCGTACAGCAGCACTTCCGTCCCGGGTCCACCAATGGGCTGGGTCATGACATCCGTCATCAAGTTTGAGTTGCGGGAAATGGCAGCGATGCCCGCACTGATGGGCCGCAGGACTTTGGGGATGGAAGAAATGGGCAAGGAAGGGGTGGTCGGGGCTGTGCAATGGGTGGTGGCCATATAGATCATTTGCAGGCCAATAATCCCTCCCACAATCAGCACGGCCAGTCCTTCTTCTCCTCCTCCAAGACCGCCAAGAATAGGATTATAAAAACCATGGATAATCCCATCTTGCCGTACAGAATGGGCAACTTTGTTGAGTACTTCAACGTTCGTTTTCATCTCGCTCATCATGGCAATCATATACCAGTCCGTAGGCCGATACCCGTTTCGGCTGATGGCTGAAAGAAATCCTATATCGCTGATCGCCATTTGGACGGCCCCCATGGCCATCCCGGGTCGCCCGGCCCGCTTGGCAGCTGTGAAAAGCAGATCCACTTCTTCCCAGGCAGCCAACACTTCGTAAGGAGACCGGGTTCGAGGTGCGTTTCCATATGTGGTTTCCAGAGTGCCGGATGTGACCGTATCCACAATGGGTTCCTGAATGTAACTCTGCATAATGGAAACGTACATATCTTCAGACAACGGTGTGCCAATCGGCCCCCCAATAATGACAGGGTTGCGCTCATCTTCCACGGTCCGGTGACGTTCAACACAAGCATCACGCCCCTCCCCAATAACTACTTCCGTGGGAGCCCAACGCAGGTTTTCTTCAACTTCATCCCTGGTAAATGTGATCCGCCTGTTCGTGTTTGTGCAATACACACCGGTGTTGACAAAGAATTCCAATCCCGCTTGCCAGACACGGTCGACCATCTCGTCATCCGTCTGGATGATTTTATCCTCATCAAAGTCCAAGTCATACTTGTCTACCACCGCTGCTACACCATCTGCCACATACTTCATATCAAATTCTTTCTCGTCGCAGACAGGCCCGTTGTAAGCGCGGTCAAGAATATCCAATAATCGAGTTGCGTTTCTCATCAATTATTCTCCTCGTAATCCATCTCTAATTCGGGGTCTATGACGTCAGTTGGCGCGCTTGTTTTACGGCTTGTGCGGCGTCCCTTCCAAACAAGACGTCATTTCGCTCCGCAATATCAGGTGTGACCGCACCACCTCCGATCATGATCTTAAATCTCTCGCTGTCCTTTTCATTATCCTTAATCAAATCAATCACATCCTCGATATAAGGAATGGATGTCGTCAGCAGGGAGGACAAAGCAATGACATCCGCATCGATCTCCCGGGCCTTCTGAATGAAATCGGTGGCCTCCACACCCACGCCCAGATCATAGATCTCGAAGCCGTTGACCTCTAACATGGTGGAGACGATGTTTTTACCTATATCATGCAGGTCTCCAAACACAGTACCGATCACGATCTTTCCTTGGGTCTCTACCGAACCACCTGACTTTTCCATATCCTTCGCCAGGGTTTCGTGAATGGCTTTAACAACATCAGCGGCCCGAATCATATCGGGCAAAAATAATTCCATGGTGCTGAACCGATCGCCGATATCTGTCATACAGGGGACAATCGCTTCTTGGAAGATATTAACTGCGGTGTACCCATTATTGACAAGCTCTTTTGTTTCCGTTACAGCGACATCTTTTTGATTGTTTTCTATGGCATCTGCTAACGTTTGAAATTCTTCGGGGTATTCCATATCTGTTCTCCTCACCAGTTCCTTGTTGAAACCGAGTTTTCTCACTTTCCTGATGATTCATAACCTATCTTTACAAGTTGTTCTTGGGCCCACTTTTCGGCTGCAGGGGGAAGTTTAACTCGCTCACTTGTCGCATCCAGCGGCCGGGTGGCGTCCACCATCATCTTCGCACCCAATCCATCGTCAGAAGAAGGGTCCAACTTGTTTGTAATCGTGTTCGCCGTAATGGAGACATCCTGATCTGCTTGCATGCGGGTGGCCATAGCCCATAAAACTTCCTGTTCATTTGTGGGATCAATGTCCCTATCCACCACAACGATCAATTTTAGATAGTGATCCAAGCCAAACATCAAATGAGCCACCTGTTGAGGCTGACCTTCTGCTGATTTATCTATCCGTACATAAGCGTGGAAGTGCGTCCCGGATGGCGGATAATAAAAATCCATGAAGAAGGGTAGGGCCTCTTGCAAGCGTTTCTTCACCCAGGCTTCCTTGGACGCTCCACCTAAGATCAGATGTTCTGATGAATTGCCAGGAACGATATCCACATAGATAGGGTTCTGTCGCATAGTGATGGCCGTGATTTCGACCACGTTATTCGTGGAACGACCTGTCACGTAACCGGTGTACTCACCAAAAGGACCCTCCGGTTCCCGCACATCGGCTAATATATGCCCTTCAATGACTATTTCCGCATAGGCCGGAACATAGGTATCCACAGTCTGCGCCTTACAGATTCTCAGTGGCTCTTCTAGGAGCGCACCCGCCAGATCATATTCATCCTGGTCTATACCCATCTTGGCAGCGGCAGCGATCATTACAGCAGGATGAGCACCGATGACAATGGCCACCGGTAGATCTTCCCCCTTCTCTTCCGCTCTGCGGTGGTAGTCCCACAGGTGCTGGCGGCTGTGAACACTCATCCCCAACCAGTCAGGGGCTGTCACCTGTAAACGAGCATAGGCCAAATTCCCTACCCCGGTGTCGGGATCCTGAGCGGCCACCATCCCGGCCGTGATGTATGGACCTGCGTCCTGCGAAAAATGGCGCGGGATGGGAAGACGCGACAGGTCAATTTCATTCCCGGTCCAGACCACCTCCTGAACCAGCCCGCCGGTAACCCGTTCTGCCGGGATAAGATCATCCAGGCACTGCCCCATTTTTTCATGAAATGTCTCCCCCGTCGCGCCAATCCCCAGCGCCATCACGTCTATGGAGCCAAAAATATTGGCTACCATTTGAAAATCATTCCCCTCCAAATTCTCAAAAACCAAAACCGGCAGCGAACCTCTTTCCTCCAGCGCAAAGGTCAAGGCTGTGGAGGAATAATCTACTGGGACTTCATCGGTAATCCGCAGCAGCTGATCAGGTTTTTGGTCTTGCATTTCCTGCAAAAATGAACGGAGATCTTTCATACGGCTCCCTTTCCCTACAGGGGAATTTTGCACAGCTCAGCGATATTTCCGCCAATAATTTGATACACCTCATCTTTTGTGGCATTGACACCCAGCGGGGGATCAAGGTGCAGGTTGGTTGAAATTCTCAGGGACGCACCCATGGGACGGGGCGAACAATCGCTCTCATAGATAATCTTGCTGGCCCCGATGGCATAGTACATCTGCTGCAAATCCGGCGCTTCCACCCAGCTGGTACCGAGATAAATATTGTCATGGGTCCGGGCCAGGAGAATGGCGTCCTCCGCATTAGCGGGGATATTGTTGGCGCCTGAGTGGGCCACGATGATTGGCACATCCGTAAATGCTTCTGCCACAGGAGCCACAAGGGCCGGGATGGAATACGGCGTTTCACCCATGTGGATCATCACCGGACAATCAAATTCCCGGGCTTTTTCAAATACTGGATAGACCATCCTTTTACTGTCTTCTGCCAGATCTGGTTTATAGAGGGGCAAATAGTAATTATGCATGCTGGGATGCAATTTCAACATCACTATGTTGTATTTTTCCCTCCAATCGTCCAAAATATCCAGCTGGTCAGGAACCCATTCCCTGGGATTGATTACCGGGTTGAAATATAAACGATCAGGATACTTCGTTATACTCTCTAGAACATATTGATGAGCTTCCTCAATATCCTGATGATCGACAGATGTTAGCCCCAGCCCGGTCATCACCACTGCTTTTTCGATATTCTTCGTTTCACCCATCACCTCATACCCGCGGTCCATGGCTTCAATCAACTGCTCGACCTTGAAATGCGGTCCCCATCCCCATACGGGCTCCCGGTGGGGAATAATATGGGTGTGTGAGTCGATAACTGTATAAGACATATTCTTTTACCTCTCTCAATCGTCCGAACTTAATTTAATAACTGCGCCAGATTGCCGCCCAGAACCTTCCGGACATCCTCTTCCGGCAATTTCATCCCTACAGGCGGATCCAGTGTCAAAGCTTCCTCGACATTCAGCAGCTGCTGTGTGGGTTCCATGGGCGGACAGTTGCTTCCATAGATAACCCGCTCAGCCCCGATCGAATGGACTGCCTCAATGATCATATGCGGCATGGCAAAACTGGTCTCTACAAAAACATTGGGGCGCCTTTCCGCTACCAGTAAGGCTTCAGCAGTAAACATCTCGCCCTGGGTCCCAATATGAGCGATAATCATATCGACCTCAGGAAACTCACCGGCAATGAAATCCACTGTGGCAGGCAGAGCATAAGGCTGCTCCCCTGTGTGGATCAACATGGGAATATCGAAATCCCGCGCCGCTTCAAAGAGGGGATAAAGCATTTGCTTTGAACTTTCACCCTCACTGGGTGTCTGTATAGGAAGCCAGTACTTATGGAGCGAGGGATGAATATACATCATGCCAAAATTGTGATCTTCTACCAATTGCTGAACTGAAGATGCAACTTCCTCATCCCATAACCGGGCGTGCATCAAAATCCCCCCTATCAAACGGTCAGGATATTTCTTTACACTCTCCAGCACATACTCATGTTGTTCGTCAAAGGACAAAGTGGATGTGGGTGCTGTCAATCCCAGGGCAGGAAAGACAACGGATTTCGTGATCGGGGCATCCTGACCCAAGACCTGGCGATGGGCATCCATTTGTTCTAACAGATCCTCAGCTAGAAATTGTGGCCCCCAACCCGTGACGTAATCGGGCCCAGTGCTAATGTGGGTAATACAGTCAATGATTTGGACAGACACGTTATAAAACCTCCTCCATTTTTTTGGATATATTTAGGAGTGAACGTAAAACTAGATTTGATCTTCTTCTTTTAGATCCGATAGATTATCCTCGCGTTGTTTCTTCCAATATTCCTCGACGCCTGCCGAGATTGTATTAAGATGATTGCTCATTGCCTTCCGTGCAGCTTGCCTGTCCCCTGATTCAATCGCGGCATAAATGGCACGGTGGCCTTCGATAATAAGGGGTGTTAAATCAGGTATTTGTAAGCTGTCCTGCCGACTTTCGCGCAAGAGATTTGAAATACTGTCCATTAATTCCACTAAGATGTCATTGTTTGTAGCCAAGATAATTTGTCGATGAAATTCAGTATCGGCCACAATCAAACTCTGGGCATCTTCCCGGGCGATGTACGTCTCTACCGCTTCAACCCAATGTTTAATTTTTACTAGCTCATCCTCACCAGCGCGTATCGCAGCTCTCCCTGCGGCCTCAACTTCGATGATCTCTCGGATCTCAAATAGATCGTCAATTGTGTCTTTACCGGGTAAAAGGTTGGAGGCGATGGAAGATTGAACGATGCCTTTGCTGGGATCCTTCACAAAGGTTCCCAGTCCTTGGCGCGCCTCGATCAAACCCATGGATTCTAAACGTATAAAAGCTTCCCGAACAGACGTCCGGCCCACATTCAGTTCTGAAGCCAGCACACGTTCTCCAGGTAGGCGATCTCCAGGTGCATAATCTCCCTTACGGATCATGTCAATAATCTGCTCAACTGTTTCCCCTAATACTGTATTTTTGTTCTGCGGATACATCTATTCACCCTCACTTTGGTCTAGACAAGATCCGGACTGACTGGTATGACTGGTCTGACCAGTTCTATTTTATTTTAATCTCCCTTTAATAATCATACAAATGTGTTACAGTTTCATTGAATAAGACGTTTAAGATATCTGAGGACTATTCAGCACAATCCCCAGCCCTGTCAATTCCCGTCCTCTTGATTATGGCGGAACACAGACAGGTTCTTCTTTCCATAAAGTAGATTCATGTTAAATCAATAGTCATGCGTATTACTAAAATAAAAAACTTAGTTAGCTCGTATCTTGACCCCCTGCTTGTTGATCCCCTCATCATGTCAAGATCATGAAACAGGCAAATACAAGAAAAGCCAATACATAGGATCAACTGATGATCAATTTTTCTCCCCCTTAAAACGAAAAAGATCTTTCAGTTCAGCATTGAAAGATCTTTTTAACACATTCGGCATGGAATCAAACAGACTCGCCGTCTTCCTCCTCGTCGGCGTCGGACTTACCGAGGGACTGTACAGTTTCCTTGACTGACCCATCCTCCCGGCGTTTTCCGGGTTCCGGCGTGCCGCAATACGGACACAGACTCCAGGAAAGCTTCATTAATTCGCCACACTGGTGACAAGATTTTTTAAGTTTGGTGTGGCAGTTGGGACAAACCCGCCATTTTTCTTCAACCTGCCGTCCGCAGCCCGGGCACACGGGTGTCTCTTCGATGGACTGCAGCAGGGCTTCCTCTTCCAGCATGTACTGGTACTCCTGCTCCATGGTCTGGGAGGGCCGCAGGATCCAATAAATGACCACCCCGGGCAGGAACAAAACCCCTACAACCAGCACAGCCAGAATGCGGGTCAAGGGATCCTGAGTCCGGGAGCGAATATCCCGGTAGGTCCAGATCAATAATCCCAGCCACAGGGCTGCCAGAAAAGCGCCTCCCCAGGCTGTCAGGATCAATAAAAAATTACTCAGCGACGAAGGATCAAAATTCATATCTTATTCTCCACGGATTGAATTATAGCATTATTTCTGACCCTGTCCCCACCCCTTTCTCGTCGAAGAAGGTCATCCCTGATACTTGTACTTTCACCCCCTTTTCGGTATAAAGAAAACAGGGCATACCGATCAGGGGGAGGAAGATATGGACCCCAAACCTTACAGCTACCGGATTAAGGACCTGGCTCAAAACGAACGGCCCCGGGAGCGCCTGGCACGCCTGGGCGCCCGGGTGCTGACCACAGCGGAGCTCCTGGCCATCCTGCTGCGTACGGGCATTGAGGGAGAAAACGCCATTCAGGTCGGCCAGCGCCTGCTCCACACCTTTAACGGCCTGGCCGGCTTGCACTCCGCGTCCTATGACGAGATCTGCGCCCAGCACGGCATCGGACCCGCCAAAGCAGCCCAAATTAAAGCAGCCATTGATCTCGGACGCCGGCTGTCCGCCCAATCCCCGGAACACCGGCCCACCATCCACAGCCCGGACGACGCCGCGGACCTGGTTCAGTACGAAATGAGCGCCCTGGAACAGGAAGAGCTGCGGGTCCTGCTTTTAAACACGCGCAATCATGTCCTGGGCATCAACACCATCTACAAAGGGTCTCTGAATTCATCCCATGTTCGGGTGGGGGAACTCTTCAAACCGGCGGTGCGGGGCAACGCTGCTGCCCTGGTCGTCGTCCACAATCATCCCAGCGGTGCGCCAAGAAGCGCATTTGTTTAATGTCGCAACGAGCGACTTGATAAAGAGTCTATCAATGGCTAAGGAGACATGTTTGA
>CAZUER010000085.1:0-18036 GCA_964619345.1 uncultured Desulfohalobiaceae bacterium
AGGGGCATGGAGGGGAAAGGGGCCGTGCACACCAATTCCCCCTTTGTATTGTATACCGGGTTCCCATCCGGGTCGTAGGCTTCAACCTTCATTCCCAGACCCCGGCATTGCAATTCTCCGGCATAAACCGGCCCTATGGGATTCCCCAGGAAAAAGCACCCGTTTAGGTCAGTTCCTCCGGAGATGGAGGCCAGCTGCAGGTCGGATTTGATGGCCTGATAGACGAAATCAAACCCTTCCGTGGGCAGGGGGGATCCAGTGGACATGAGAACGCGCAATGGGGACAAATCATAGCTTTCTCCAGGGCGCAGCCCGGTCTTTTCCAGGGCGGTCAGATAGCCGGCGCTGGTTCCAAAGGCGGTCATCCGAGTGTTCTGGGCCATCTGCCACAATACTCCGGGGTCCGGGCTAAACGGCTGGCCATCGTAAAGGACGATGGTGCATCCACTGGCCAACCCGCTGACCAGCCAGTTCCACATCATCCAGCCGCAGGTGGTGAAATAAAAAAGGACGTCCTCTCGAGTGATGTCTGTGTGCAGGACGTGCTCTTTCATGTGCTGCAAAAGGACCCCGCCGGCACCTTGGACCATGCACTTGGGGAGACCGGTGGTCCCGGATGAATACATGATGTATAGGGGGTGATCGAAGGGGAGTTGGGTAAACTGAATATCTGTGGCCTGGGGATCGATGAAGTCCTGGTACAAAACGGAGTTGGGAATTGAGCTGATGTCCGGCTCATCCTGCAGAAAAGGGACGACCACCACTTTCTGCACCGATGGCAATTCCTGCATGATGCCGGCCACCCGTTCCAGGCGGTCCATCTCTTTCCCTTTAAATACATATCCGTCAGCCGTAACCAAAACCTTGGGCTGTATTTGTCCGAAACGGTCCAGAACGCCTTTGATCCCGAAGTCCGGAGAACACGAGGACCAGATGGCTCCCAGGCTGGTGGCGGCCAGCATGGCAATGATCGTTTCCGGCATGTTGGGCATAAAACCTACCACCCGGTCTTCAGGCTGAACACCAAGATCCTTCAAGGCCTGAGCCAGCTGGGCCACCCGCTGGTAAAGCTGGGCGTAGCTCATGGAAACAGGATCGGATCCTTCGCTTTGGAAGATGATGGCGGTTTGATCATCCCGGTACCGCAGAAGATTTTGGGCGAAATTGAGTTTGGCCCCTGAAAACCACTTGGCCCCGGGCATCTTGGTCACGTCGTCGATGACCTGGGTATAAGGCTGTGTGGCCTGAATATCCAAGAAATCCCATAAGGTGGCCCAGAATTCCGGGATATTTTGCACAGACCAGTCATAGAGCTCAGGATAGGAGGAAAAGGAGTGACCGAATTCATTGTTTACCTTGGTCATGAACTTGTATATCTGGGTTTGTTTGATCCGATCTGGTGTCGGCTCCCAGAGCTTTTGGGCCATAACATACCTCCTATGGAGAGTTAAAAGTCAGCTTTGCCATAAAATCCTTGATGACCCGGTTGTAGGCCGCATTTTGCTCCCACATGACCATATGCCCGGCCTGGGGGATGATTTCCAGCCGGGAGTTGGGTATATGCCTGTGGAGATACTGGGAGTACTTGACCGGGGTGAGCTGGTCCTGTTCCCCGCAAATGATCAAGGACGGGGGATGAATTTCTGGAATACGCTGCATGGAATCAAAGCCATCGCAGGCCAAAAAGTCATTGTATCGGACTTCCGGGCTGGTGAGATGAAATTCTTTTTCAGCCTCCTCCTGGATGGAAAAGGGGGTATCCGGGGCATAGGCATATTCAGTCAATGATGCCCCTTTTCGAGCCCGATCCAGAACTTCCCGGGTTACCCGTAATCGGGCACCGGTACCGACCAGGATGATGGCCCGCAGCAGATCCGGTTTGGTCAGGGCCACAGCCATGCTAATCGCTCCGCCCATGGAATGTCCGGCCAGAACATACTGCTGGTAGCCCAACTCCTGCATGAAGCGTACAACCCATCGCCCATACGCCTCTACGCTGTCTTCACCTGAGCCCCCGGATCGGGCATGGCCGGGCAGATCCAGGGCCATTTGTGCGCAGCCCGATATCTGTGTCTGTACTTGATTGTGCCATAAATGCGAGGATCCTCCCGCTCCGTGGATAAAAACAATAGGCAGAGAATCCGGATCGGCGTTCGGTGATGTCCGGTAAAAAAGGGTACAATTTCCAACTGTCAGCTCAGGCATAGTGTCTCCAAAGCATATTCACTTTCAAGTCCTGCAAAGGCAGCTCTACCTTAATAGGTAAGAACCATTCCTCCATCAAAGAGTAAATCGCCGCCCACCAGATAGCGGGCGTGTTTGGAGATGCCGAAAAGGAAGATATTGGCCACTTCCACCGGGGACATCATCTCCTTGACCCTGGAGGTGCCCATCATGACATCGCGGACCACCTCTTCCTGAGTGATGCCCCGCTGTTTGGCCTGAGACGGAATCTGATTCAGGGCCAAAGGGGTCTTCACGTATCCCGTACTCACGGTGAATGACCTGATTTTGCCTTCACCTTCGGCAGATATGGACTGACTCAAGGCCCGCAGGCCGAACTTGGTGATATTGTATACGGCCTTGTTCCTGGTGGTGATATGGGCATGGACAGAAGCCATGTGACCAATAACTCCACACCCGTCCACAGATGACTGCATGAAGGGGATGACCAACTTGGAAAGATAAAAGGGGGCCCTGAGCATGATCATCTGCATCTGATCGTATTTGTGCATGGGAAAATCCTGCACGCTGTCCACGTGCTGGATGCCGGCTATGTTGAAAAGGAACTTTATTTGCCCCAGATCTGCAGCTTCTCTGACCGCATTCTCGATATCCTCATCCCGACTGAGGTCTGTGGGCAGGAAATGCATGTCAGTCCCCATGTCCCTGGCCATGGACTGGGTGCGCTTGGCCTGTTCTTGATTGGTGTCCAGGCCCAGGACATTCAGGCCGTTCACAGCGCAAACCAGGGAAACGGCGCGGCCGATTCCGGTACCTGCCCCGGTGACCAGGCAGACATGACCAGAATGAAAGTCTTCATCCTCCAGCCTGAGAATATCGTCCAAACCAATAATTGGTTCGGTAATATCCATAGCCTCCTCCTTAATACACCATGGATTATAAGCCAGTATTATGATGGGTTAGGGTTCTTTTCTTGCTGAACTCTAAACACCGAACACTTTGAGTCTTGTTCATACGAAATGCTACCCATACCATGTACCTGCTAGCTGCTTACGACCTGGAAGTATTTACACCTTCCCCAGGTTCAGCATTTCCCGGGCTTCCTCAGGCGTGGCCGCTCGATGGCCGTAGGCCTCCGCAATGCCCCGGACCTGGGACACCAGTTCGGCATTGGATGTGGCCAGTACGCCTCGTTTCAGGTACAGGTTATCTTCCATCCCCACCCGGATGTGACCACCGGTGATCATGGATAGGGTGGTCATGGGCAGGGAGCCGCGGCCGATGCCGATGGTGGACCAGGTGGCATTGTCCGGGAGATGATCCAGGAAATGGAGATAGGCCTTGGCAGTGGCCGGCGCCCCCCAGGGGGTGCCCAGGACGAATTGAAAGTGCATGGGATCTTGCAGGAATCCCTCCCGGCGGAGGTGGAGACAGGTCATGATCATGCCCAAATCAAAGACCTCCAGCTCCGGTTTGACCCCCAACTCCCGCATGCGGTTGGCTGCCTCCTGCAAAAAGTCCGGGGGATTGGCAAACACTCCGCTGCCCAGATTTATGGATCCGGCGTCGAATGAGGCCAACTCCGGCCGGAGCTGCAAAGGCGCTAGACGCTCGTCAATAGGGAGATTGCGCCCCGGGATGCCGCTGGTGGTCAGGCAAAGGACCAGATCGGTCTTTTCCCGCAAAGGCTCAACCACCCGTTTGTACTGGTCCAGATCCTGGGTTCCCCAACCGGTCTCCGGGTCCCGGACATGGATGTGGACGATGGCCGCTCCGGCCTTCCAGGCCTCAATGGCCGATTGGCTGATTTCCTCGGCCGTTATGGGAATGTACGGGGCCTTGTCCCGCATGATGCGGCTGCCGGTCAGGGCGGCGGTGATGATGATCTTGGGCATATGGGCTGTACCTTCAAGGAAATATGATTGTTTTATGCAAATCTGTTATCAGTTCCAGACCGTTGTGTCCAGGAAGAGCCCGAATTCAGGCGCTTGCCTTTATCCCAGGGTTAACTGAATCTGGTTTTACAGAAGTCCTTCCTCAGCCAGCTGAGAGCTGACCTCGGAGATGCTTTGATCCAGAAGATGGACCAAATCGTCGATTTGGTCTTTGTCGATGATAAAGGGCGGAGACAGAAGGACGTGGTCGCCGTGCACCCCGTCCGCACCACCGGAGCCGGGATAGACGATAAGGCCGTTTTCAAAGGCCTGTTTGGTCATTCGGTTGGCAATCCTGGATCCTGCCGGGAAAGGAGATTTAGTCTTCCGATCCTGGACGAACTCCACTCCGGCAAACAGTCCCAGACCGCGTATATCGCCGACTATAGAATGTTTATACAGGCCCTGCAGCCTTTCCAGCAAAACTTTTCCCATTTCCGCCGAGCGTTGGACAAGATTGTTCTCTTCAATTGTCTCCAAAACAGCCAGGGCGATGGCGCTGGACAAAGGATTTTGACTGTAGGTATGACCGTGGACAAAGGCCCCGTTGCCCTCCCGGATGGCCTTGTGAATTGGTTCCGTAGCCATAACGCAGAAAAGCGGGGAGTACCCGCTGGCCAGTCCCTTGGCACAAACCAGAAGATCGGGGCTGATCGACCAGTGGTCGACGCCGAAATTGCGTCCGGTACGCCCGATTCCGGTCATGACTTCGTCCACAATGAGCAGGACGTCATAGCGGTCGCAGATTTCCCGGATGCGCTGAAAATAACCGTCTTTGGGGACCAGAGCCCCGGCTGTGGCTCCGACCACAGGTTCGGCGATAAAAGCGGAAACCGAGTCCGGCCCTTCATACAAAATGGTCTTCTCCAGCTCCTCGGCACATTCCAGTGCACAGCTTTCCGGTTCCAGACTGAAAGGGCATCGGTAGCAATAGGCCGGAGCGATGTGCGGGGTATGTTGAATGAGAGGCTGATAGTACTTGCGCCGTCCGGTGTGCCCGCTCAAGGCCAGGGCTCCAAGGGTGTTGCCGTGATAGCTGCTCCACCTGGAGATCACTTTGTACTTCATGGGAGCTCCCCGATCCACCTGGAACTGCCGGGCCATTTTCACGGCGGTCTCGACAGCCTCGGATCCCCCGGAGAGAAAATACACCCACTCTAATCCGGTCGGGGCCATGTCCACCAGCTTGGAGGCCAGATCCATGGCCGTCTTGGTGGTGAACTGGGAACCGTGGGTGAAGGCCACCCGGTCGGCCTGATCCAGCATGGCCTGCTTCACCTTATCTGATCCGTGACCGATGGAGACCACCACTGCACCGCCGCATCCGTCGATATAGCGTTTGCCTTCGGTATCCACTATATAGATTCCCTCTCCGTAGTCGGCTTCCGGGTAGTACTTGGTCGGATTGCGGTAAAAGACGTGATCGTTGGGCCGATGGTGGGTAAGCATAGGTTCCTCGTATGTGGTTTTTGTAGTGTGTTGCAAATGAACGTCAAAGGAGTTTTTGCAGTTCCGTCAATAATCGGAGGTTGTGCGTCATGCAGAACTTCCCGGGGCAGATTCCAGTCCCAGGCCCTGTTTTCTTTTGCGTATAATCTGAACCAAGAGGACCAGAACAAACAAGGGAATACCGATGCTGTCAGTGACCACTCCGGGCTTGATCATCAAGAGGGCAACAATCAAGAGGATAATGGTTTCATACCACTTGGAAGGGACCAGCATACAGGACTGAACCCCGGCGGCCAGACAGTAAATTCCCAGAAAGGCGGTCAGGCAGGCCAAAGCGATTTTGGCCGGGTGGCCGACGAGCAAAAGCTCCGGGGCATAAACGAACATAAAGGGGATGATGAAGCCGGCTATGCCCAGCTGAAAGGCCCGTATTCCGGTCTTCATGGGGTCGGAGCCGGCCACTCCGGAGCCGGCATAGGCGGCCAGAGCCACCGGTGGGGTGATGTCCGCCCGGGTTCCGAAATAGAGGACAAAGAGGTGAGCGGCAATAGGGATCACCCCCATCTGGGACAGGGCCGGGGCCACCAGAGAAGAGATGATTACGTACTGGGCAGTGGTGGGCACCCCCATGCCCAAAAAGATGCAGGCCACCATGGTAAAGGGCAGAGCCAGGGCCAGGTAGCCCATAGAAGCGTCCACCACCAGGGACGAAAAACGGATGCCCAAACCGGACATGGTGATAGAGCCGATAATGATTCCGGCTGCAGCGCAGGCAGCGGCTACTTCGGCCGTGCCCAGGGCACCCTCTTTGAGTCCGGCCACAATGGACAGGACAAACTCTTTGACCGATTCCTTGCGCACCAGGCACATAATCAGAGAAGAAACCACCGTGGCTACAATGGCCCAGAAGACGGCCCGTTCCGGAGAAAAGTTGCGCATCAGAAAATAGACCAAAAGGACAATGGAAAAGATGTGGTGCCAGCCTTGGGCCAGGGCCCCACGGATTGTGGGCAGTTCAGACCGGGGTATTCCGGCCAGACCCAAGGCCGTGGCCCGAAAGTGGACTTGGAGGAAAGTGGCGGCAAAGGCCAGGAAGGCGGGGATCAAAGCCGCAATGCATACCTGGTAGTAGGGGATGGCCAGGAACTCGGCCATGATAAAGGCGGCCGCTCCCATAATAGGGGGCATGATCTGACCCATGGTCGAGGAGCAGGCCTCCACCCCGGCGGCAAATTCTCCGGAGTATCCGGTCCGTTTCATGAGGGGAATGGTAAAAGAGCCGGTGGTCACGGTGTTGGCCACCGAGCTGCCGGAAATCATGCCGAAAAAAGTACTGGAAGCCACGGCCGCCTTGGCCGGTCCGCCCCGGGCCCAACCGGTGAGGGCAAAAGCAATGTCGGTAAAAAACTGCCCGGCCCCGGTCTTGCGTAACAAAGCCCCGTAGAGAATGAACAGGAGGATGAAATTGGCTGATACCCCGATGGGCACCCCGAAGATCCCGTCTGTGGACAGGGCCAGGTAGGTGGAGAGGCGGTCGATGCTGTAGGCCTTGTGGGCCAGGATATCGGGCAGATAGGGCCCGAAAAGCACATAGCAGATAAAGACGATGGCGATGGAGGAAACGGCCATTCCCGTGGCCCGCCTGGCTGCTTCCAGAACCAAGAGGACCAGGGCCGAGGCCAGGATCACGTCAGTTAAGGGGTAGATGCCGGCCCGGCGCAGGATCTCGGTGGAATTGAAAAAGATCCACAGGCAGATGCCACAGGAAATGAGGACAAACAGCCAATCAAATATAGAGGGCCTGGTCTTGGGGGACAGCTTCTTGGATAAAGGGTAGCGGACAAAGATGATAATGGACATGAAGAACCAATGCAGGGCCCGGTGATCCAGGGCAAAATAGGGGTGAAAATAGGCGTAGTAGAGGTGATAGAGGGAAGCGGCCACAGCCACAAGAGTCAAAAGAAGCCCTGGCACTCCGGTAAAATCCCTGGATTTTTCAAATACTGAAAGGACCTGGTTGATTTTTGAGGTCGAGTCCTGGCTGGCTGGATCGGGAGTGGGATCTTGTTCATGGTGTGGAGATACGTTGTTCTGTTCAGTCATGACTGAATTCTCCTTTGCCTCGCACTCTGATCCACAGACAGGTCCCGCCAGGGGCAATATCCTGCAAGGCAATGGTTTGGTCCTCTATGTGCAAGGTATGACCTGCCACCCGGCCCACCCGCAGAAAGAAGGGATCCATCTCCCGGTGCATTCGGACCGTACTCCACCCTTGGGAAGAGTGGACCCCGCTTTGGGGATGGAAGGCCAAGCCAGCTCCATACCAGGCAAATTTTTCTTCCACCAGCACGATGCGACCCAGGGGGGTGACCTGAAACCTGGCCACAACCGGGGTATGATCTGAGGAATGGGTATAATGCAGGCTGAATTCATCGCCGGGCTGGATTGCATAGGAGGCCAGGATTGCCTTTTGCTGGCGGTGGACCAGCTCCAGGTGGTAGGTTCGACTTGCAGTCGAAGCCGAAGAAGGCTGGAACCCGAAAAAGAAGGCAGTACACAGCAAAATACATGTCCCGGATTGTATTACAGCCTGAAGCATTGAATACATACCTCATCCATGGGCAGGACATGCAGGTTCTGCATGTCCTGCCAGGGTTAATCGCATGTTGCCAGAAGTCATCTCTTACGGCTGAGCTCCCTGCTCTTTAAAGTACCGCAAAGCCCCGGGATGGAGTTTTATGGGGCTGTTGACCGCGTTTTGGGGAGTGAGCTGCTTGGCTATGGGATGGATATTGACCAAAGCGTACTTGCCCTGATCCACGTTTTCAAAGATGGCCTTGGTCACCTTGTAGGCCAGTTCTTCGTCCATATCTTTGTGCGCAACCATGACATTGGAGTCACCGATGCACAGGACGTCCTCATCCACACCGTCGTATGTCCCCCCGGGTATGGAAGTTTTCAAATAATAGGGATGTTTTTTGACGATCTTGTCGGCCAAGTCTCCACTTACAGGAACAAGGACGATATCCCTGGTTGCGGCCAGGTCCATGACTGCCGAGGCCGGGTAGGCGAAGTTGAAAAAGCAGGCGTCGATGACTCCATCTTTCAAGGCCTGGACCGATTCGGATTGGGACAAATGAGCCAGCTGTAAATCTTCGTCCAGATCGTATCCGAACTCCTGTAAAATGACTTTGGCCATGGTCGAGCATCCACTGCCCGGCACGTCGATGGACACCTTCTTGCCCTTGAGGTCGGCCAGGGAGGTGATGTTCGTATCCTCGGTGGTCACAATGTGTTCAGGGGCCGGATACATCTGGAACAAAGCCACCAAGGGGTACTTTTCTTGAAAAGGATCCAGTCCTTGCACCGCTTTGTACCCTACACTGCCCATGACCATGCCCATGTCCGTGTCTCCCAGACCAACCAGACGGCTGTTTTCCACCGAGGCCCCGGTGGACTCTGCTGCGCAGCGTACACCGTCTACGGTTTTTTGAATGACCACGGACATACCCCCACCCAAGGGGTAATACACCCCACCAGGGCTTCCAGTACCCATGGTCATAAATGTTGTCCCGGCCCAGACCAGACCGGAAGCCAGAACCAGAGCCAATCCACTGATCAAAGCGGTTAGAATTCGACGACTGATCATAACATCCTCCTTACGGTTGAGGTGTTCAAAAAAACACTCCGAAAGAATGCAAAAATTTTTCAATCCTGAAAATATGTTTTAAAATCCTCAAAGGCCGACTCCATGCGGTCCAGGGCGTAAATAGCCTCATCTTCCCGCCGCAGGGCCAAAGAAGCCATCAAAGCGTTTATCAGGCTCATGGGTCCGGTATATGACTCAAAATAACTGGGCATGGAAGTGGAGGCTATCATGGGAATATCGGCCAAGTGGGCCAGGGGAGAGAGCATGCTGTCGGTAATGCCCACCACGGTGGCCCCTTTCTCTTTCAATTTTTTTGTTAACTGAATAGTGAGCTGTGTGTAGCGGCGAAAACTGATGCTGACTAGGACATCTTCCGCACCGGCATCAATGATCTGCTCCGGCATGTCCCCCACATCCGGTTTTAACAGCCGGACATTGGAGGAAAAAAAACGCAGGGTAAAATAGAAATAAAAAGCCAGGGCGTAGCTGGACCTGAGGCCGAGAATATATACCCGGCTGGCTTGAGCCAGGGACTGCACTGCCAGTTCAAAGTGTTCTTCGGTCAGATTGGAGAATAGCTCTCGTATATTGTCCATGTCCGTAGACAAGACCGAGGACAAAATCGTTCCCTGCAGGCGGTCGGATGAATCGACAAGGCGACGGGTGGTGGAAAAGTCGGAAAAGGCCTCTTTGGCCAAGGCGTCCTTGAAGGCATTGAACCGGGAGAAGCCCAGGGTATGAATGAATCTGGAAACCGTGGCCTCCGAGACTCCTACCTGCTCGGCCACTTGGGCTTGGGTGGCCACCAGAACCTGGTTCACATGGTGAAAGACATACCGGGCAATCCGGCGTTGACTCGGGGTCATGTCCGGAAATCGATCGGCCAGAATGGTGGATAAAGTGCTCATGATCTCTATGAAAGAAAATTTTCATCATCATATATTATGAAATTTTCATTGCATAAGTCATGGCAGATGTCAAGTCAGATTTGCCTCCGGCAAATCTGACATATTTTTTTGGGCCAAAGCGCCCAAAAAAAGTTTTGACAGAACAAAAATCCCTGGAAATAAATGAATCTCAGAATAATCCGATGAGATTGAGGGCATGGTTCATGAAAGGATGTGGGAAGGTGGGCAGGCTGGCCGATCCGCAAATTGTGGAGGAAATTCGACAGCAAGTTCAGTCCGATTATACAGTACAAAAAACTTCTCTCCTGCTTGAGCAGGAGAGAAGTCTTTTGTTTAGCTTATTTGAAATGGGATCTGGCTTGGTGAAAAGCCTCCTTGAGTTGGGACCAGGCCTGATCCACACCCTTCCGCAGATCCTCCCAGGCCTCGTCACTGGAATCTCTCATCTTATTCAAACGCTCCAGGATCTCATCCCTCCTGGCCGTGAATTTTTGGACTTGTTGCTCATATTCCTGCCTGGATTCCATCTCCGCCAGTTTGCCTTGTAATTGCAGTTCATCAATTTTGCTGTTCAATTCGTCCAGCTTTTCCTTGAGATCCTGGATATACTCTTCTCTGGTGCGCATAATATTCCCGTCCTTTCCCGTTATTATGTATGACTCTTTTTTTGCAAGAATGCGGATAAAGCAGGGAGTTGTCAACTGATTTCAAAGAGGCAGGACCAGTCCCACGTCAGCTTTGTCTCCGGCAAATCTGATGGCTCCGGCCATTCTCTTATTATCAGGCACTTTACAATGGAATAGTCAGGTAAATTAACATCTAGTTTCATACAAGGGCATGAGCATTGTTTCGTAAGGGGGATCAAAGAATACATCGCACCCCTCGACCTGAGCTCAGGACTATGCTAATCCATAGACAGTACAATTTTTTTATTTGAAGAAGGCCATTTTTTGCAGATAAGGAGCTGAACAGATGGGCACGAAGGACATCTATATTTTGTGGTTGGAGAAAACAGGAATGGAAGACATTGGCCGGGTGGGAGGCAAGAATGCAGCCCTGGGAGCCATGATCAGTGAACTCAAAGATCAGGGAGTGCAGGTTCCGGATGGCTTCGCCACAACGGCCGATGTCTTTTGGCAAGTGATCAAAGCCAATGGGCTGGACCAGGCCATTAAGGATTTATTGGAGGACCTGGACAAGGGAGTGAGGACCTTGTCGGAAGTAGGAAGGGCCATCCGCAATCACATCCTGCAGTTCACCTGGCCTGAAGACATCGCTTCGGCCATTACGGAGGCTTACAGGCAGTTAGGGCAGAGATACCACGTAGAGGCGGTTGATGTGGCCGTGCGCAGCAGTGCCACGGCCGAAGATTTGCCGGATGCTTCCTTTGCCGGACAGCAGGAAACATTCTTAAACGTCAGTGGAGAAAACCAGCTTTTGGAGGCAATTCGCAAATGTTTCGCCTCTTTGTTTACCGATCGGGCCATAAGCTACAGACAGGAAAAAGGCTTTGATCACCTCCAGGTAGCTCTGTCCGCCGGTGTGCAGAAAATGGTCCGTTCTGATCTGGCTGGATCCGGGGTCATGTTTTCTATTGATACTGAGACCGGATTTCCGGATACGGTGATTATGAATGCCGCCTGGGGCCTGGGCGAGAACGTGGTCCAGGGTACGGTGACTCCTGATGAATACAGGGTTTTCAAACCTTTGCTCCAGGATGAGCGCTATAAACCGATTGTGGAAAAAAACGTGGGGGCCAAGGAACGCAAGCTGGTCTACGCTCACGGGGGAACCCAATCCACCAAGAATGTATTAACCACGGTGGAAGAAAAGCAGTCCTTTGTCCTCACAGATGATGAAATTTTGCAACTGGCCAAGTGGGCAAAAGCCATTGAAAATCATTACGGCCAAGCTATGGACATGGAATGGGCCAAGGACGGACAAAGCGGAGAGATATTCATTGTTCAGGCCCGGCCGGAGACAGTGCAGTCCAGACGGGGGGCGGTCAACCTGCAGCATTATACCCTCAAAGAGCGGGGAGAGCCTATAATATCCGGTTTGAGCATTGGAGATGCCATAGCCGCGGGAAAGGTCTGCCGAATCAAGTCAGCTGCTGACATCGAAGGCTTTGAATCCGGATCGATCCTGGTCACGGAAATGACCGATCCGGACTGGGTGCCGATTATGAAAAAAGCAGTGGGCATCGTCACTGATCACGGAGGACGGACCTGTCATGCAGCCATTGTCAGCCGGGAGCTGGGGATACCGGCAATCGTGGGCACCGGAACCGGCACTCGGGCACTGAGCGACGGGGATGAGGTGACCATGTCCTGCGCAGAAGGGGAAGAGGGCGTGGTCTACAGAGGAATCCTGGACTATGAAGTCAGAGAAGTCAGCTTGGATGAGATCCCCGAAACATCAACACAGATCATGATGAATATCGCCAGCCCAACCGCCGCCTACCGCTGGTGGCGTCTGCCATGTCACGGCATTGGCCTGGCCCGAATGGAGTTTATCATTAATAATGTGATCAAGATCCATCCCATGGCTCTGTTGCGTTTCGATGAGTTGCAAGACCGTCAGGCCAGGGCCAATATCGAGATTCTTACCCATCGCTATAAGGACAAGGGCGAGTATTTTGTGGACCATCTGGCCATGGGCATTGCCAAGATAGCTGCTTCCCAGTATCCCTATCCGGTTATTGTGCGCATGAGCGACTTCAAGACCAACGAATATGCCAACCTGATCGGGGGACAGGCCTTTGAACCCCATGAAAGCAACCCAATGATCGGATTTCGCGGGGCCTCACGCTATTACAGCGACGAATACAGAGAGGGATTCGCCCTGGAGTGCCGGGCTATCAAGCGGGTTCGAGAAGAAATCGGCCTCACCAATGTGGTGGTCATGATTCCCTTTTGCCGTACATTGGCTGAAGCTGATAAGGTTTTAGAGGTCATGGCTGACAATGGGCTGACCAGGGGCGAGAATGATCTGCAAGTTTACGTGATGTGCGAGATCCCTTCCAACATCGTTTTGGCAGCGGAGTTTGCCCAGCGCTTCGACGGCTTCTCCATCGGCTCCAACGACCTGACCCAGCTGATTTTAGGGGTGGACAGGGATTCCGGACAGTTAAGACACTTGTTCAATGAACAGGACGAGGCGGTCAAGCGGAGCATCAGCACCCTGTTGCAGACCCTGAAGGCCAAGGCCCCTGAGTGTAAGGTAGGCATCTGTGGCCAGGCACCCAGCGATTATCCGGATTTTGCCGCCTTTCTGGTTCAGGAAGGCATCAACTCCATCTCCCTCAATCCGGACAGTGTCCTGCAAGTCATGCGCAAAGTGGCGGAAATGGAACAGGAAATGGCCGGCCGCTCCTAAACGGAGGGGACATTTTCTTGGGGTTGAAAACCCGGAAATTCATCTTGACAGTGAGGCCGGGAGAAGACACAACGGCTCAGTTGTTTGAAGCGGTAGGAGTATAGCCTTTGGTTGGGTCCCAATCAAATTACAGGTGTTTTCATGCGAACCTTCTTCATGCCTGAACAAGGAAAATCCGGGGTGTTGAGCATTGCCCATCGTGGAGCCCGTTCTTTAGCCCCGGAAAACACCTTGCAGGCAATCCAAAAGGCCCATGCTGTAGGAGCGGATATGTGCGAGGTGGATGTCCGCCTCACTGCAGACGATGTTCCAGTCCTTATTCACGACAAGGTCTTGGAAAGGATAAGTAATATCCGGGAAATGTCCAATTTCCGAAACCGCCGCTCCTGGGCAGTAGGGGCCTTGACTTACGAAGAGCTCCAGCAGCTGGATTGCGGGTCGTGGTTTTTACATCAGGATCCATTCCGGTGTATTCGGGCCGGCAAAGTATCTGAGGCTGAACAGGAGAGTTATAAGGGCCTGCACTTGGCTGCCCTGGAAGAGGCTTTGGAACTGATCAAGACCCATGGGTGGATGATCAATATTGAACTCAAGGATGTGGGGCCCAAGCGGCATCAAATCCTGGTGGAGCGGACCTGCTCCATGGTTCGGGACTTGGAACTGGTGAATAAGGTTCTATTTTCTTCCTTACGCTTTGCCACCCTGGAGGCAGTTCGGGACCAGGGTTCGGACTTCCATCTGGCCTTTGTGGACAATGTCGTTCATCCCCAAGTCCTGCGTCGTCTGCAGAGTATACGGGCCACGGCTTATCACCCCAAACACACCTTAGTGCGGCCGGATGTTATCCGAGCCTGCAGGGGGGCTGGGATAGCGGTCAACGTCTGGACCGTGAATCGAATGACCGACTTACGGCTCTTGCAGGCCATGGGTGTGGACGGAGTGATTACCGACGTTCCCCAGCGCATGTGTTCCTTGCGGGTGGTGCCCATGGCGGTTTGAAAACTCAAAGACCTAGGACCCAAAAGTACAATCCACCGAAAGCCAAAAAGACAAGGCTGGGGGCCAGGATGCGCAACCAGGCCGCAAAGGGATTGACCTTGAAGAACTCACAGGTCAGCAGAAAGCAGATGTGCAGCGGAGACCCCAATACCCCGGCGTAACCGGCAAACATGGCCAAGACCAGATAGTTCATTCTGTTCTCCAGGCCCAAATGATCCAGGATGCCGACGATGAGAGGAAAAGTGGCTCCCACATAGGCCAGAGTGAGTCCGGAGATAAGCCCTACCGTGAGTGGCAGGAAAATACTGATCAGGACCAGGGCCGATACGCTTTGCGTGCCCAGGGCCAATTCTTGAACCACACCGCCTTGATCCAAGACTTCCTTGAAGACAAAGATGGCCACTAGGGTAAACAACATTTGCAGGAAGTGTTTCTTGACCAGCAATGGCCATACCCTGCGCACGGACAGGTCGTTTTGCACCAGACAGGCCCAAATGGCCAAAACCAGGGCCAGGATGAATCCCACCTCCGAAGGCAGTGGAGCAGAGGTCAACCAGATAACCCCCTGCAATACAAGGGTCCCACCCACGGCCAGAACAAGGGGCAGGGTCTGGATCCAGGAAGAGACCTCGGCTTCGGGCGGATCGGATGCCACGCCTCCTTGCGCCGATACGGTCTTCCCGGTTCGCAGGAAGAACATCCAGCCCAAGAGGATGCAGATGGGAAAGCTGATCCCGGTCATAGCCATGAAGTGGAGCAAAGAGGTGTTGCTCAAGGATGCGGCCAGGATGATACCCGGGTACATGGGCCAGATGAGCTCCCAGATGTGCCGAAACCAGTAGTTTATCAGGCTTAGGTCCATGGAGGTGATGGATAGATGCTGGGAGGCGGACTTGACCATTGGGGCCGAAAATACCGCCCCTCCAGGCATGGGCAAGAGACCGATCAGGGCCGGAAAAAAGGCCAGCCGGATTCTGGGCCATTGCAGATACTGGGACAAAAGGCGCATGATCCTTTGACTTTGGCCGCTGGTTTCCAGTAAATGGCTGAGGATCATTATGGCCTCGATTATGATGAGCAGGAGAAGAAACTTTGTGTCAGTCAGAGCGTTGACAGCGGTGAGCAGCCATGCCGCTGGGCTCAGGCCGAAGATCAGGCCCAGGACCAGGCTTCCGGCCAGGATAGAAAGACCTATGCCCAGTTTGAAGCGAATGCCGCTCAGCATGAGGACAAAGACCAGGCCGACTTTGAGCATGGGAATGAAGAGTGGGGTGTTCATAAGAAATGGTGCACTTTGATCAGATTGGTTTGGAAATACGTGGGGGTTTCCAATGATTACCGCCTGTACCCTGGATTGTCCAGACGCCTGTTCCCTCCTGGTCCAATCCGGACCCAAGGGAGTAAAGATCCGGGGCAATCCGGAGCATCCTTTCACCCAGGGATTTACCTGTGCTAAGATCCATAAATATTTTCATCGCTTAAATAGCCTGGAACGTATCCAGTGGCCCATGCTGAAGTACAAGGGGAGATGGGAGGAAATTTCCTGGGAGGATGCCCTGGAAATTTGCTGTGAGCGGATGCATGACGCTCTGCAGGGCGATCCGGCTCAGATCCTGCACATTTCCGGACATGGGGCCAGGGGCATTAGCAAAATGGTGGTCGATGGATTTTTTGCCGCTCTGGGTTGTACCCGGGTGCAGGGTTCAGTATGTGACGGAACCGGAATTGAAGCCTGCCTTCTTGATTTTGGAGCCCTGGAGCAAAACCCCCTCCCTGACTTACGAAAAGCCAATTGGATCATCAACTGGGGTCGGGACATGGCCCGCAGTTCCATTCATACCTATACAATCGTCAACCAGGCTCGCCAAGAAGGAACCCGGGTGGTGTCCATCTGGCCGGGAGGAGAAGGATATGACCGGTTTTCCGATCATTTGATCCGTGTTGCTCCGGGTACGGACCGGTTTTTGGCCTTAGCCATTCTCAAAATCATATGGGAGCAAGGGCGCATATACCGGCAGGCGGCCACATCGAGCCGGGACTCTGATCAATTGCAGACTTTGCTCCACTCCTATTCCTTGCCTGAGCTGTCTGCAATCTGCGATGTCAGCCAGAAGGATATGTATTATTTGGCTGCGGCCTACAGCCAATCCCCGGTGGCTACTGTTGTCGGCTGGGGCATACAACGCCACCAATTCGGCGGGGAAAACATACGGATTTTAAATGCCTTGGCTTGGCTGAGCGGAAATGTGGGCCGGTCCGGAGCCGGGGTGTATTACAACATCTCTTCGGTTCGTAATTTCGATCTGACCTGGCTTACCGACAACACCGTCCGCTTCCTTTCTTTACCGCGTCTGGGCCGGGAACTGGAAGAGACCGGGAATCCGGCCCTGACTTTTGCCTGGATCAACGGAACCAATCCAGTCAATCAGCTTCCGGACAGCCAGCGGGTGGCCAGGGCCCTGAGCAACCTGGAGTTCACAGTGGTGGCGGACGGTTTTTGGACCGATACCGCCCTGGGAGCCGATCTGGTCCTGCCCTGTACCTTGATGGGTGAAGAAGAAGATATATTGGGCTCCTGCATGCACGATTATGTGAATCTGGCCCAGGCTGTATTCAGCCCACCACCCGGGGTTCGATCCGATCTGTGGATGGTCCAAAAGCTCAATGAGCGGTTGGGGCAGGGAGTCGAAATCCCAAACCGACAGGCGTGCTTGAAACGCAGTCTGGCTTTCCCTAAGGGACCTGAGCCGGAGATGATATGGGCCCAGCTCAAGGAACAGGGCTTTATACTGGCCAGGGAGCAAAAGCCGGCTTTCGAACAGGGGCCTGCCCATAGGGACGGATACGTTCACCTCCTGAGCAGGATCAGTCCGCAGCCGGAGGAAGATAACAAGTTTCCTTTGTATCTGCTCAGCCTGATTCGCACAGAGGCCGTTCATTCTCAGATCCTGTCTTCTGATCAGTCCATGCCCCCCACTGTGTGGGTCAATCCCCATGCTCCCGGTCTTCAGGAAGTGGATGCAAGTCGGGAGGTATTCTTGGTTTCTGAACTGGGACGGATTCAGGTCCGGGTAGCCTTTGAGCCCAGTCTGCACCCCCAGGCCCTTGTCTACCGCCGGGGGGATTGGATGGGGCTGGGCGGCGGTGTGAACCAGCTCATCAGGGATGAGGTGACCGATCTGGAGGTAGGCGCGGCCCAGTACAGCCAGCGGGTGGGGCTGAGGAACAGCTCGTAAAGTGCCTCATATATAAAAGGTGACAGAAGTGTTCAGTGTTCGGTGTTCAGCAAGAAAAGAATCATGGCCCATCATACTACTTGCTCGTATGAAACTAGACTCAAAGTGTTCAGGTGTCAGGTTTCAGCGCCGCCTCTGGCTGCGCTGAAACATTAAGTTGCTAAAGTTGTCTAAAAATTGCAGCCAGTTTGATCAAGTAAGAAACTTTTACCTTGCACAAATCTTTGCCCCTCGCTATGAGCTTGAGCAGGATAGACAGCAGTCAAAGCCCCTTTAGCTATGGAGTGTTTATACCCCTT
>CAZUER010000086.1:0-17183 GCA_964619345.1 uncultured Desulfohalobiaceae bacterium
GGGAGGGAGGGGCCAGGGGAGGGTTCTTTTTTGCGACACGTGATATGTGTCAAGGTACTAGCAGCATTGTCGATTGATGGAGGTTTTGATAGATATTTTGGACTTGTGACACTCCATAAGAATTCAGTCCATTGATCAACGCTCATATCCACGAGTTCAAAGGCATGCGAAGAATCATTCTGGCTGCGGTTTTCCTGATTGTGGTCCTGGCCTGTGTTCGGCCAGTCGAAGGAAACAAACCGATCGAGCTGACCCTGTTCTATGCTCAGCTCACTGACGAAGATTTTATTGAGCTCCCATTTTCGGTTCCAAAGTTCAAAAAGCGCTATCTTCTTGGAGCCGCCCTCCGGAAGGAGCTTTTCAAGCTCAAGGAGAAGCTCGACTGGGCACCAAAGAATATCTACTGCGATCTGGAAGGAGTGCTGGTGCACAAATGGGGCAATTGGCAGGGCGATGAACAATCGTTTCAAGAGATGGCCGGCTCCTTTAACCTCAGGTACGAGTTTGCCGACAACTGGATCCACCTCGACTCCATCAGCTTCGGAAACGGAGTGTCCCTGGCCACTGATGAGCCGGAGTACGAAAAACAGACCACCCTGAACGGGCAAACCTCCAACCTGCTGTACTACCTCATGCTGGATGCCGCCTTTGATCTGCCGTACACAGAAAAATGGCAGCTCGTGCTTCGAGTTCACCATCGCTCCGGGGTCTTCGGGCTGATCGACGACGTGGATGGTGGTTCAAATTATATCGGTTTGGGTCTGCGTTATCCTCTTGAAATTTTTTGATGCCAACCCTATGACCCCCGCAAAACGTGTTTAGGGCGCTTTGGCCCAAAAAATAGGTCAGATTTGCCAGAGGCAAAGCTGACATGAAATCGACCCCAAAGTAGTCCATATTCGGGCCGTATACTTACCTCTTATGACGCCCTCCCCAAGGAAAAACATGCAGGATTTCAAGCATGTTAAAAACCGTAATCAGGAACAACTTCCTGCACCGAACAAGCCAGGATGGCCTCCATCCTGGCTTGGACCGTCAAGGCATTGTCCAGTCGTCTGGAAATAGCGGCCACAGCCTGAGGATCATGGCTGAAAAGATCCAGTTTCTCCTGAAAACGCTCTCGCACACTGACTCGTTGGGATCCTCTGGTCAGCTTGTCGGCTAGGTAGACAACCTCTTGGGCCGTGAGGGGCTGATCTTCGGGCAGGGTTAGGTCTCTATGGGCGGCCACAATGGGGGCCATTTCATCGAGGCCCATGTCATGCAATAATTTCCCTCCTGCTTCTTCATGCCTGGGTTGTCCCTTGGCCAGGTCGTGCACCAGTCCACAAACATAGGCCAGTTCGACATCCACGCTGCATCCGGCCCGGTTCAGGGCCACAGCCAGGGCCTCGGCGGTCCGGGCCACAGCCAGGCCGTGGGCCAGACCGGCTTCTGAAATGGGATAGACGTCCTGGATCAGGGCCCGGGCTTCCCCCCTGTCCAGCCTGGCCAGGGAAGAAGCCCTTTGTTCAGACTGGGCAAAATCTTCAGGCCGGTCCATGTCCAAAAGGATATTGCGGTCAAATGTCTCCATATGTAGAGATCGTTCGTCAAAACTTTGCAGTACATGGCGCAGGCCTCCGCGTCCGTCATGTTCAGCAATAGCTTTTGTGAGCTGTGTGGAGATCAAAGGGGGATGCCCCCGCTGGCCATGAAAACAGGGGTAGACCACCAAGTGGTTGTACTGATTATAGATTGTGATTGTCTGGGCTATGGTCCATGGCCTGACCAAGGGGATATCCACCGGAAGCAGGAAAAAGGCTTCGGTCTGAGGGGGCAGAGAGGAGACACCGGTTAGGACAGAGGAAAACATGCCCTGGGCATGATCCGGATTGTATACCCAATTCACTCCCAGCTGGGCGCAGGCCTCGGCCACCTCCAGGTGCCTGTGGCCGTTGACAACGGTCATATCTGCGATCCCGGCCTGCCGGAAGCTTTCCACGCACCTGGCCAGAACGGTTTTTCCGTTCAGAACAAGCAAGGGCTTGAACCGGCCCATGCGCCGGGAAAAACCCGCAGCCAGGATCAGGGCCCGTATATCCATGATCTTACGCAAGGTGTATCTCTGAAGTGCCTGCCTGTCTGGCGAGTATTCAGCTCCCCTGCCACCAAAGGTCCCCTGAACGGACTCCCTGGCTCATGCCCCCTTGCCGAATGGACAGCGGGGATAGCGGCAGGTTGAACAGTTCAGACACATGCCGCCGTGGGCCAGAGATGCGATATCCTTGCGGATCACCTGTTCACCGGCCAAGAGGCGGGGAACAACAAGATCGAAGATGCTGGCCTGGTAGTACATGACGCACCCGGGCAGGCCGACTATGGGCACTCCTTTCAGCCAGGCCAGCATGAACATGGCCCCGGGCAGAACCGGAGCTCCGTATGTTATCACCTCGGCTCCGGAGGCCCGAATGGCGGAGGGAGTCTGGTCGTCCGGATCAACGGACATGCCCCCGGTCAGGGCGATAAAATCAGCCCCCTGTTCGATCAAATCCCAAATGGCTTCAACGGTCTTGTCCAGATCATCGGAGACCTGTACCTGCTGCATAATCCTGCTGCCCAACTCTTCAAACTTGCGGCGAACAACGGGACTGAAAGCGTCCTGAATCAACCCCTCATACACTTCGCTTCCAGTGACTATCAAGCCAACATTGGCCGACCGCAAAGACTTGACTTCGATGACCGCCCGCCCCTTGCAGATTTCTTCCACCCGGTGCACACACTCTTCCGGCACGATTAAAGGAATGACCCGGGTCCCGGCTACCGGCTGGTCCTTGGCTACTAACTGATTGCCGTGGACGGTGGCGAACATGACATCCGGGATATCGTTCATCAGCCCCAGAAGCTCGACATCGACCTTGAGTAAGCCCTGGGTTTTTGCAGTCATGTTCACCTTGCCCTCCCCGGGTTCCCCTAAGGTCAGGTTTTGGCCGGCCGCGGCTGAGGCTATGCGCTGAGCCGCCTCCTCTTCATGCACAAAACCATCCCCCAGGCTCATGACGTAGATCTGGCGTTTGCCCATGGACAACAAAAAGGGAATATCAGATTCCTGAATCACATGTCCCTTTTTCAGGGCCGGCCCCTTGAATTCCTTGGGCACAATCCGGGTGATATCGTGTCCAAGGACCATGCCCACGGCGTCTTCAATGTTTACTTTTTGCAACATACATTCATCCTTACCATTTTGGTCGATGTGATATCCGAATGCATTACGTTTTTTAAGGCATGAGCCACTCGTCTGCCCCCTTCTTGGCCTCATGGCTGGTGAAAAAGGGCTGCCGAACCGAGAAAAGAGCTTGACAACCGATCCTTGGTATGCAATATATCAAATACAATAAAATGGCAAAAAAAACAAACCTTCAATAAGTCCCTTGAATCACATAATTCTAGTGCATTGATAATCCGATCTCCGAGAGACTTCCGGGAAAGACCACGAACATAAATGAAATCTGATCTCAATTGCTTCACATTGAGAGATACTAGCGGAAGGGAATAGATATTGTCCACAGATGCCAAAAAGCGGTGATATCCTTTTTCTTGCCAGATATATCAAATATCAGTTACCCAGAGGCATCATACTTTGCATTTGTAAAACGGAAAGGGAGCGTAAGGGATGCTGGATTATTTACTGTACGGAGTCTTGACCGGGAGTATTCTGCTCATTGCCTCAGTTGGATTTGCCATCATCCGGCGGGTAGAGGGGTATTTGGACATTGGATACGGGCAATACATCGCTATCGGGGCCTATACATCCTGGTACTTGTACAGCGTTGCCGGACTGCCCATTGTCATCGCCGCCCTCGGGGCGGTCTTGGTTACTTCAGCTCTGGCCTTTTGCTGTAATGTGCTCTTTTATAAGCCCATCCGTTCCTACGGGAACGTCATGCTGTTGTTCACCTCTGTCGGAGTGGCTTTCTTCCTGCATGGGGCCATTGAAGCCCTTTGGGGGGTAAACTCCAGGAACTTCAATCTTCCCCGGCCCAAGATCTTTGAATTCGGTGACATTCTTTTCGTTACCTCTAATGAGCTGCTCATCATCCTGGTGGCCGTTCTTTCCACTCTGGCCATTCATTTCCTGTTTAAAAAAACCAAAATCGGCAAGGCCATCCGGGCCATGGCCAGCAATTTCCAATTGGCCAATGTCCGTGGCATCAATACCTCCAAGATGTCCACCTACGTTCATCTTATTGCCGGGGCATTGGGAGGCCTGTCCGGGGTCCTGATGGGCATCACCGGGACTGTCTATTCCGACATCGGGTGGGCCAATATACTCCTGGTTCTTTCCGCGGTTATCCTGGCCGGCCTGGAGGGCAGTATCTACGGCGTTATGCTCGGGGCCATGATTGTTGGCGTGGGCATGGAATGCAGCGTGATGATATTGCCCCCGGCCTACCGCACAGCTGTGGCCTTTTTGATCATTATCGTTGTCTTGTTCATTAAGCCGGAAGGCTTGTTCAAGCGAAAGTAGAAGGGGAGTGACCGCACTTGACTCATGCAATCCGTGCCCCGCTTGCGGCTTAGGGTCTTTGCTGTCCCCTGCCGAATGCCTCATCGTATCAGCTCAACAGCTAAGGAGTGTGCTGAATGAGTATCAGTGTTTTCATCGCCGGCTTGCTTATTGTTGTGGCCATATACGGCATCATGGCCATGGCTCTGAACCTGTCTTACGGACAGACGGGACTCATTGATTTTGGACTCATGGCCTGGGTGGCCATAGGAGCTTACTCCTATGCCCTGATCACCGTCCATCCTCCAACACCCCTTGATGACTATGCTTTTGGCTTGAATATGCCCATCTGGGCCGGTGTCCTGGGAGCCATTCTCATCCCGGCTGTTATTGCCGCATTCATCGGGTTGCCAACCCTCAGGCTCCGCGGTGAGTACCTGGCTGTGGCCGCCTATGCATTTTCCATGGTCGTGGCCAATGTTTTTACCAATGAAGCCTGGCTGACCAACGGAGTACGCGGCTTTTACGGGCTGGATCAGCCCTTTCGGGAGTCCTTTGGGACAACCGGATATCAGTTTTTTCTCCTTTTCCTTCTTGTCCTCATCATTGCAGGCCTCTATTTCTTCCTGCGGACCGTTTCTTTGGCCCCCTTTGGGCGGTCCCTGAAGTCGATTCGGGAAAGCGAGGAGGTGGCCCAATCCATTGGCAAGAACCTCTTCGTATTTCGCATGAAGGCCTATGTTCTCTCGGCGGCCATGCTCGGTCTGGCTGGGGCCTGCTATATGTGGTACACAACGGTCATTGCTCCCAGCATGTTCACGGAGACCATGACCTTTACCGTCTGGATCGCCCTGATCCTCGGAGGGGCGGGGAATTACAGGGGGGCCTTGGTCGGTGTGCTTCTGCTGATCGGGGCCCAGGAGCTTTCCCGCTTTTTCCAGGCCTCTGCTGATATCGCTCACCTCTTGGCTGCCTTCCGGCATATGTCCATTGGTCTGCTCATGATTGTGGTTATTCGATTCAGACGCAGAGGTCTGATTCCTGAAAGAAAGGTTGTTATGTAACTGAAGGAGGCTGGCATGCAATTTTTGGAGGTCCAAAATGTTACCAAACGCTTTCATGGCTTCACCGCCATTTCCAATTGCAGTCTGCAGATACCTAAAGGTCGGATAACAGGCTTGATCGGACCCAATGGGGCCGGCAAGACGACCCTGTTCAACTGCATATCCAGCTTTTTGCCCCTCAGTGAAGGATCGATCAATTTTAAAGGCGAGGATATATCCAGCCTCCCGCCGCATGCTATTGTCCAGAAAGGGATAGCCAGAACGTTTCAGGTCCCCCACGGGTTCAAACGGCTCACGGTCATGGAAAATCTGATGTCCGCCCCCCTGCATCAGCAAGGGGAAAAGATCTTCAATATTTTCTTCAGGCCCCGCGGATACAAACAAGAGGAGCAGGTGAACAAAGAAAAAGCAGCTCGGCTTTTGGACAAAACCCATCTCTCGGACCGTCGCAACGATCTGGTCAGCAATCTGACCACTGGAGAAGCCAGAATGCTTGAGCTGGCTCGTCAGCTGATGTTCGATCCGGAGCTCCTCTTGCTGGATGAGCCGGCAGCCGGGGTCAACCCGTCGGTGCAAGAAATCCTGTGTCAATTTATCATGGAGCTCTTTGCAGAAGGGATGACTTTTTTGATCATTGACCACAATCTGGAGTTCATCACCAGGCTGAGTCATCATATATATGTTATGAATGCTGGAGAGATCTTTTTTCAGGGCGAACCGGAAGAAGTCATGAACAATGCTCAGGTGAAGGAAATTTACTTAGGGAGGGCGGCATGAGTCTGCTCACGGTCAATAAGCTGTGTTCCGGATATGATAAGTTGGAAGTCCTGCATGAGGTGAACCTTTCTGTTCAGGAAGGAGAGATTGTCAGCGTCATTGGGTCCAACGGGGCGGGAAAGAGCACGCTCATGCACGCAATCGCCGGCGTTCTTCCGGTCCAAAAGGGTGAGATTCATTTCAAGAATGAACGGATGAACAATGTCCCCACCTATGTGCGCATTGAGAAAGGACTGGGATACGTCCCCCAGGACGCTAATATATTCCCGGACTTGACGGTCCAGGAAAACTTGGAGATGGGCGGCTTCATCGTCTCTGATATCGAGCAGAAAATGGAGGAGGTCTTCTCCTATTTTCCCAAGCTCAAGGAGCGCTCCAATCAATACGGAAGCACTCTCAGCGGCGGAGAAAGACAGATGCTGGCCATTGGCTCGGCCCTGCTGACCAGCCCGGAGCTGTTGATCCTGGATGAGCCTATCAGCGGGCTGTCCCCTCAAGCCACCCAGTCTTTGATTGAAAGCATTACGCAAATCAATCAAAGCGGTTGCTCATTGCTGTGGGTCGTGGAGGAGAATCCCCGGGCTACCTTGGCCCATACAAACAGGGTATACTTGATCTCCAATGGAGAGCTGGCCAAAGAAGGCACGGCAGAAGAGTTCTTGGCTGACGAAAACTTCGATAAGCTGTTTCTGGGCCAGCATGTTGAAGATACATGCGCCTAAGGGTGTACATGCACATGTTCAGGCCGGGAGGCAACTCCCTGGCGGAAATTGTTTACCTTTTGACCAACAGGAGGCAAAGATGAAATCTCGAAAACCTTTTATGCCCATGGTCCTTGTTTGTGTCCTTATTTTCACTATCCACCTCACTTTTGGGTTTCAGGTCCCCCGTGCTCAGGCGGCTTCGGATAAACCTATACCTATGGGGGTGCTCGTTCCTTATTCCGGCGAGCTGGCCGCATTTGGGCAGTATGTGTACAAGGCGGCTATGCTGGCCACAGAAGAGATAAACGAAGCAGGAGGTCCCTTAAACAGGCAGATAAAGATCTTCACCGAGGACAGCGAGTCCAGCGTGGAGCAAGGAATCCGGGGAGCCCGAAAGTTGATTACTGTGAACGGGGTCATCGCCATCAATGGACCGGTTTCAACAGTGGTGACCGGTATCTTGAACTTTGCCCGCGATAATAAGGTTGTTGTGGCCTCTCCCTATTCGGGATCGACCAAGCTGGACAAGCTGGGGGGCAAATACCAGTTCCGGACCTGCCCTTCAGACAACTTTGACGGCAAGGCCTCGGCCCAAATGCTGTGGGATGAAGGTTTTAAGCGCATAGCCATCCTGCATGCCAACGATGAAGGCCGCACCAGCATCGCCGAAGCCATGCAGCAGGAGTTCGAGCGAATCGGCGGAGAGGTCGTGGCCATGGTCTCTTTTTCAGGCCAAAAATCCATGTACTTGGCTGAGTTGAAAAAATCCTTCAAAGATGATCCAGAGATTCTTTTCCTGGCCGCCGGTCAGGAGTCGGGGCCTACGATCATTAAAGACTGGGACCAGAGAGGGTACGGTGAAGACCTGATGGTTACAGCCGATCTGGCTATTCCGGAGTTTTTTGACCTGGTACCGTCTGAGGTTGCCGAGGGAATTTTGGGTGAAATTCCGATTTCGCAGAAGGATACCGAACAGTTCAAGCGTTTTTCTAAGAAATGGAGGGAAAAATACGACAGTGAGGCCGGGGGTGCTTACCAGGCCAACACCTATGACGCCCAGGTTATCCTGGCCTTGGCTATTGAGGCGGCAGGAGAAGCAACCGGTCAGGGAATCGCCGAAAACTACAGAAAAATCGCCACTCCCCCCGGCAAGAAGGTCTATTCTTTTGCCGAAGGTGTTGAAGAGCTGCGCAAAGGAAATGACATCAACTACGAAGGGGCCTCCGGACCGTGTGACTTCGATGAATACGGGAACGTATCCGGCAGCTATGCCCTGCTCAAGGCTGAAAACGGCAAGTGGGTCCAATATCGGTTCTACTCGGCGAAGAATCTCTAAGAGGATACTGGCAAGTCCTGTCTGGATAGGGCGGCAGATGGAACCGCCCTATCCAGGAATACCCCTGTTCAGGCAGTTCCCTGCACAGCGGCTCTGACGTTTTGAGTGGGGAACCAGACGTGCAGAGAAAAACGGATAGGGAGGTGCCTGTGAGCAGTCCTGAGGTTCTTCGATTTCGAGACAAGGTCAGACGCGGGGAGTGGCGGCAGTCTACAGTGAGCATGTGTCCGGATCGGGTCCAGTCCAATCTGGTTATCTTGCCTCAAGAAAACGCCCTGGACTTTACCCTTTTTTGTCTCAGGAATCCCAAACCCTGCCCCATACAGGAAGTCCTGGACCCCGGGGACCCCGAGGTACGGGTTATGGCCTCGGGTGCCGATATCAGAACTGATCTTCCCCAATATCGTATTTTCGAAAAAGGACACCTGGTTCGGGAGGCGGACAACATACTGGATGTCTGGCGGAACGATCTGGTGACCTTTCTCATCGGCTGCAGCTATACCTTTGAAAAAGTTCTGGTCAATGCAGGGGTGCCCTTAAAAAACCACCTTCAGAATCAGGATCCCGGAGTCTATGTCAGCACCATCCAATGCCGGCCGGCCGGGATCTTCTCCGGCCCCATGCTGCTATCCATGCGGCCTGTTCCGGCCCACTTAGTGCCTAAAGCAGTGCAGGTCACCTCCCGCTTCCCCAAAGCTCACGGAGCACCTGTCCATATTGGAGACGGGGCAACAATTGGAGTTTTTGACTATGCAGATATTGCCTATGGATCTGTCCCAGAAATGGATGAAGGGGATGTCCCTGTTTTTTGGGGATGCGGGATTACGCCGCAAAAAGTGGCCCTGGACTCGAAGATACCTTTCATGATTACCCACAAGCCCTGCCATATGTTCATATCAGATAGACATGTCGAAGAGTTGGCCGAGTTTTAGATACGCATTCAATGGGTACGAATAATGATACAGGAGGTTTGATATGAAAAAGACACATTTGCTCAGCTTTTTTTGTCTCATCTTCGGCATACTTGTTTTGGCCGGCTCAGGCTGGGCAGAGCAAGAAAAGCTGAAGATTGGCGCGATCTATGACTTGACAGGTGGCTTGTCCGTATATGGGAAGGGGAGCAACTTAACTGCCAATGCGGCTGTAGAAAAGATTAATCAAAACGGAGGCATTGCCGGAAGACAGGTGGAGTACATTGTTGAAGACGGTTCAACAGATGCATCTACAGGCTTGCGAAAGTTCAGAAAGCTGGTCTTAAAAGAAAAATGCGACTTTATTCTTTTAAGTTGCAACTCCGGGTTGGGAATAGGGGTGATTCCCATGGCCAAAAAGATGAACACCATAGTCTTTTCCGAGGGAACAGCCAGGTCCATAACCGGGAAAAAGGGCAACCGCTACGTTTTCAGGCAGATCAACAATGCTGAAATGGCTGCCTTGGCCATGGCCAAGTTTGCGGCCCAGGAGCTCGGAGAAAAGGCTTACGGGCTGGGAGCCGATTACGAGTGGGGGCATTCGGTGCTGGACACGGCTGAAAAGGCCTTTCAACCCCTGGGCATCCACATGGAGGATAAGGTTTTTTCTCCGGTCGGCACAGCAGACTTTGTGCCCTATCTGAATAAGGTCCCGGATGCCGTCGACTTTATTATTGCCGGATACTTTACTTCTGATGTGGTCAAGCTGGTCAATCAGGCCTGGAAGCTTGGATTCAAGAAGCCGATATTCGTGGGCACTTTGGAGGGCATACGGTACCAGGATCTGGGCCAGGGAGCCGATCTGGTTTGGTGCGGGACATATGGTTCACGGTCTATCCAGGGCTATCCGGAAAATGTGCGACCATTCCAGAACGAGTACAGAAAGATCGTCGGCCTGGACCAAGAAGGGTGGGATGAATCCGGAAACATCAGTGCTGAATATATCTGGGCCGGCTGGGAAGGCGTGCATTGGATCAAAAAAGGAGTCGAAGACAGCGGTTGGACCAGCAAGGAGGATAACGAGAAATTTATGAAGGCCCTGGAGGGAGCGCAGGTGGAGGCCAGCTTGGACTTTCCCACCGGAGGGAAAACGATGCGGGCCAAGGATCACCAAGTCGTAGGCGACACCTTTATCCTCAAAGGAGAGGATGGGGATATCGTCACCAAGTCGATCATCTCCGGAGAGGCCATTGCCCCGGACTACCCGGCCAATGTCGACTATACCCAGGAAGAAGTTGATTAGTTCATTTGCAAAAAAGGTATAATCCTTGGTTCAGGGGGCCTTGTCTGCTTGGAGCCATCTCCGAGGAGCAGGTAGGGCTCCCTCTCAATGGGGCCATATAGGTGATATGCTATGGAACTTTCAACATTGATCGTCGCTTTGACGAATAGTGTGGCCTGGGGCTGCATCCTGGCTCTCATCTCCTTGGGGCTGACCTTGATCTATGGGCAGTTAGAAATCATTAATGTTGCTCATGGGGCCATGTATACCATAGGAGCGGTTTCAGCCTACTATGTGACTGCATTTCTCGGGTCCTGGTTTTTAGCCATAGTCGTGGGTCCGCTGGTCATGGGGGTCATTGCCCTGGGTATTTATTATTCTAGCCTCCGCTTTCGGATTGTGGGCTATCCCATTGCCGTTACCTTGATCATTTCCTACGGATTTATGTTCATTTTAGAGCAGGTATTACTTTTGGTATACGGCGGCTCTCCCAAGATGATAGCCAGTCCCATTCCCTATCAAATCGAGTTTTTAGGAGCCAGCTATCCTCTGTACAGGCTTGTTGCAGCCGGGTTTTCCGTAGCGGCCATTGGAGCTCTTTTGCTGTTTCTAGAGAAGACCAGGCTGGGACTTTGGATCCGGGCCACCAATCAGGACCACGACACGGCCTCGGCCATGGGGGTTCCGGTGCCAAAGGTGTATGTCCTCACCTATGTCATCGGCACCATGATGGCCGCCCTCTCCGGAGTCATCGTTGCTCCCATGACCAGCATCACCCACAATATGGGCCATGAAATCCTGATTGCCGCTTTTATAATCGTCATTGTCGGCGGCTTTGGGAGCATTCGGGGCACTATACTGGCGGCTCTCATCTATTCCATTGTCAATGGAATGTTCTCCACATTTATCGATCCGGTCCTGTCCAAGGGCGTGACCTTATGCGTAATGATCGGAATCCTTTTATGGAAGCCGGAAGGCCTGCTCAAGCAGTAGATGGGAGATCATAATGCGATATAAGTACGTATTGGCCGCTGTGGTCCTGCTCATGCTCGCAGTCCTGCCTCATTTCGTAGATGTTTTCTATCAGGAGCTGCTCTCAGAAGTTCTTATTTTCGGCCTTCTGGCTTTGAGCTTCGACATCATATTCGGGTATACGGGGCTGTTAAATTTCGGCATGGCCATATTCTTTGGATTGGGCGGATATATCACCCTCTTCAGCATCCAGGGTCTGGGGCTTGGGATTTGGCTGGCCTTGGGGATGACCCTGGCTGTGGCCGTTGTCTTTTCATTTCTCTACGGATTGATATGCACTCGGTTCAAGACCCACTATTTTGTGGCTATCACCCTGGTTTTTTCCATGGTTTTTTACTATGTGGCCATGTCCCTTCGACCGATCACCGGAGCGGACGAGGGGTTGACCCTCATGGTGCCTGATCTGAACGTCATTGTTACCCAGCTCAATCTTTTTGATTCTTTAAATAAGTATTACTTTGTCCTGTTTGTGACTGTGGTGGTATTTTTTTTCATCTGGCGATTTTTCAACGCCCCGATGGGCAAAGCGATCATTGCGGTTCGGGAAAATGAGGAGCGGGCTTTGATGAATGGATACAATGCCTACTTGCTCAAGCTGGCAGGCTTTACGTTAAGTGGGAGCGTTGCCTGTTTGGCCGGAGCTCTGTATGTGATCCATCTGGGGTTTATCAGCGCCAACTCCTTCTACTGGCTGTGGACCGCCCGTTCTGTGTGGTGGACGATCATCGGGGGAACGGGCACCTTGATCGGTCCCTTTCTGGGACCCGGCATCCTCGTATTTTTCGAGGATTTCCTCAGTTCCTGGAATCAAAACTTCTACCTGATCATTATGGGCGTGCTCATGATTGCCATGATCATTCTGGCCCCAGGGGGAATTGTCGGCCTACTCAGACGACTCAAGGACGTGTTGAGGTAAAATATGACCACCGTTCTGCAGACAAAGGGATTGAGCAAGCGATTCGGCGGGCTTCAGGTGACCAATAATGTCAACTTCGAACTGCCGGAAAATCAGATTAAGGGCCTTATAGGTCCGAATGGAGCAGGAAAAACGACCTTCTTTAATTTGCTGACCGGACTTATTCCCTGTGATAAAGGAGAGATTCTGTACTTTGGTCAGGACATCACCGGTCTCAAGCCCCATAAACGGGCCCGCCAAGGGTTGATCCGCACCTATCAGGTCACATCCATTTATCCTAAGCTGACTATCTTCGAAAATGTCCGTTTGGCTGCCCACCTCGGCTTTTCCGGAAAAATGGGCATGTTCAAAAATGCTCTCAGTTATGGGCAGGTTTTGGAAAAAGTCGATCAGATCCTGGAGATCATGGGCATTGAGCATATGAAGAACGAGTTGGCCTCCGAAGTCTCCATGGGCGATCAACGGCTTTTGGAAATCAGCATTGCCCTCGGCTCAAAGCCAAAGGTCCTTCTTTTGGATGAACCGACCGCCGGACTGAGCGCCAGGGAAACAATCCATTTTGTGGATAAGATTCAGGAGCTCTACGATCAAAAAATCATAACCAACATCCTCTTGATCGAGCACGATATTGAAGTGGTCACTGATCTGGCCCATTCTCTGTGTGTTTTAAACCATGGAGAAATTATCAGTGATGGAGATACTGACACTGTCTGTAATGATGAAAGGGTTCAAGAGGTCTATCTGTCTGCTTAGGAGTGGTTATGCTGAGGTTAGAAAATATCAATTCATACTATGGCAAAAGCCATATCATTCAAGACGTGTCTCTGGAGATACAACAAAACGAGGTCGTCGGCCTTCTGGGGCGAAACGGTGTAGGCAAGACCACTCTTCTGCGGAGCATCCTGGGGCTGTATCCGCCAAAGAAGACCGGCAGGACCCATCTCAATGGCCAGGACATCTCTTCCCTGCCCAGCTATAAGGTCGCCGAGCTGGGCATTGGCTATGTCCCGCAAGGACGCCGCATCTTTCCGCACCTGAGCGTGTATGAAAATTTGTCCATCTGCTGCCGGTCCACCCCGACCTCATCGCAGCTCGATGAGATCTTCACCTACTTCCCCGTGCTCAAGGAAAAGCTCTCGGAGAGGGGCGGGAGCCTGAGCGGAGGGCAGCAGCAAATGCTGGCCATAGCCAGGGCCATTATGCCAGGTCCCCATCTTCTTCTCATCGATGAGCCCACCGAGGGGCTTCAGCCTTCCATTGTCAAGTCCGTCCGGGAAACGATCAAGCGGCTGCGCCACGAGGGCATAACCATACTTTTGGCTGACCAGAACCTGGACAACGTCATAGAGCTCTGCGATACGGTGTACGTCATAGAGAAAGGGTCAATCCGGATCAGGGAAACCAAGGAAAACCTAAATATCCAAGTGCTCCACGGCTACTTAGGAGTGACCCGGAAAAAGGACAGATGCGCACCAGGGGCAACCCAAGCATAATCCAGATTTTTACCCATGGGGGCGATGCCACTTTCAGCCAGGTGTTGAAAATGGGCGTCCATAACTTTCATAAATGGACACTTTGTTTATGAACGCAGCATTTCGATTTTCCATAGACCGCGGAGGTACATTCACTGATATATATGCCGAATTGCCTGGTGAGCATGGTTATCGAGTCATGAAGCTGCTCTCTGAGGATCCAAGCTATGAGGACGCCCCCAGGGAAGGTATTCGGCGGATCATGAGCGAATATCTGGAGAGATCGCTGTCCAGCCGGAATATCCCTGCTCAGGACATCGAATGGATTCGAATGGGAACCACTGTGGCCACGAATGCATTGCTGGAACGAAGTGGGGCCCGCACAGCCTTGGTCATTAGCCAGGGATTCGGCGATGCCCTCCAAATTGGCAATCAGACCCGGCAAAAGATATTCGACCTGGAAATCAGGAAATTCGATCAACTCTACGAAACCGTGATCGAAGCAGATGAACGTATCCGGATTGTCAGACCTGAGGAAGAGGAAGTCCAGGGCAGGGTGGTTCAAGGCATAACCGGCGAACGCTTTGAAGTCCTTAAGGAACTGGACCTGGAGGGTCTCCGTCCGCTTCTGCAACAGGCATATAATCGGGGAATACGAAGTATTGCCGTGGTATTTATGCATGCCCACGCATGGCCGGAACATGAAAAGGCAGCAGGCCGCCTGGCCCGAGAAATCGGATTTACCCAGGTCTCTCTTTCCTCCCAGGTCATGCCCAAGGCCAAGCTGGTGGCCAGAGGGGATACCACCCTGGTCGACGCGTATCTCAATCCCAAGATCCAGGACTATCTCCAGAGCTTTAGGTCCGGGTTCACCGATCAGCTGGCCGGTACAGAGCTGCTTTTTATGCAGTCCGACGGCGGACTGGTCCAGGCCTCGGATTTCAACGGGAGCCGGGCCATTCTTTCCGGTCCGGCTGGGGGGGTGGTCGGATACGCCACGACCACGTATGCCCAGATGGGCAATAAGCCCGTTATCGGCTTTGATATGGGCGGGACATCGACAGATGTGTCCAGATACGGCGGCGTATTTGAGCTGGTGCATGAGACCGAAACTGCTGACGTCAGGATCCAGGCCCCGCAGCTACACATTAAGACCGTAGCCGCCGGTGGGGGCTCCAGGCTCTTTTTCGATAACGGCATGCTCTTGGTGGGGCCGGAGTCGGCAGGCGCACATCCAGGACCTGTATGTTACCGGAAGGGCGGGCATCTCTCTCTGACAGATGCCAACCTCGTTTTGGGTAGAATTCAGCCCCAATACTTCCCCCACATTTTTGGACCGAACAATGATCTGCCCCTGGATACCCAAGGCAGCTGGGAGGCAATGCGGGAGTTGACCACGTCCATCAACTCCTATTATGCGGACCGCGGCAAGGAGCCTCTGAGCGTTGAAGAGGTGGCTATGGGCTTCATTGAGGTGGCCAATGAGGTCATGGTCAGACCCATCCGAGAAATTTCGGTTATGCGAGGCTTTGACATCAAAGATCATGTCCTGGCCACCTTTGGAGGAGCCGGTCCGCAACACGCATGTTCCATAGCCAAGGCCTTAGGGATTCGGGAGATATTTATTCACAGGTTCTCAGGAATACTATCTGCTTATGGCATGGGGCTGGCAGATGTGGTCACCGAGCGGCACAGACCGTCGGCCATGGAGTATACCCTGCAGGACCATGACACATTTGTCGCTGAGCTCAAAGAGCTGCAGCGTGATGCAGAGGCCGAGATAGCGGAACAGGGCTTCAGCTCAGAGAATATTCACAGCACCCTGTATCTGAATATGCGCTATGAAGGAACAGATACGTCCTTGATGGTTCCCAGGCCTGAAGACGGCGACTTTCATCAGGCCTTTCGGCAGACCTACACGCGGGAGTTCGGATTTGACCTGGAAGGGAGGTCCGTCCTGGTTGACGATCTTCGGGTTCGCTCAGTGGGCATCACGAGCAGCGTCTCGCAGCAAGCTGTTCAGCCGGCCGAAGGGTCTGCGGTCCCTATGGATGAGGTTTGCTGCTATTTCGGGGGATCATGGGAGGAGGTGCCGGTCTACGATCTCGAGGCCATGAGTGCCAGTCACCAGGTCCAAGGACCCGCTCTCATCATTCAAGACACCTCGACAATAGTGATTGAACCTGATTGTTCTCTTCGGATTTCCCAGTTCGGGGATATGATCATCAAGGTCGGTCAATGGGGAGGCAAAAACGTGGACCGGGAGGTCGATCCGGTTCAACTGTCCATTTTCAGCAACCTGTTCATGTCCATAGCAGAGCAGATGGGCCGGACTCTGCAAAAAACGGCAATCTCCACCAATATTAAAGAAAGACTTGATTTCTCATGTGCTCTGTTCGGTCCCGAGGGTCAGCTTGTGGCCAACGCCCCGCACATGCCTGTTCACCTGGGGGCTATGAGCGAAGCGGTCAAAGCCCAGATGCGGCTGCACAAAGACAGGCTGCAGCCAGGCGATGTCCTGGTCTCCAATCATCCCAAGGCCGGCGGCTCCCATCTGCCGGACATTACGGTCATGACCCCGGTCTTTCGGAAAGGCGACATCATCTTCTGGGTGGCCAATCGGGGTCATCATGCCGAGGTGGGTGGGATCTCTCCCGGGTCAATGCCGCCTAACTCCAGGACGATTCACGAAGAAGGGGCGTGCATCGAATCGTATAAGCTCGTGGAGGAAGGCATTTTCCAGGAAGAGGGCATCAGGCAGCTTCTCTTGGCTCCTGGCCGCATTCGGCCCGAGCCCGGCCGGCCGGCTATATCCGGGACGCGATGCCTCTCAGATAACATTTCCGATCTCAAGGCCCAGACGGCAGCCAATCAGAAGGGGATCGACCTGGTCATGGAGATGGTTGCGCACTATGGACTGGATGTTGTCCATGCCTATATGAATCATGTGCAATATGCAGCTGAAGAAGCGGTGCGCAACAGCCTCAAGGAGCTGTCCCTGCACAAGGGCCTGGATGCAGTCGGGGCTATAGAGGCGGTCGACTATCTCGACGATGGGAGCCCGTTGGTCCTTCATTTAAGCATTGATCGAGAGAAAGGAAGCGCGATCTTCGATTTTGACGGGACAGGCTACGAGCTTTGGGGCAACCTCAATGCCCCTTTGGCCGTAACCAAATCGGCCGTTCTCTACTGCCTGCGCTGTC
>CAZUER010000087.1:0-17042 GCA_964619345.1 uncultured Desulfohalobiaceae bacterium
GTTCAACAATCTTGCAGTATTTGCTCGCTGGCAACCCCAATGTCGTTGGAATAGGCGAAGTACGTCAAATGGCGGATGGTAAGGGATGGAACAACGAGGCTGGTGACTGCTCCTGCGGACATTCAGTGCAAGCCTGCCCGCAGTGGCAGGGTCTTCAACCAAGCCCAGGTGAAGCTATCCTGGATTGGTATAAGAGGCTGATAAGCAGGACTGCTGAACTTTACCCACAAGCCACTCACCTGGTGGATTCCTCCAAGTCAATGAATACCATTGCCCCCTGGATCAAACTGGCGTCTGAAGGCTATATTGCCGGAGTGCAGATAATCTATTTGTTCCGGGATGTCCGTGCCTGGGCGCTTTCTGATGAAAACACCAGGAAGCGGAAAAATAAACCCTCACGCCCGATTATATTCTCATTGCTTGCTTGGTGGAAAAACCAGATGCGTATTCTCAGTTATATCAATCAAAACCTTAAAAAACTTAATCCGTTATTTGTATCCTATGAATCGCTTATATTCCAAACCGACGCTCAACTTTCCAGGATCCATAAATTTAGCGACTTGCATAATGATAACAAGGACTGGGAGGATGCGCTTCATACCTCAATTGTTCATGATGTCTTTGGCAACAGAATGAAAAACCATCCCTCCGCCCGGACCAAACTGATATACGATGATCGCTGGCAATACAGGTTGTCTGTCAATCTGGCACTCCCTGTATTGTATCCAGTATGGAGACTGAATTCGAGGCTTCGCCAGCAAGGCAGTTATTAAACGCATTTTATGAAAATCACCTACCTTTCCTCCTCCACCATCCCTTCTCGCATGGCCAACAGTATCCATGTGATGAAGATGTGCCAGGCCTTTACCAAGAATGGGCATGAAGTAGAGCTAATTGCAGCCGATGGAAAAGCTCGGAGTGAAAATGATATATGGTCAGAATATGGCGTAGAAAATTGTTTTAATGTTGAGATTATTAGCCGTCCAAAGTGGGGGCGGCTGGGAAGCGTTATCTATGGAAAAAAGGCTGCTAAAAAAGCAAAACACTCTCTGCCTGATCTGTTTTATGGTCGCTGTCCACACAGCCTGGCCTGGGCCAGTAAGCTTGGTATTCCCATTATATATGAGGCCCATAATTTGCCTCAGGGGTTCATGCGCAAGAGGATCGAGAGTTTTCTTTTCAGCCGGGAAAATTTTACACGATTAGTCGTAATAACAGGATCCTTAAAAAAGGCTTATTTGGACAAATTTCCTGAATTAAATGCAGAGCAAATTGTAGTTGCCCATGACGGAGCGGATGTCGTAAACCAGTCAGCACGGCCTGAACCTGTCACCACAAATAGCCCAATGAAAGTCGGTTATGCTGGTTCACTCTACCCAGGCAAGGGGATGGAAATAATCATGGCCTTAGCCAGGGCTGTTCCAGACTATGAATATCATGTAGTGGGAGGGAACGGACCCTTAGAAAAGTGGCGAGGGGAGGCTCCGTACAATGTAGTTTTTCACGGTCACGTTCCCCACGCTGAGGTCAGTCAACTCCTGTCCAAATGCAACGTTCTTTTCCTCCCTATGCAGAGCAAAGTAGAGACAGCCGAAGGGGGTGATATTGGGCAATTTACTTCTCCTTTAAAACTATTTGAATATATGGCTGTCAAGCGTCCTATAGTGGCTTCAAAGCTCCCTGTTGTCGAGGAGGTGCTGGAGCACGGCAAAACAGGACTTTTGGCTGATCCAGATGATGTTTTTGCCTGGAAGTTTGCCCTTGAGCAATTGGAATACAACTATCAACTGCGTGATACTTTGGCTAAAAATACTTTTGAGAACTTTATCAAAAATTTTACTTGGCAACAAAGAGCGGAAAAAGTTCTTCAGGATATTGATTAAGACATGGGATTGAGCCAAATCAAAATCCTACACATCATAACCGGCCTTGCCACAGGCGGGGCAGAGACCATGCTTTACAAGCTCCTGTCGAGGATGGATAGGAATAGATTTTCAAATCACGTGGTTTCACTGACCAGCAGGGGGCCTACGGCCGGGAAAATCGAGGCATTGGGTATTGGTGTGCAGCCCCTAGGCATGCGCAGGGGAATACCTGACCCCCGGGGAATATGGAAGCTGAAAAGGCTGATTCAGCAGGAAAATCCGGACATTACCCAGGCCTGGATGTATCATGCAGACCTAATGGGCGGGATGGCTGCGATATGGGCTGGAAAAGTGCCGGTGTTATGGAATATAAGGCATAGCAATCTGGACCCCAAGGACAACAAGAAGACCACCCTCTGGACGGCCAAAATCTGCGCCATTTTATCCGGTAAAATTCCGGAGCGCATTATATGCTGTTCCGAGGCATCTAGGCAGGTACATGCAGACATTGGTTATCAGCAGGACAAAATGCTAGTCATCCCCAACGGCTTCGATCTGGATGCTTTTCATCCAGACAAAGAAGCACGGGATTCATTCTGCCATGAATTGGGAGTTAATGGAACCACTTTGCTTTTGGGTATGGCTGCCAGGTTCAACCCACAAAAAGATCATTACAGCCTTGTTCAGGCAATAAATATATTAAAAGATCAGGGATTGGATTTTCGCATCATATTATGCGGCCAGGATATGGATTGGGATAATACCCAACTGACAAGCTGGATCAAGGAAGCGAACCTAGGTGACCGGTTTTTTTTGTTGGGTCCCAGGGACGACATGCAGCGCATTACCGCTGCCCTGGATATCGCGGTCCTGTCCTCGGCCCACGGCGAGGGCTTTCCCAATGTCCTGGGCGAGGCCATGGCCTGCGAGGTCCCTTGCGTGGCAACAGATGTGGGTGATTCTGCAGCGATTATAGGCGATACTGGGAGAATTGTCCCGCCTAAAGACCCAGAGGCATTTGCCAAAGCCTGTAAGGAATTGATAGATATGGGAGCTGAAGGCCGGGCTCAGCTAGGCAAAGCAGCTCGGCAAAGAGTTGAGACGCACTTTGAGCTGGGGAAAGTTGTGCGGCAGTACGAGGAATTATACAAAACTGTTGCACATAAAGGATTCACCTCGTGAGTCACATCGTAATCCTTGGAGCCAAGCCCCGCTCGCTCATCAATTTCCGTGGTGACCTCATTTCCAGCCTGATCCAGGCCGGGCATCGGATCACGACCATGTCCGCCCCGGCTGAGGCCGAAACTGTGCAGGAGGTGGAAAAACTTGGCGCATCGTTTCTATCCTATCCGGTCAACAGGCGGGGGCAGAGCCCGGTTCAGGATGTGCAGACCATGCTTGCTCTGCGCAGAGCTTTTGTTGAGCTAAGACCGGATATCGTCCTGGCCTACACCATCAAGCCGGTGATCTGGGGCGGGCTGGCCCTGCGAGGCCAAAGAGATGTTACGTTCTTTGCCTTGATCACCGGACTTGGGTTTGCCTTTCAAGGCCAAAGCCTAGCCCGCAAGGCTATCACTGGTCTGGTCAGCCGATTGTACCGGGCAGCCTTAGTCCGGTCTGAAGGAGTGATTTTTCAGAATGCTGACAACCGCGATGTTTTTGTTGATCGCGGCATTGTTGACGCAGTAAGATGCAGGATTGTCCCTGGATCTGGCGTAAACACAGAGAGGTTCGCTTTTGCCCCCCTGCCCTCCTCTGCTCCGGTCTTCTTAAGCATCGGCCGCCTGCTGGGGGAAAAGGGATTTCGGGAGTTCGCCCAGGCCGCCAGGCTGGTCAAGGCAGAGCATCCTCAGGCCAGGTTTCAGATTCTGGGAGGCGAAGACCCTTCCTTGGACGGGATCTCACTGGCAGAGATCAAAGAATGGGAAGAGCAGGGCTGGGTTGAGTATCTGGGTGTGACCAGCGACGTGCGGCCCTATCTGTCTGCCTGCCATGTGTATGTGCTGGCGTCATATCACGAAGGAATGCCGAGAACGGTGCTTGAGGCAATGTCCATGGGCCGACCGATTATTACTACTGATGCTCCGGGCTGCCGGGAGACAGTCAAGGGATGCTGGAATACTGGGATGCTGGAATGCTGGAATGGTGGGACGGAAGAAAGCCTGAGGAGAATTAGGCAAGGGAAGAACGGCTTTCTGGTGCCGGTCAAAGATCCAAATAGTCTGTCCAGGGCCATGGAGCGTTTTATCCAAGAGCCGGAGCTGGCGGAGAAAATGGGCCGGGAAAGCAGAAAGGTGGCTGAAGAGCGGTTTGATGTCCGGATTATTAATCAGCAGATGATGGAGATCTTGGGGGTGAGTTGAGTGACGGCAGCGACGTAAGCGACTGAGAGACTGAGGGAAGTGAGAGACTGAAGGGAGGGACTAGGTGACGGAGAGAGGAAAAGACTTGAGCTACCGGAGCGACGTGTGCAAGAAAAAGCAAAATTCCAAATTACCCATTTCGCGTCAAACGTAATATGTGTAATCTAGCCAGGCAGTGCCACATCGATTTCATCGGCTGCGGCGGGTACGGGGGACAGGGCTTGTCATGGCTAATAATTTGATTGAAACCAACTGTTCCCGGTATGAGCCCGGCAGGATCAGTATGATTGTTTTGTGTGAACTGACCTGGATCCTTACCGGTGCATATGGGTATGAAAAAAAGGACTTGTTGTCCAGGTGCTGGAGCATATTCTTGCTTCCCGTGAGCTGAGCGTAGAAAACGAGGATATTGTCAGGTCGGCCCTGACGGCCTTTCACCGCGGCAAGGCCGATTTTGCGGATTATGTCATTTTTTTTCCAACCGAAATGCGAAGTGCGAAGCAACCTACAGCATTGACCGCAAGCTGGCCAAGCATTCCTCTGTGCGCCTGCCCTAGCGCATTATTTTCGCAGAGTTACGCTGCAATAAAAGAGCTCTGCTCTGACGCCAGTGCTTTTAGCATGAATCATCTGGACAACAACACTGCATAGGCGCCTTTTTGGTCCACCTGAGAAAAATGACAGCTGTATGCGTGTAGATTAGTGGACAAAATTTTTTTTTCCAAAAAAGCGAGGAAGGCCAATGGCAGCTCAAGCCAGCAATTCGTGGTATTCAAGATACGGCAAGCGCCTGTTCGACCTCGCCTTAACCATTCCCGGCCTGATCCTCATCTCCCCTGTCCTGGCTATTGTCGCCCTGCTGGTCAGAATCAAGCTGGGCAGCCCGGTGCTTTTTCGGCAGGAGCGGGCTGGATTGCATGGAAGGACCTTTACACTATACAAGTTTCGAACCATGGGTCATGAGTACGATGAAAATGGCAGAAAGATACTAGACGAGGAGCGAACAGGAAGGCTTGGCCGTATACTACGTTCAACCAGCCTAGATGAATTGCCTGAGCTGTGGAATGTGATCAAAGGCGATATGAGCATTGTTGGCCCACGGCCTTTATTTGTCGAATATCTTCCATATTATACAGAAGAAGAATCTCGGAGACATGATGTCCGCCCTGGCTTGACCGGCCTTGCGCAGGTTTCCGGAAGGAATGCATTAAATTGGGAAGAACGGCTGGCTCTTGATGTTGAATATGTGGATAAATGCTGTTTTAATTTGGATGTGAAAATAATTTTTTCTACATTCTGGAAGGTGTTGCGCAGGAGTGATGTGGAGGTCGTAACTGGAGGGAAATGTCGGCTTGATGAGTTACGTTCGAATAACAATGCCTAACTAAAGATCCCTTCGCATTCAGCAAACAGGCTGTGTATAAAAGGAAAGTAAAATGCGTAACGTTTTAGAAGGAACAAAGTTAAAACTCTGTCTTATAGAAAAAGAGCACTTAAAAAAAAGGGTTGAATTCATCAATGATCCTGAAGTACAGCAAAAATTAAATTATGATTATCCTACTTCTTTATCAAAGACTGAAGCTTGGTTTTCAAAAATTGTTCTTGATCCAAGCAGAGTGGAGTTCACAATACTAGAAAAGGAACAGAGCAGTATAATAGGCTTTTGTGGTTATATAAAAATTGACAGGCTAGCTAATAAAGCAGAACATCATATTTTTATTGGAGATAAAGAGTTCTGGGGCAAAGGATACGGTAAAGAAGCTTATAAGATTTTGACAAATTATGGCTTTATTGAGCTTGGGCTTAATCGAATTTATGGATATCAACTTGAAGATAATAAAATAGCACAGAAGACAACAAAAAGTATTGGATGGACTAAAGAAGGCTGTCTAAGAGAAGATATTTTATCTCACGGTACAATTAAAAATAGGTTTATTATATCTATTTTAAAAAATGAGTGGAAAGTTAATAAAAATTACTATCAAGTATAAATAACAACTATAATCAAAAACATTGTCTTATCGATATTGACATGGGTAAAGTTCAACTGAATATAAACCGAAAAGATCTTGCGCAATACTTGACTATACAATTGAAAAGGGATGATCTTTATCCTATTACTGGCGGCGGTAACAAGGCACGCAAGCTCGCTAGGATTTTTCGCCAAAGCCTACCTAATGATTGCGACAGCATTATTACTAACGGATCAACTCAGTCCAACCATACGCGCGTTTGCGCGGTTATGGCTGCAGAGCAGGGTTTGGATGCCCACTTGGTGCTTCATGGCGCAGAAGATGAGACTGCGAGCCCAGAAGGCAACCTGCTTATCGCGCTAATGGCTGGTGCTAAGACTTATGTTGTGGAACCTTCGGAGATAGGGCCTGCCATAGATAAGATATTCCATGAACTTAAAGAGGCCGGAAAAGCGCCTTTTATTATTCCCGGCGGGGCACATTGTCTTCAAGGCGCATTGGCTTATGCGGATGCGGTTGATGAGATTGATGACCTTCCGGACAAGATTGTTCTGGCAAGCGGAACAGGGGCCACACAGGCAGGCATCTTGGCCGGGCTGGACCGCAGAAAGGCAAATACAAAGGTTATAGGCGTTTCTGTAGCTAGAAGAAACCCTCGGGGAAGGGACGTTGTACTTGAATCCTATCGTGAAGCAAAAGCTTATCTGGGATTAGATAGTTTTCCGGAGCGGGAGGTGGTTTTCGATGACCGCTGGACATATGGGGGATATGCCAAGACAGATGACTCATTGCTGCATACGATATGTGATATTGCCCGGCAGAGCGGTCTTATCCTGGATCCTACATATACAGGCAAGGCATTTGCCGCCATGCTGATGATGATTGAACTAGGTGAGATTACTAGGAGTGAATCTGTATTGTTCTGGCACACCGGCGGGTTGTTAAATGCACTGGTTTCTCCTGAGCTGAAGCAAATGTTGGCAAAAAAATGAACGTACTTTTCACCTGCGCTGGCCGCCGCAACTACCTCCTGCACTACTTCAAAGATGCCCTGAAAGGCAGTGGGCATGTCATAGCCGCTGACATGCATAGCACAGCCCCGGCCATGGCTGTAGCTGACAAGGCCAAAGTTGTCCCCGGGGTGTATGAGCCTGGCTATGTGGATGCACTTTTGGACATCTGCAAGAATGAGCAAGTGCGGGCTATGATTTCTCTTAATGATCTGGATCTGCCCATTCTGGCAGCCGCCGGCAAGCGTTTTCAGGATATTGGCACCTTTCCTTTGGTATCTTCAGAAAAGGTAATTGACATCTGCTTTGACAAATGGCGGACCATTCAATTTGCCAGCAGCGCAGGCCTGAGATCCCCCCTGACCTTTACCAGCCTGGTTGGAGCTGAGAGCGCGCATCATGCCGGAGAAATTGAATTTCCATTGACCATCAAGCCTCGCTGGGGAAGCGCTTCCATCGGGATTGAGTTTCCCGAAAGCATACACGAGCTGCAATTGGCTCATGACCTGCTTTCGATAAGGCTGTCCAGGAGCATTCTGGCTACAGCTAGCATGCAGAATTTAGACCAAGCCATTCTGATCCAGGAGAAAATATCCGGGAAGGAATATGGTCTGGATATCTTGAATGACTTTTCAGGCAGTCCAGTCCAGGTATATGTCAAGGAAAAGCTGGCCATGCGGGCTGGCGAGACAGACAAAGCAGTGCTCAGAAACAGGCCGGACCTGGAAGAGACAGGATTCAAGATCGGCAAAGCCCTGGGTCATATCGGAAACCTGGACTGTGACATCTTTGAAGCCGGGGGACGTTTTTACCTGCTGGAGATGAACCCGCGTTTCGGCGGAGGCTATCCATTCTCCCACGTGGCCGGTGCCGATTACCCTGCTGCTCTCATTGCCTGGCTGGAAGGACGTGATTATTATTTTTCAGAACTCAAAAGAATATATGATCAGCCCTTTGCCAAGTGCGATACCCTGATACGTGTTGGATAGACGGAAGGCGGGTGAAAAGGATAAGATGCGATTAATCCGCGAATATGTGCAGAACTGGTCCTTCTGGCAGGATGTGAAATATATTTGGCAGACTGTGATCCACTGAACATGAGAAGAGTAAAGCCCACCAAACAGTCTACAGAATTATGAAAAGATAAGAGTATTGCCCACGGAACACACGGAAGGACACGGAAAGGAAGAGTTTTCCTGCCAGGAAAAAGATCCTGGCAGGAAAGGTTCCAATCGCCAAAAGCGATAAAGAGTTCTTCTTTATTCCGCGTGTTCCGCGTGTTCCGTGGGCAGAATCTCTTTATGTTCCGTGGACAGGAGTTCTTTTTCTTTACGAAATTCCGAAAATCGGATTATCTCTCAGCATATATCCAAGGAGACCAAAGATGAGACAGCATCTGACCATATCCAAGAAAGGCCAGGTCACCCTGCCTGCCGAGCTGCGGAAAAAAATGGGCCTTGAAGCTGGAGGCACGGTTATTGCTGAAGAGAAAAACGGCGAATTGATCTTGCGGCCAGCAGCGGTTGTGGAAATAGACCTGTACACCGATGAGCAGATTGTCCGCTGGGACGAAGAAGATCGCCTTGATACCCAAACCCGGGAAATGATCCTGAATAAGCTCGGCGAAAAGTCATGAAGCGGATCTTCCTGGATGCAAACGTCATTTTTACTGCTGCGCACAATCCTGAAGGCAAGGCTGCCCTGCTCTTGGAGTTGGGTGGACGGGGGCATTGGAAGCTGATCACCAGTCAGCTGGCCTGGGAGGAGGCTCGCAGAAATCTTTCTATCAAGTTTCCGGCAGACTGTGGGCGATTTCTTCTTGGTTCTGATTGAAGAAAACGAGTGACCAGGGATGCTTTAAAGAGAAGAGTTATAGCCCACGGAACACTCGGAATGACACGGAAAGGAAGAGGCCAGATTTTCTTGCCGGGAAAAAGAACCCGGCAAAGAAAAGACCCCTATCGCCAGGAGGCGATGAATAGTTTTCCAGTGCGGTCTTTTTCAGCACTGGAAAAATTTTCATTTTTTCTTTATTCCGCGTATTCCGCGTTTTCCGTGAGCCAATTTCTTTCTCTTTCCGTGGGCTGAAATTCGAGGCTTCCATGCTCAATTCACCATTTTCTCCCTGGCCGGTGTTCGCCCCGGACGAACGTGAAGCGGCCATGCGGCCCTTGGTCTCCGGAAAAGTGAACTACTGGACCGGACAGGAAGGCCGGGAGTTTGAAAAAGAGTATGCGTCCTATGTTGGACGGCGACACGGTATCGCCCTGGCCAACGGTACCCTGGCCCTGGAGCTGGCCCTGACCACGATAGATCTCGGCCCGGGCGACGAGGTGATCACCACCTGCCGAACCTTTATCGCTTCAGCCAGTGCCGTGGCCATGCGCGGGGCAATACCTGTGCTCTGTGATGTAGATCCGGTGTCTCAGAACATGACGGCCCAGACTATCCGGGCCGTGTGCACAGACAGGACCAAGGCCGTGATCTGTGTGCATCTGGCCGGCTGGCCCTGTGACATGGATCCTATTTTAGAGCTGGCTGCAGAAAAAGGGCTGTGGGTCATCGAGGACTGCGCCCAGGCCCATGGGGCGCAGTATAAGGACCGACCGGTAGGCTCGTGGGGCCATATGGGAGCCTTTTCCTTTTGCCAGGACAAGATCATGACCACTGGCGGCGAAGGGGGTATGCTGGTTCTGGACGATACGAAGCTGTGGAAACGGGCATGGGGTTTCAAGGACCACGGCAAGTGCTGGGACGCAGTGTATGAGCGGCAGCACCCGTCTGGCTTTCGCTGGCTGCACGAGTCCTTTGGCACCAATTGGCGGATGACCGAGATGCAGGCAGCCATCGGCCGGGTTCAGCTGGGCAAGCTGGATGATTGGGTGGCCAGGCGGCGGCAACATGCGGAGCGCTTGTCGGAGGTATTTCAAGAGCTGCCTGGGTTGCGGGTGACTGTGCCTGGGGATGATATATATCATGCGTATTACAAGTACTACGTCTTTGTCCGGCCTGAGGAGCTAGAGACTGGCTGGGACCGGGATAGGATCATGAGCGAGGTGACTTCGCGGGGCGTACCTTGCATGAGCGGGATCTGCCCGGAGATATACCGCGAGAAGGCATTTGGGAGGCATGGAGCATGGGGCACGGGGCGTCGGGAAGAGGGGACTGAGGGACGGAGAGACTTGAGCGACTTCAGCGAACAAAGAGAGGAGGCGAGGAAGCAAAGAGGCAGGCGGAGAGGCTTGAGCGAACGAAGCGAGTGGACGAATGGAGTGATACGTGGGCTGAGTAAAGGTGAGCGACTGCCGGTGGCCAGGGAGCTGGGAGAGACGAGCCTGATGTTTCTGGTCCATCCCACGCTGACGGATGCGGAGATTAAAAAAACATGCCAGGTGGTGGATGAGGTTATGCAGGAAGCGTGCGGGGAGAGACGGAGGGACTTTAGCAACTTAAGCGACAGGGCGACTTGAGGGACTTGAGCGAAGAGGCGACTGAAGTGACTTGAGGGACGGGGGAAAGAAGAGACAAAGCGACGTAAGTGACTGGGCGACTAACGGGAAAGAAGGCTACCCGGTGAAACAGAAAAGGGTTTCACCGAGATGGGCAGCCTCTTTGAACATCCGTCCTTGACATCTCTGTTTTTGTACAATATTTTTGTACAAAAAGCACATGGAGAGGGCCATGAAAGCAATGAATATTTCAGAAGTCCGGCAACGCCTCCCCAGCTTGATATCTGAACTTGTGGCCTCCCGGGAGGAAGTGACTATCACCAAGCATGGGAAGCCGGTTGCCAAGCTGGTATGCTACACCCCAGAAGAAGAACAGCAGGAACATTACCCTCTCCGTGGCCTTACATTTCATGTGCATGGTGATTTTGACGCTCCGCTTCCCGATATGTGGGAGGCCCTGGAGGAATGATTGTTATTGACACCCATGTGTGGCTTTTGTGGCTGCACAATCCTGACCACCTCTCTGGGCCAGCCCAGGAAAAGATCGCCCATGAAGAAGGGCTGCACGGTCTGAAGGTATCTGTCATTTCGGTATGGGAGGTGGCAGTCAAGGTCCAGCTTGGAAAGCTTATTTTGCCCATGGACCTTAATTCTTGGTATGCTGCCGCTCAGTCCTATCCAGGTATCAGCATTGAACCCCTCTACCCCTTTGATGCCATAGAAAGCACGCGCTTACCTGGTACTTTTCACAAAGACCCTGCTGATAGAATCATTGTGGCCCTTGCCCGGCGCTTTGGAGTTCCTCTGGTCACCTGCGACCGGAAAATCCAGGACTACAGCCATGTCCAGACTATTTGGTAAGGAGTGACTTGAGCGAACTGCGTGAGCTGTGCGAACTGAGCGACTTTAGCGACTTGAGTGAATGAAGCGACGAAGAGCAGAAAAATACAGCGACTGGTGCGACGGAGGGACTGACGGTACGGAGCGAACTGAGTAAACTGATGGGTAGCGTGTGACGACGACTTCTTTGATTCATTCGCTTACATCGCCTCCTCGTTCCCTTCGCTTTCTTGGTTCTCCTAGCTTAAGTCTCTCACGTCTGAAAAACAACAACCAAGGCGGCAACCCATGCCCCGAATATCAAATCGACTCCTCCTCAGTATCGGTATTTTCATCATTACCTATGCCCTGACCATGGGACTGCGACTGTATGAGGCTCCGGCTTGGGACAATCCGTCATTATCTATCCAGGGCGAAAAACTTTTGGCTACCCATGATGCCTATCACTGGTTGGCTGAGGCCAAGGATGTGGGGCGGAAGAAAAGCGCTCCCTTGGCTGAGATGACCCAGGCCATCTACTCCCTGACCGGCATCCAATACGCTAATCTGGCCTTCTGGCTCCCGGCCTTTATTGCCCCCTTTGCTGTGATCCCTCTAATTCTCCTTGGCCGGCACTGGCGGTTGGAGGAGGGAGCTTTGACTGCCGGGGTCCTGGCTGCCGGCTGCCTGGGTTTTCTCCTCCGCTCCCGGCTGGGATTCTATGACACCGATATTTTAGCCCTGTTTTTCCCCCTGCTTATGTATGTACTGCTGATTATAGTCTTTGCTCCCTTCCTGCGCAAAACGTGGGCCAAGACGGAGGAAAATATCCGGGATCTGGGCTGGAATACACTGTGGCGATTTCTACTCCAGGCCGTGGGCGTTGGTCTGGCGGGTCTCATCTACATGTGGTTTTACTCCAATGCCAGTCCTGTTCTCCTGGCCAGTTTAGGAGCCCTCATTGTGTGCATTCTGCTCTTGACTCCAAACTGGCTGCAGACTGTATGGCTGCTTGTGGGGCTGATGATCATTTTGGGCCTCTCCCTGGGCGGGCCAGCCTCCTGGCTGGGCATTGCTGCCTGGTTCTGGATCCTGTGGCGCAAAAGGCAGTGGCTGGAGGAGAAGACGGGACTGAAGTGGGCCGTGATCGCTCTGGGCTGCATTGTTATCATTGATGCCAACCTTTTGGGAATCGTCTGGTCCGGGGTGATGAAGGTCCTGGGATATGCCAAGATCTTCACTGCCGATATCAGACGGGAAGGAGATCTGAGTCTGCCCATGGTGGGCCAGAGTATCCGCGAGGCCCAGAATATTGACTGGGGAAGGATTATTCACCGGGTGGCCGGGCACTGGGCCATTTTTGTGGCCGGGCTGCTGGGGTTTGGCTATGTGCTGTATCGCTTTCCCTTGAGTCTGATCTTTGTCCCTTTGCTGGGCATGAGCCTGTTTTCCTTTACTCTGGGCAATCGATTTACCATGTACGGGGGCTCTGTACTGGGTGTGGGCCTTGGCTTCGGCCTCAGCCTGATTCTTCTGCGTATGAACATCAGAAAGAGCCTGCGGGTAGTTGTCCAGATGGCCTTGTGTGTTGTTGTTTTGCTTCCCTCGTATCACACGGCCACCGGCCTACGGCCAGCTCCCATTCTACCTCAGCAGTACGCCAAGACCTTTCTGGAGATCAAGGAACAAACACAACAAAATGCCAGGCTCTGGCCCTGGTGGGACTACGGCTATGCCGGGCAATACTATGCGGAGCGGATCACTTTTGGGGATGGAGGCGTGCACGGGGGAAACGTCCTGTATCCTGCGGCTAAGGTGCATATGACCCACTCTCCACGTCAGGCCCGGCAAATCATGCAATACATCACGGTGAGTCAGGAAGAGGAGTTTGCAGCCAACAGCACCAAGTATAAGGACATGAACGAGTTCTGGAAGCCCTATCTGGCCGATCCTGTGGCCGAGCTGGAAGAGTTGGGGCCGGAAGGAGCCCGGGATTTTGTCCGCTCCCTGGCGGAAAAGGAATTCGACTGGCCAGGAGATCAGCCGCCGCAGTATCTTGTTTTGTCCTGGGAAAACATGCGTCTGGCTTACTGGATCAGCTACTTTGGCACTTGGGATCTGGTCACCGGAGGAGCCGACCCGGGCCGGATCAAACAGGTGCGGGGCAAGGCCGGATTTGACCTGGACAAAGGGGTGATAAATTTGTCCAAAGGCCAGGTCACCCTTGCCGGCTTGGATGTGCTGGATCCGAAAAACCCCCGTCACTTTGAGTGGCCGAACACCAGCCGAGTCTATGCTGTTCTGAACCGGTTGTCCCAGGAACTCTACCTCATGGACGAGAAGATCTACAAATCCATGATGGTCCAAATGCTCATCCGCGACCCGAAAAAGTTTGAGCAGGACTTTGAACTGGTGGTAGACAAATATCCTTGGAACCGGGCCTATCGGGTTCAGTCCAGTGACTGATAATTGACCACTGATGGCGAATCCCAATGCATTTTAGGCTCGTACCCCATGCCCATAGAATGATTCTGAAAAAACGGTGGATTGTGAACATAAAGAGACAGCCATGAGCTTTCCTCAGTGCTGCCATGGTCGGTTCTGAATGTGCGTTAGAAATTTGGTCATGACTCCACTGGTTAATCCAAAGCCGTTTAAGGGTAAAAAAAGAGGGTCACCTCACTGAGGTGACCCTCTTTTTTTACATGGTGCGCCAGGAAGGATTCGAACCTCCGGCCTTCTGATTCGTAGTCTCTCATTATCCTGGACATCTACTGGAACTCCTTTAAATGTTTCCCAAATGTTGACCTTCTGACTGTCGGGAGTTACTCAGCAAATCAACTGCTCCGACAAGTGTATCCACCTTCAGATGGGAATATCTTTGAGTTGTCGATGGGTTTGAATGGCCAAGTAAACGCTGGACAGTGTAGAAGTCCACCCCCTTGTTTATCAACTTACTGGCGAATGTGTGCCTCAGGGCATGGATGACAAATTCCTTCTCGAAGTTGCCTATCTTCTTCCTGGCCCACTTCCAGCCCCTTTGAGTTTTCCAAGCATCCAGTTCCTCGAATGGAGACCCACCTAATCTATCAATGATTTCCTTCACTCTCGGAGTCATGGGGATGACCCTAGGCTTGGCAGTCTTTGTTTGCTCAGGGAATAGCTCAATCTGGCCTTCAGTCTTCAGATTGTATGGCTCAAGGTTCAAGCCTTCAGACAACCTCATCCCTGTATCTGCCAGGATATAGAGCAAGTCCCCAATCAATGAGAAGTATGGAGGCTTACTGTGGACCTCAGGGGCCTTCTTGAGGATACCGACAATCTTATCCAATTCTTCCTCAGTGATAACTCGTAGTCTGCCTTCAGGTTCCTTGCTCAGGCTTATCTTAGGGACTCTCTCAACTACCTCCCATTCATCCCTGGCATACCTTAGGACAGTCTTCAGGTGGGCCAAATACCTGTTCTGAGTGGCCACAGTGTACTTCTGCTTGGACAACCAAGACTTGAGCTTACGGACCCACTGACTGTTGATATCATGTAGGTACGGATTCCCAAGAACCTCAATAATAATCTCCATGCTCCTGTAGGACTGGTCCCCTGTTCTACCTTTGGACCACTTCTCTTCCCAGACACCCTTCACAGCTTCCTGCAATGTCATCCTGTCCTGGAGTGGTCTCTGGAGCAATTGCTCTTCAAGCTTCTCCTTTTCCTTTCGCTCAGCCTGTAGGGCCAAGGCTTTGGTTTTCTGTTTTGTTGATTTGTTGACACGTTCCCCTCCCACAATGAAGTCCATGTAGTAGACCTTCCCACGTTTATAGACAGACATGGAGTATCTCCTTCCTGTCTATTGAGAGGGATGGACCTTAAGGTGAGAAGGAATATAGCAGGAGAGTGTCGGGAGTGCAAGGGATTACTTCGGGTATTAAGCTGCACATATACCTTTCCATTTAAAGCGAAGAGTGCTTCTCGAGCATTCCGCTCTGCGAGGCTCCTGTGCGTCCATTTAAGAGCCTCTATGTTCCAAGGCGAGCTACGCCCGCAACCCAATAAAATGATTGGGTCAAAAAAAAATATCTCCAATTTTCGGAGGTTTATTTAAGATGAAAATTTTCTTGTTTTTTATGACAGAGAATTATCGATAAGGCACTAACCATGCCAGGACACCCTGGAGAGGCTTATGTTCAACCTATGTGCCATTGTGTGGCAGTGGAGCTTAATGGTGCGAAGAGATACTCGAGCACTCTGCTCTCCGTGGGGGACCTTATGCTGAGCTGCATGTTGGGCTGTATGTTGGGCTGTTGGTCGGGCTATAGGATTTTGCCACAAATATTTGAAGCCCTTTATCGTGGGTATCGAGAGCAGCTTTCCCCCCCCCTGGGGGGTCCCTTCCATGCGTGACGTGCCTTGAAGAGGACCGCGCATCGGACTTTTTATTCACTACCGGAGGCCCCGGCTGATATATATTGAAGCGTACCCCGCATCGAAATGCTGTCCCGTCATCACTGGTGACGACAGGACCTGGCGAGTCATCATGAGGGGGGCGGGGGTATGCTCAACTTAAAGCTGCCTCATCATCAGCCACAGTTAAACTTATTCCCTCCAGTATCTTCCCTGCCCTGGCGAAGAGGTACTCGAGCATTCTGCTCTCCGTGACCTTACTATATGACCCTCAGCTCAACCTTCAGTTCAACTTACAATCGGCCACATGGGATTATCAATCAGATGCTCATGGCTCAACCATGCACCTTTATGGTCAACTGACGGGAGTTACTGACGGGATTGTGGGGGTCTGGAGTCGATATTAAGTTGAAATTGTAAGTTGACTGGTCTCCCACGGAGAGCAGAATGCTCAGTGAGTATCTCTTCGCGTCACAAAGTTTCTATCCTTAGTATATGCTCCCAGCTTTGCCTACAGCTTTGTCATCCACAGATATGCCACAGAATGCCCACAGAAGCCCCTGTGCGTCCACTGAGCGGCCCTAATCTTCTCCCGGGTATCCTGCATGGGTAAATCTTGGTGGCCAGTGAGCGGCCTGCGAGGGGCCTTTAAGTTGAAGAGGTGCTGTATCCATGTGGCTGGAGCAGCAGTGGCAAAGAGTCTTCCTCCACAGTGGCAAAGCGTTTCAACTTACCGAGTATCTCATAGCTTAAGAAATGGCCTCTATAATCCCCTGAATTTATTAGCCGATTTCAAGGTTGCACTAAGCGGAGGAAGGGCGTGCTTTTTCAACTTACTGAGCATCTCATAGCTTAAGAAATGGCCTCTATAATCCCCTGTAATATGGGTCAATCTCAAGACCCCCTTAAGGGAAGGAGGAACGTGCTTTATCAACTTACCAAGGCTCTCATTACTATTCAACTTACCAACACCATAATATCCATAGTGCAATCTGATGTTTTTTGAACCCTTCAATGCCCGGGTGCCGGGAGCTAAGTCCACCTTACAACCCAACTGACGTGGACTCAAGGGGCCACTAAGTGGAGGAGGAGGTGCTTTATCAACTTACCGAGCATCTCATAGCTTAAGAAATGGCCTCTATAATCCCCTGTAATATGGGTCAAT